>CAMARB010000276.1 GCA_945860355.1 Chthoniobacter flavus | reverse complement strand
CAACTCCTGGAGACCATCCTTTCGCGGTGCATCGAGGTGCCGCTGCTGTCCGTGGCGCGCCCGCCGCTCACCCCGCACGAGTCCCAGCTTTTAGACGCCTTGGCCGAGTTCGCGCGGCTCGCGCGCACCGAACTGCCCGACGTGTTTCTACTGCTCCGACGCTTCCAAGACCTGTTGGCATCCGCCAAGGAAGGCATCCAGGAGGAGAACGAGGCGCTGCTGAAAAAGGAGGAAACCGTTTACAAGCAGGCAGGCAACAAAGACGGACTGGAAGAGCGCGAGGATTATTTCAAGGCGCTCACCGAGAGCCGGTATATCGCCGAGCGTTCCCGACTCCTGGCCACCCTCGAACAGTGGTGGGCAGACGTCCTCCGCGCCCATGTGTCTGCCGATCCGGAGTCCTTGCACCAAGCCGACTACGCGCAGGCGACACAATCCCTAGCCAGCCAGCTCACTACCCCGGTTCTGCTGCGCAGGTTCGAGGCTCTCCAGGAGCTCCGGGAAAACCTCAGCCGCAACGTGCAGGAACAACTCGCCCTCGAAGTGGGTTTTTTGAAGATCTTCGGGGCCGAACGCGTTGCCTGACGCAACGCCTTGCTCGAGAGATTGCCGGTGCGTGGGCTCTCCGACACCGAGACGGAGAGCCCCAGGCACCCGTTAGTTCCCCGAATTCTTGGACACCGGGACCGCCTGCGGCTTGAGCAGTTCCTCCTCAGTCCAAGGCCTGTTGCGCGAACTCGAGCCGGATCGGACTCGGGCCACGTCCTTGGGTGAAACCGGGGAAGCACGATGTTCCCATTCCCTCCTCAGATAGGTGAGCACACCGGCGATCTCCTCGTCGCTGAGCTGCCCCAGCGCGGGCATTTCCAGCCTCCACACGACGCCCCCCACGCGGACCGGGCCACTCAGTCCGTGCAAAAGGATTCGGGCCGGGCGATCCACCGGACCCAGAACCCACTCGGAATCCAAGAGCGGCGGGGCCAAGCCCTCCAAGCCGGTTCCCCCCGGCTGGTGACAACCCACACAGAGCGTCTGGTAGATGCCGCGGCCTTTCTCAAAGAGCGCCTGTTGGTCCGCGTTCAATGCGGCCAGAGGCGGCCGCGGCGCCACCCCCCGCTTTTCAGGCCACGCCAACTGTTGGTCCAATGCGGCCAGCAGCTTCAGGGTCTTCTCTCCTTGATTCTCCTGGAGCGCGGTCAAGGCAGCCGGGGCGGCATCCATGTAAATGAGCTTGGGCGACGCGCCCTTGGCGAGGGGTTTGCCAGCGCATCCCTTCAACAGAGCAACTTGACGCGGGCCGTCGGCAGGGAGTTCCGCCGCCAAATCCAGCAACCGAGTGATCCGGGACGAGCGCCGCTCGGCGAGCACGCAGCCAGCCAAGACCGGCAAGATTTCGGATTGGATGAGGGAGCCCTCCGCCCGGGCTGGCTGTTTGAGCAACACCTCCAGGAATTCGAGTTCGCGCCCCCGCAAACCGCTGGCGACGGCCTCTGCGAGCAAGGGACTCCCCCCTTTCCCGAGCAACGCAACCAACCCCTCCTGGGCCGCGTCCCCGGGCTGGGAGCCGAGATGGAAAGCCAACTCCACTCGCACTTCCGGGCTGGGGTCGTTCACCAGCTTGAGAAGCTCCCCGGTCATCGTGCGGTCCGCGAGACGTACTGCCTGTTGGCGCACCTTGGGGTTGCCGTCTTTCAAACAAGAGCCGAGCACGTCCGGCGTTAATACGCCGAGCCCTTCCAGGGTCCATAACGCGTGCACTCTGGCCTGAGCCGTCTTGCCTTTGGCGGCAAGGGCGATGAGAGCGGGCGCCACAGCGGCGTCGTCACGCTCCACCAACAGACGCTGGGCAGTGTCGCGCACCCAGCCGTTGGGATGCTCCAGCATGGCCACCAAGGCGCCGCTTTGCGCCGGCAAACGCACCGGTCGCGGCTGGGCGCGCTCGGGAACAATCCGGTAAATCCGCCCCACTGAAATGGGCTGTTCCAGATTCCGGGCCTGGATGTTTGCAGCCAAATAGTAGGTCAAAAACGCTTTGTGCTGGATGACGCCGCGGCCCATATCCACCACATACAGCGCCCCATCCGGCCCAGTGTAAGTGTTCACCGGCCGGAACCGTTCATCGGTGGATGTGAGAAACTCGGTTTGTTCGTACGCGTTCTTCGCCCGGACGATGCCCGCCGCATCGCTCAGCTTGAGGCGTTTGATCAGGTTCCCCGCCGGCTCTGGAACAAACGCGTCTCCGCGGAACTCCTTGGGAAAAAGATCGCCCCGATAGATCGAGGGCCCGCAGGTGGCGGTCACCGAGGCAAGGGTGCCATCCTCTCGCAACGTGGTGCCATTGTATCCGCGGTTGACGCCTGGTGTCGGGTGGGATGGCCAGGTTGCTCCGTCGCTCATCACCCTCCAATTCACGCCGGTCCGCACGGCGAGGTTGGGGTTGCGGGCGTAGAAACCCGTCGGCACGACGTGGCTGTGGAGCAAAGCGCTGTTGTAGTTAAAAAACGGCCGCCCCCAGTCGTCCTGGGTGAGCCCCCATTGACCGCCCGAAACGGTGGCTCCGGCCAGCCATTTGCCCCGTTGAAACCGATACCGCACGTTGGCGCCCGCAAAAGTGATCCAGTTGTCGAGCATCCATGTGGGGCTGTTGATCATGTGCTCAGGTTGGCCGCCCACTTTTCCAAAGTCCGACGCCACCACCTCGCTTTTGTCCGCCACACCGTCCCCGTCGCTGTCGTGATACCAGGTGAGCGTGGGCGGCGCCCCGATGAGTGCCCCGTCCCCCAGGGCCATCACGGCGCGTGGCATGAGTAATCCGTCGGCAAACACCGTCGCTTTGTCCATCACTCCGTCGCCGTTGGTGTCCTCCAAGCGCGACACCCGTCCCACAGGCTGGTCTTCGCCCACGGCCTCCATGTCGGGCATATACCCCCGCATTTCCACCACATAGAGCCTCCCCTGGGGGATGTGCCGTGGAGCGTTAAAAGTTGCGGATGATTGGCTCGCGACGGGGATAATATGATTGCTGCTAAACTGTCAACTGCGGGGGGGGATTTCCGAATCCGGTGGCGTGGAGG
>CAMARB010000275.1 GCA_945860355.1 Chthoniobacter flavus | reverse complement strand
GGAGGGTGAGGGAGGGTGAGGGAGGGTGAGGGAGGGTGAGGGAGGGTGAGGGAGGGGGCCGCTCCCGAGCGGGAAACGGTGTCCCTATGCGGCCCTCGGTCCCGGGACCGATTGGCCGCAGGCCGCCGGGCGGTATGTTCAAGGGGCATCGGGAGCGTTCTCATGGCTGTGGGGGGTGTGCTTCAGCGGCCGCGAAGGAGGAGAGCGCCCGATTCGCTCCATCCTTATGTCCAGTCTGACGTCCGAATCCGTTCCTCTTGAACCGTGTGATGAAGCCCTTATGGAGGACCTTGCGGCGCAGCGGCCGGGTTCACTCGAAGTGCTCTACGAACGTTATGCCGCAGTTCTCAAAGGCGTCGTCATGCGGGTGGTGCACGATGACGCCGAGGCCGAGGATTTGTTGCAGGAGATTTTCGTCCAGGTATGGGGGCGCGCCGAAAATTATTCCCCGGAAAAAGGCAAACCCCTGGGCTGGCTGGTGACTCTGGCCCGGCGCCGCGCTATCGACCGGCTCCGCCAACGCCGGGCCTATCGGAGGGCGACGGACCGGTTTGAGATCGAGTGTAAACTCCCGTGTCCGGCGCCCTCTCGCGGCGGCTTCGAGGGCCACGTCTTCCAAGACGATCTCCGGGAGCTGCTCACCAAACTCATCGACGCTCTTCCCGTTTTCCAGCGCCAAGCCATCATGCTGGCGTTCTTTGAGGGGATGAGTCAGCGCGAGATCGCCGCCGCCACGCGGATTCCCCTCGGCACCATCAAGACGCGAATCGAATTGGGAATGCGAAAATTGGCGGGGGCAGTCTTGGCCGTGCGCGGCAAAATCGAGTGAGCTCCGCCGTGCGAAGACCTTCGTCGGTTACCGGGCGGCAAGGGCCGCGCCTGCGGGATTCTCCGACTGGTTTTTGCTGGGGTCTTTGAAGAGCGCGGCGAACACCAGAAGGATCACGCCAGAGCCCACGGCCGGGATGATCCAGGTGGGCGCCCATTGAACGGTCTTGTCCGGCAACGTGTATGCGTCGATCACGTAGCCTTGGGTGATGGAGCCCACCAGCATCCCTGCGCCGTAGGTGATGAACGCCACAAAACATTGGGCCGCGGAGCGCATCGTCTCAGGTGCGCGTTGATCGACGTAGATCTGGCCGGTCACGAAAAAGAAATCAAAGCAGGGGCCGTGAAGGAGAATGCCCGCGATCAAAAGCCATCCGCCCGGGCTGGAGGACGCCGATGCGAAGCAAAAATAACGGACCATCCAGCAGCCCATGCCCAGAAGGAGCATCTTTTTGACGCCGAGCCGGCTGAACATCAGCGGGAAAACCAGCATGAAAAAGACCTCGCTCATCTGTCCAAGAGTCATCTTCGCCGGGGCGTGTTCCACCCCGATCTGGGTGAGAAAACGTTCCGTCCCCGAATAGTAGAAAGCCAGGGGGATGCAGACCAGAAACGAGCCCACGGCGAAGACGGCAAAGGAGCGGTCTTTCATGAGTTTGAGAGCGTCCAAACCCAGAATGGAGCGGATCGCGATGGGTTGGCCTTTGGCTTTGGGTGGCACTTCGGGCAGCGCGAGCATGCAATAAAGCCCGAGAGCCAGTGAAACCCCGCCTCCCAAGACAAACGGAAGAGCCGTCGGGCCAAGGTTGAGGTTGCCTACGAGAAGGCCCGCGGCAATCCATCCAAAGGTGCCCAAAACCCGAATCCCGCCGAAGCTCTGCGCCGCGTCGGACATCTGAGAGAAAGCCACCGTGTTTGCCAGAGCGAGGGTGGGCATGTAACACAGCGAGTGGGCCAGCAGCAGGGGGTAAAACGCGGGGAATGTCGTGGCGCGTGAAGCCGCCAGAAGGAGGAGCCCCCCCGCGAGATGGAGCGCGCCGAGCACTCGCTGGGCGGGGAAAAAGCGGTCGGCAACCATCCCCACAATGAAGGGGGAAATCATCGCGGCGAGCGAGGTGGCGGCAAAAGCGGTGCCAATTTGCGTGGCGCTAAAGCCTAGCCCGTTCATCCAAGTCCCCATGGACACCCCCCACGCGCCCCAAACAAAGAATTGGAAAAAAAACAGGATCGAGATTTGGAGGCGGGCATTTGGGGGCATCGTCGGATGTGTTGTTTTTTTCGTTTACTTAACGCTTTGGACTGAGGGGGTGGGCGAAGAAAACCCAGGGGCGGCCCCCCCTGCAAACCAATATTCACCGATCCTGCGTCAAATCGCCACGCGAGAAGTCTTTTAACGACTTTGCCGAGGACGCCTTCCCTTCGGAAATCGCGGTCGTGGGTGTGATAGGTGGCCCGCTTGTAGTGTGATCCGAGCAGGTGCAAAAGGGTTGCTTAGACGTCGTGCGTATGCGCCGGGTTTCCCTCTCCGCGGAACCCGAGGTGACCGGTGGCCCCTTGGATCACGCCCGGTTTCACCCCGTCCCCGGTGGTCCATTCGCATGATGAAAGCCACGGGGGAGCTCGGCGGGTCTGCGAGTTCAATCCGTTCAGCTTCCATTGCTGGAATGTTTTTCGGACAAAACCCTTGGGAACCGAGTCCACACTGGACAGGCGTCCCTTGCGCCGCTTCGATCGCGGATCATGAACTCCCTTTGGACTCGGTATCAGAAGTATTTCCTGCGCAGTGAAGCCCTTGGCTTCTCTTTGGATGTGAGCCGGATGCGGTTTGAGGACGATTTTTTGGCCAAGATGGCGCCCCTGACGGCCAAGGCATTCGCTCAGATGCAGGCCCTTGAGGGAGGTGCGATCGCCAACCCCGATGAGGGGCGGATGGTGGGGCATTATTGGTTGCGGGCGGCGCACTTGGCGCCAAACAAAGAACTGCGGGAAGAAATCGAGCGGACCAACGCCGCGATTGAAGCGTTTGCGCGCGAAATCCATCAGGCGGGGCATTTCTCGGACGTGCTTTTAATCGGGATCGGGGGCTCGGCCTTGGGGCCCCAGTTCGTGTCGGATGCGCTGGGGGCAGGGAAGGATCCGTTGCGGCTCCATTATTTTGACAACACGGACCCCGCCGGCATGGAGCGGGTGCTCGACGGATTGGAGGCGCGTTTGGATCACACGCTCACGGTGGTGATTTCCAAGTCCGGCGGAACCAAGGAAACGCGCAATGGC
>CAMARB010000274.1 GCA_945860355.1 Chthoniobacter flavus | reverse complement strand
AAAGGACTGGCGGAACCGAAGAGCCACGAGGCGGAACGGATCTGCAAGGAGGACTTGAACGAGCTCGTCACCGCCTTCGTGCAGGACAAGCGGACCATCGAGCGCGGATTGTTCGATGACGAATTGGTCCCCGAGGAACTCACGCAGGTCCGTATGGGCAAGATCGTGCAGGAGCGGTTTCCGAATCTGGACGACGAGGATTTGGAAGCGGTCCGTCAACACGCCATCGCGGCACTGAATCTCGTGCAACAAGCGAAGAAAATGCTGACTGGCGGCGGCGATGACAGCAGCGAGCCTACACCCAACACGTCGCTGATCGATGGCATCCGCAAATACGCGATGGATGTCCGGGAACTGGACATTGACCTGATCGACCGGATCAACCCGTTTGGCGAAGCTTACTCGATCCTCTCAAAGTCCATGACCGAGGAAAGGTTGAAGCAGGTGGCCGCGGTGATCGCGGGCCGACGAGGGAATCTGACGCTCGAAGAAGCGCGGGGGTTGGCAAAACGCGCGCTGGAGTTTAAGAAAGAAAAGGGAAGGCTGCCGTCACTCACTTCACCCGACGCTTGGGAGAAGCGGATGGCGGAAGGTGTGGCCTTCCTGCAACGTGAGGCGATGAATCAAAAGAATGGCTAAGAAGATCACAGACGACGATCTGGAGCTGCTGGGCGCGCTGGGTGTGGAAACCGAGGCCCGCAAAACCGGCGGCCTTTCCGCGCGTGATCAACGGATCATCGCGGGCTTCGAGGAGGTCGGTCGCTTCGTGCAGGAGCATGCCCGGAGGCCGGAGCATGGAGAGAGCCGTGACATTTTCGAACGGCTCTATGCCGTGAGGCTGGATCAGATCCGGAAGTCGGGAGAATGCCGCGAGGTCTTGAGAGGCATGGACCCGCATGGGCTTCTCGATGCTGTCGAGGAGACGCCTTCGAGTATGGTTAGGGAAGAGCCTTCGGATGCGGAATTGCTTGAGGCGTTGGGCGTCGATTCCGGTGCGGATGTGACAGAGCTTGTTCACGTGCGATCCCGCGAGGAGATCAAGGCCGCGGAGGAAGTCGCGCAAAGGAATCCCTGCAAGGACTTCGAGGAGTTCCAGCCCATTTTCGAGAAGGTGCAACGCGAACTGGCTTCCGGCATCAGGCAGACTCTGAAATACAAGGATAACGCCGAGGTGAACGTGGGCGATATTTTCATCCTCGATGGGCAAAAGGTGCTCGTTGCGGGGAAAGGAGAACTGTTCACCAATTACTATGGGCGTCCCGATAGCCGGCTGCGGGTGATTTTCGACAATGGCACGGAGAGCGATTTGCTCGTGCGCTCGCTCCAGCGGGCCTTGAACAAAGACAAGGCCAGTCGCCGTATTACCGAGCCGGACTTGGGGCCGCTCTTCTCAGACGAGGAAGAGGAGGGGGATCAGCAAACGGGTTATATCTATATTCTTCGGAGCAAGTCGGAGCATGCGTTCGTAGCGGAGCATCGGTCGGTGATTCACAAAATCGGGGTCACCGGCGGAGATGTGAAAGCGCGGATCGCCGCTACGAAGAAAGATCCGACTTATTTGCTGGCAGATGTGGAGGTCGTGGCGACCTTCAAGCTATCCAACATCAACCGGAAGAAGCTTGAGGCTTTGCTTCACCGGTTTTTCGGCAGCGCCCGGTTGGACTTGGAATTGAAGGATCGTTTCGGTTCGCAGGTGGAACCCAAGGAGTGGTTTCTGGTTCCGCTGGCTGCCATTGAGGAAGCGATTGAGAAACTCAAGGAGGGAAGCATCGGCAATTTTCGATATGATCCGAAGACCGGTTTGATCGTAAAGGGGTGAGAAGCTTGAGAGATTTCGTGTCGCATGGTAGTTCAAATTATCACTAGTCATAATCCACGTTTCCAGAAGAAGGGACGAAGTTTCAAGCTTCTTAAACGCGCAGTGGCATAGGCCGAGGCTGCGCAAAGCGGTCGATGCATCATTCATAGTCGCGGACGATCCGAATTTCTATCGGATAACACCGAAAAATGGCCCCCTAGCTTGAATTGGGTCCGGTTCTCGTGGGTAGTCCCGTCACGGGGTAGCTGTAGACGTCACTGCTGGCTCCTGTGTTGGTGGCTTATTCCGTTGTCGGATGTGGTCCTTCGCGGCTTTTAGTTCCGTGCCAAATAACCAAACTATTGCAAGGAATGGAACAAGGACGATCGCTGCATATAGTAGCCGGGTGAAAACAAGCGCTTTGAGTTTCACCAAGAATATGTCAAGCATGCTCATTCCAAAGTATTCTGGCTTCTGAAGTTTGAAGACATCGAAGTCGAGAGGTTCGTGGTTGTCGTGTCCAGCAAGGATGTCCTCGTATTCTTCCGTGATTTGACCGAGGAGAACTTGCTTTTCGGCTTCGGGGAGCTGTTTAGCCTGTCTCAGCCTGTTGTAGACTCGTCCAATGGCGAGAGCGCACTCATGGAATTTGTGAGATTTGAGCTCGAACTGTTCGGCGGTTTCATGCATCCCCCACACCATGGCGAGAATGGAAATGCCTGTAACCGCAACTCCGATCATCTCCCACGATACGGTTTGCGAAGTGGCTTTCAGAAAAAAGGGCAGAAGACCCAGGATGATGAGATAGCTGTTAAGTAAATTTAGAGAGAGTTTGGACCAGTAGTCCTGCCGGCGGCAGCGTGCGCTTGCCACAAATCTTGCCCCCTTGGTTACCCAAAGCTTGTAGTTAAGCTCCTTCTCCCAATCGTTGTGTTGCAGATACGGTGGGATTTTCTCCGTGGAAGGCCGCGAGATCTCCAAAGATTCTTGGTTGGAAACGGCCTCAGAAGCTGGCGGATGTGGTGGTAAAACCATGGGTTGTGTTACCGCTTCATTGTCTCGGAGGCAATCAGTAATCCAAACCAGACAGTAACATCGCTAGGTCCCGACTAACAAGCATTGGCGGAGATTGGATTGGCCTCGCCTTGCCTCGATCCTTGCCAGACGCGGTCGTTTCCCTAACTCTCAGGCACCCGTTGGCTAGCGAATGAAGTGTCAACAGGGTGTCGCTTACGGCTTTTTCGTTGGCTTTTTCATTCGCCGTGCCGTCGAGGACGTCTGCGCTCCCAGGTGGCTGGAGCGTCTCGCCCGGACTCAGAATGCATGAG
>CAMARB010000273.1 GCA_945860355.1 Chthoniobacter flavus | reverse complement strand
GCTACGGGTTCGTCAAAATCCCTGCCGGCACGTACCAGATCGGGGACAACCTGGACGGGCTTTCCGACGCGCCAGTGACGAGTGTGAGTTTGAGCGGGTATTACCTGTCGGTGAATGACACGACAAAGGCGCAGTGGGATGCGGTTCGGACGTGGGGGGTGAGCAACGGCTACATGGATCTGGTGGCCGGTGAGGGAAAGGCGAGCAATCACCCGGTGCATACGGTGAGTTGGTATGACGTTGTGAAATGGGCGAATGCGGCGAGTGAGAAGGAAGGGCTGACTCCGTGTTACCGGGTGGGCGGGTCGGTGTATCGAACCGGGAACAGCGCCGCGGTGGTGTGCGATTGGAGCGCCAACGGGTATCGGCTGCCGACAGAGGCGGAATGGGAGGTTGCAGCGCGGGGCGGGTTGAGCGGGAAACGGTTTCCGTGGGGGGACACGATCACGCACAGCCAGGCGAATTATTACAGCTCTTCGAGCTATGCCTACGATGTGAGTTCAACGCGCGGCTATCATCCGACGTATGGGACTGGCGTTTATCCTTACACGAGTCCCGTGGGGAGTTTTGCGGCGAACGGGTATGGGCTGAAGGATATGGCTGGGAACGTGTTTCAGTGGTGTTGGGATTGGTATGGAACGTATAGCGGGGGGAACGATCCCAAGGGTTCGGCCGCCGGCTCGGACCGTGTTTTGCGGGGTGGCGGCTGGGACGGCGGCGCGGGCGGCGCGCGGTGCGCGCAGCGCAGCCTCATCACCCCGTCCGGCGCCAGCATCTTCAGCGGTTTTCGTCTGGCCCGAGGGCGTCCTTGAGGCAGGCAGGCCGCGCGAGCGGAGCGAGAGGGCCCGCAGAGGGGGCTCGCCGGTGACGGCGGAGCCGGCAGCGCCCGGAGGGCGGAGGCGAGAGGGAGGGAGAAATGTTTTAACGAGAAAGAAATGCAGATAAAGATGTTCGCAGTGTCAGCCATGGGCTCCGAAGACGGAGTCGAGGAGGTGAACCGGTTTCTCCGGGCCGTCCGGGTGCTTTCAGTGGAAAAGCACTTGGTGGGCACGGATCCCGGCGCTTTCTGGGCTATCTGCGTGCAGTATCTGGATCGGCTCGGCGAAGGGAACCGGGGTGGTGCGGGGGACCGGCTCCGCCCCAAGGTGGATTACAAAGAGATTCTGAGCGAAGCCGATTTTAGCGTGTTCGCCCGTTTGCGGGATTTGCGCAAGGCCATGGCGGAAAGGGAGGCCGTGCCGCCGTATAGCATCTTTACCAACGAACAACTCGCTTCGATGGTGACCCAAAAGGCCGAAAGTCTCGCGGCTCTTGGGCAGATAGAGGGAATCGGGGTGGCGCGGCTTGAGAAATACGGGGCGCTCTTTTTGGAGGCGCTTAAAACCGGGGTGTCTGCCCCTTTGAAGGCATGAAACGCGTGGGCAATTTGATGGAGCTCATTGCTGCCCCGGAGAACCTGCGGCTCGCTTTTTGGAAAGCAGCCAAAGGGAAGTGGAGCCGTCCGGCGACGCGGAGTTTTGCGGAGGATTTCGAGAGCCGGATTGCCCGGATGTCTGGGGAGTTGCGGGCGGGAAGTTTTGTGTTTGGAAATTACCGGCGGTTTCGGGTGTTTGACCCGAAAGAGCGGGTCATTCATGCGGCGGCGTTCGCCGAGCGGGTGGCGCACCATGGGATTCTCAACGTGTGCGAACCGGTTTTTGAAAAACTGGCCGTGTATGACAGTTATGCCTGCCGCAAAGCCAAGGGACGGCTCCGGGCGATTGAGCGTGCGGGTGTTTTTGCGCGGAGCCACCGCTGGTTTCTGAAAATGGATGTGCGCAAGTATTTCGACAGTGTCCTCCATGATCGGTTGTTGGGGCTTCTCGAGACGCGGTTTAAGGACCGGGCGCTGCTGGAAACTTTTGAGCGGATCGTTCGGAGTTACCAAACCGAACCGGGTCGAGGGCTTCCGATTGGTAGCCTGACCAGCCAGCATTTCGCGAATTTTTATCTGGGGGGTCTGGATCGCCAGATCATGGAGCGGGAGCGGAGTCCGGGATACGTGCGGTATATGGACGACTTTGTGCTCTGGCACCCGGAGCGGGAGTGGCTCAAGGGTGTCCGGGAGCGGATTGCTGGGTTCCTGAGGGAGGATTTGGGGCTCGGCGTCAAGGAGTTCCCGCTGGTGAACCGGACGGATCTCGGGATGGGTTTCCTCGGGGTCCGGGTGTATCCGGACCGGGTCCGGATGAGTCACCGGGGGAAGACGCGTTTTTTGCGAAGGCTTCGGGCGTTGGAGGCTGGCTACGCCGTTGGAACCTTGGGATCCGGGGAATTGCAGAGGCGTGCGACCTGCCTGCTCTCGGTGGTGCGCCCCTGGGAAAGTTTCGGGTTCCGGCATGCCGCCGGGATCTGGAAGGAAGAGGGCGGCGACCCACCGGCTCGAACCGTGTTTTGCGGGGTGGCAACTGGAACAACAACGCGAACAACGCGCGGTGCGCGCAGCGCAACAACAACACCCCGTCCAACGCCAACAACAACAACGGTTTTCGTCTGGCCCGAGCGCGACCTGTTGCGGGAGGAGTCCCGGCCCGAGGACGCCCCGGTTGCCGTCCTGCCCGAAGCCATGGAGGCATCGGCAAAGAGCCCAAGCCCGGTTGGTGTGAGTAGGGGGCAGGATTGCCTCTCGAAAGCTCCAGCCGGAGCTCTTTTTTCCATTTCCGAACCCAAACTTCCGAACTTCTGAATATGAGACGCATCCTGATGTTTTTGTGTGGCCTGTTGTTAGCCTTGTGCGGGCAACCGGCCGCGTGGGCGGAAAGTTCGGTGGCTTCGTCCAGTAGCGGCACGCTGGACACGCGGGGCGCAACGAACGTGACCTTTTCCCAGCGCACGGACGGGTCGAAGCTCGTGGATATTGCGTACGACCTGTTCGGGGGCACGTCCTCGGTGGCGCTGGCGGTGTCGTATGACGGCGGGGCGACCTACAACGCTGTGACGAATGTGACGGGCGCCGTGGGGGCGGGGATCGCTCCGGGCGCGGGCAAGCAGATCGTGTGGAACGCGGGCGTGGATTTCGCGAGCGGTGGTTCGTCCAACGTGAAGGTGCGCGTCACGGCGCTGTTGGACGGCGCGGGCGGGACGTTTGCGCCCATCCCTGCGGGGAGTTACCAGATCGGGGACAACCTGGA
>CAMARB010000272.1 GCA_945860355.1 Chthoniobacter flavus | reverse complement strand
ACATCGGAGGTGCAGGCGGTGCGGTGCGCGGCGACGCTCTCCCGGACTTTGTCGCGGTGAACGGAAACGTCTCGCAGGACGCCAACATCAAAGACTCATTCATTTATGTCTTTGGCGGAAAAGGGGGGGGCGGGCAAAAAACCGGGGGGGTGGGTGGGAGCGTGGTCAAAATGAAGGCGCGTTTCCTGGCTTTGACCGGCGACCCCGGTGGCACTCTGACCTACGAGGCGGGAGACGGCGGCGCTGCGGTGGCCGGGCAGGGTGGCGCCGGGGGCTCCCTCGAGAGCGTGTCTCCCACTGTGGATGGGAACAATCTGGCAGGGCAAATCTACCTGAAAGCCGGAGCGGGTGGCGCGGGAGGCTCCGGCGGGGCAGGGGGCTCCATCAACGATTTCGTCAACAGTCCCTCCAACGGGTTGACCCCGACTGTTCTCTCCGTTCTCGCCGGTTCCGGTGGAAGAGGGGTCTCAGGCAACGGTGGCTCAGGGGGCTCTGTCTCCAATATCAACGCAACGGCCCAGGGGGACGGGGGCCGCGTTGTTTACAGTCCGGACGGTTCCTTCCTCGGTTATGAACAGCTGAAATATAACCGTGTGGTCGCCGGGAATGGCGGGGACAGCGCGGGAGGGATTGGCGGGACGGGCGGCGGGATCTCCAATGTCACGAGCGGTGCTATTTCCTCAAGTTTCGCCGTGGCCGCAGGGCGCGGCGGGGACGGCTTGGGGGCGGGTGGGAATGGGGGCGGCGTCAAGTCGGTTTCCCTCAACGCGGGGGGAGTCGGCAAGTTGCTCGTAATCGCCGGCGACGGTGGTGACTCCTATGCAGCGTTGCCAGGGGTGGACACTCCTTTGGCTTTCGGGCCCAAAGACGGTTTGGCCGGCAACGGCGGATCCATTGAAAATGTCAGCCAGCCCGGAAGTATTTTCACGCGGGTGGACCTCATCGCAGGAAACGGAGGGAACACTCCCAACTGGGGTGTCACCGCATCGCTGACCAGCGGGGTCGGGAACGGAGGTTCAATCAGAGAAGTCTCCCTCGCGGGCGACATCGGCAATGTGGCTTCCTCGACCGCGATCAAGGCTTACAACGACATCTTCTCCAACAAACGGATCTCTGACTTCGTTGCGAGCCAGATCCTGGGCGCTCCGGCCACGGTCCTGGACGACACTCTGGGCAATGTCGGGATTGTTGTGGGATCCAACGGCCGGGTCAAAGACAGCGTGAATGATGGAGATGACGTGCTGGACCCCTCGACGGGTAAATCCTCCGGCAGCCTCATCAACGTCTCCGCCCGAAATATTATGTCTGCCGTGGCGGGTTCGGTGGATCGCATCAACGCGATCGCCACCGTGTCCAACCTGACCACCAACATTGGTTCGGCGATTTACGGCGCAGACAAAGGCGCTGTGGGGCGGGACTATATCAGCTCGAACGGCGTCCTGCTTTCCGGCGATAACGCCGCCCCCGAGATTGGCGGAAAGTTACTGGATGGGGCCATCGTGCGGGCCAACAAGGTGCCGGCACCAACCAAGGAGCGCGACTTCATCCTCGGCTAGGCCGCCGAAGGAGCGAGTCTGACCGCCCGCGCAAGGATTGCGGTTCGCGGCTTGCCTCTAAAACATTCAACCGGCGTGAATCCCGTCTGCGGATTCACGCCGGTTTTTGTTTTTTGAGTAGGCGTTCCGCCGCTGCCAGGGAAGGTATTCCAAAGGGGGGTGTGCTCTTGACTTGGAAAGCTCAACTCCTACCCTTCGCGCCCTCTTCCTAATTTATGACACTGAATCTCGACGCCCTTTCCCGCGCCGCCAATGAAGCGCGCGGCCTCGCGATGGACGCCATCCACGCGTGTTCCTCCGGCCACCTCGGACTCCCCCTCGGCTGCGCCGAAATCGGCGCCGTGCTCTACGGCCACGTCCTCCAGCATCATCCCGACTCTGCGCGCTGGCTCAACCGCGATCGTTTTGTTCTCTCCGCCGGCCACGGCTCGATGTTCCTCTACAGCTGGCTGCATCTGGCCGGCTACCCTTCGGTGACGCTCGAGCAGGTCAAAAACTTCCGCGTTTTCGGTAGCCACACGCCCGGTCATCCCGAGTCTTTCGAGACCGAGGGCGTGGAGTGCACCACCGGCCCCCTGGGGCAGGGCGTGGCGAACGCGGTGGGCCTGGCCATGTCCCAGAAAATGGCGGCGGCGCGGTTCAACACGGACGATTATCCCATTTTCGACAACCACATCTTCTGTCTCGCCGGCGACGGATGTTTGCAGGAAGGCGTGGCGGCGGAGGCCTCGGCGTTCGCCGGGCATTTCAAGCTCGATAACTTCGTCCTCATTTACGACGCCAACGACGTCACCCTCGACTCGATGGCCAGCGCCTCGCAGAGCGAGGACACGGCGAAACGTTACGAGGCCTACGGCTTCGGCGTGCAGACCGTGAACGGCAACGACATGACGGCGCTGCTCGCGGCGCTGGAAACGGCGAAGGCCGCAGTCGGCAAACCCCAGATCATCATCGCCAAGACGCTCATCGGAAAAGGCATCCCGGAGGTGGCCGGCACCAGCAAGGCGCACGGCGAAGGCGGCGCAAAGTTTATCGACGCGGCGCGCAAGGGCCTGGGCCTTCCCTCAGAGCATTTCTACGTTTCCCCGGAGACCCACGCTTATTTCGCCGAGCACCGGCGCAAACTCGCCGAGCAACACCAGGAATGGGAGGCGCGTTTCGAGCTCTGGTCCGCCGCGCATCCCGTGCGCGCCAAGGAGCTCGCCAATGCCATCGAGAAAAAGGTGCCGGTGGATTTGATGGACCGGATCCCGGCTTTCCCCGAGGACACCAAGATCGCCACGCGCAAAGCCGGCAGCGACGTGTTGCAACCCGTGGCGGCGGCCGTGCCCTCGCTCATGAGCGGAAGCGCGGATCTGTACGGGTCCACCCTCAACTACATCAATTCCGACAAAGATTTTACCCCGGAGAGCTGGGGCGGACGCAACGTGCGTTTTGGGATCCGCGAGCACGCGATGGCGGCCATCCTCAACGGGTTCGCCTACGACGGCATTTTCCGGCCCAGCGGCGCCACCTTCCTCGTGTTTGCCGATTACGCGCGCCCAGCCATCCGGATCGCCGCGCTCTCGAAGTTGCCGGTCGTTTATATCTTCACCCCCGACTCGATTGGGGTGGGTGAAGACGGCCCGACGCATCAGCCCGT
>CAMARB010000271.1 GCA_945860355.1 Chthoniobacter flavus | reverse complement strand
ATCTACGCGAAGATCGAAGCTGAGAACCGCAAAAATCGCGTTCACCGACTGGAAGCCAACGCCAAAACGCTCGGCTACCGCCTCCTCCCGCTAGATCCGACTTGCGTTCAAAATGAGGCACTTGCGACGTAACTTCCCGATGAGGGCTTGGCGTGTTCTTTTATGGGGTTTCCCGGGGCTCTGCCCCGGGCTGGGATGAGTTGGGCCTTTGGCCCAGGGAACACTTCGCTGAGGGTGTCCGAAGGAATCCATTCCCGGGTGGTGCTGCGGGGTGCTGCGGGGTGCTGCGGGGTGCTGCGGGGGCTGTCCCGAATGGCGCTCACTGAAGCTGACTTTGGGACGTTTTGAGGTGGCGGTGTTTTGGCGGGGTAGATTGCCTATTTGGCGTCGATGTCGGAAGGTGGCACAGGCTTCCAGCCTGTGACCTGTGGCAGTCACAGCCAGGATGGCTGTGCCACTTTGTGGACGCAGGCGCGCGCTTCGCGCGAGACTCCGGCTACTGGGATTCCCAATTGCGGAGGCTTTCGCGTCGCTCGCCGACCAGGCGCACCACCAGGGCGGTCCAGCCGGTTTGATGGGACGCGCCGATGCCCTCGCCGGTTTCGGCGTGGAAATATTCGTGGAAGAGGAGGAGGTCTTTCCAGTGATCCACCTCGCCGTATCGGGTGGCGTCGCCGAAACAGGGGCGGTGTCCGGTTTCGTCCGGCAAAAAGAGCGCGATGAGGCGGTCGCACAAATCGATGGCGATCTCCCGCAGGGTGGCCATTTTGCCGGAGCCGGTGGGGTATTCGATGGTGAAACTGTCGCCGTAGAAATAGGCGTAGCGTTCGAGGGCCTCGATGAGCAGGTAGTTGGTCGGGAACCAGATGGGCCCGCGCCAGTTGGAGTTGCCGCCGAACATTTCCGTGGTGGCCTCGCCGGGGGCGTAAGCGACCTGGTGGCGCTGGCCGCCGTGCTCGAATGTGAAGGGCTGTTTGTCGTGCGCCTTGCTCAGGGAGCGGATCCCGAATTCGGAGAGGAACTCCTCGGAATCGAGCATGTATTTGAGGCTTTTGAGGAGCCGATCTTTTGTGGGAATCGCCAGCAGGCAGCGTCCGGGGTTTTTGCCGGTGGCGCGGCGGACGGTGATGTATTTGAGGAGGTCGGGCCGGTTGACCAGGAACCAGTCCATCCGTTTCCGGAAATTGGGGAGCGCGTCGATGGTCTTCTGTTTGAGGACGCTCACGGAGCACAGGGGCAGCAGGCCCACCAGGGAACGGATCCGCAGGGGGATGGGTTCGCGGTGGTTGATGATGAGCTGGTCGTAGTAAAAACCGTCCGCCTCGTCCCAGAGCCCGGTGCCGCCGAGCGCGTTGATGGCGTCGCAGATGTTGACGAAGTGTTCAAAGAACTTGGAGGCGATGTCCTCGTAAGCGGGGCGCACCAGCGCCAGTTCCAGGGACATGGAGAGCATGGTCAGGCAGTAGGACGCCATCCAAGCCGTGCCGTCGGCCTGGTTGAGGCGGCCCCCTCCGGGCAGGGGCCGGGACCGGTCGAACACCCCGATGTTGTCCAAGCCCAGGAATCCGCCGCCAAAGACGTGCCGGCCTTCGACGTCCTTCCGGTTCACCCACCAGGTGAAGTTGAGCAGGAGTTTCTGGAAGGCGCGTTCGAGAAAGAAGATGTCCCGTTCGCCCTTGGCGTCGGCGATTTTATAGACGCGCCACACCGCCCAGGCGTGGACGGGCGGGTTCACATCCGAGAAGTTCCACTCGTAGGCGGGCAGCTGCCCGTTGGGGTGCATGTACCACTCGCGCAGAAGCACCAGGAGCTGTTCCTTGGCAAAGTCCGGGTCCACCGAGCAGAACGGGATCATGTGGAACGCGGTGTCCCAGGCGGCGAACCACGGGTATTCCCATTTGTCCGGCATCGAGAAGATGTCTTTCGCGTAGAAATGATGCCAGTCGGCGTTGCGCCCCTTGAGCCGCGCCTCGGAGGGCTGGCCGTTCTCGCCTTTGAGCCAGTCGGCCACGGCGTAATAATAGAACTGTTTGGTCCAGAGCAGGCCCGCGTAGCCCTGACGACAGATTCTGCGTTCCTCCTCGGAAACACCGGCGGGAATGATGCCCGCGTAGAATGCGTCACTTTCCTCGATGCGCTGGGCGAAGGTTTGCTCAAACCCGTCGAGGCCGTCCAAATCGTTGGATTCGCCGACCAGATGGAGCCGGCAGCGGATGGTGACGGAGGCGCCGGGCGGGATCGTGAACAGAAACCAGGCGGCCGCTTTGGTTCCCTGGGGCTCGGGATTCACCGCGTCCGGCTCCCCCTGGATGAGGTGGCGGTGGAAGGCGTCTTTGACAAAAGGCGCCAGGTTTTCCTCTGCGCCGAAGCTTTGGAGGTTGGATTCGTTCTCGGTGAACAACCAGCGCACGGGGCCGGGCAGATCGGGTGAATCGGCAAAGAAAACAAATTCTCCGAGCCCCTCGTGTTGGACGGCAAGGGAGGCGCCTTCGCCGCGGATCTGGGGTTTGATGAGCGGGTTTTCCGGGTTGTTGCGCCAAGCCCAGGTGTTGCGCAGCCAGAGCGTGGGCAGGACGTGCAGGGGGGCGGCTTCCGGGCCGTGGTTGGTGACCGTCAGGCGCCAAAGCAGATCTTCCGGGGAGCGTTTGGCCACCTCCTGGAGCACGTCGAAGTAACGGCCTTCGTCGAAGAGGCCCATGTCGGCGAGTTCCTTTTCCGGGCCGAGCCGGCCGAGCCGCTGGTTTTCCTCGCGCAACGCCGTGTAGGGATACCGGGCGTGGGGATATTTATAGAGGGCCTTGGTGTAGGAATGGGTGGGGGTGGAATCGAGGTAGTAATAACACTCCTTCACGTCCTCCCCGTGGTTGCCCTCAAAGCCGTTGAGCCCGAAGAGGCGCTCCTTCAAAATCGTGTCCTGCCCGTTCCATAAAGCGGGCGCAAAACAGAGCCGGCACTGGCGGTCGGTCCAGCCCTGCAAACCGTCTTCGCCCCAGCGGTAAGCGCGGCGCCGGGCGTGGTCGTGCGGGAAACTCTCCCAGCTGTTGCCGTGGTCGGCGTCGTCCTCGCGCACCGTGCCCCATTGGCGTTCGCTGAGGAAAGGGCCCCAGCGGCGCCAGTTTGTTTGCCCCGATTGGACCTGAGCGAGTCGTTCTTTTTCCCGGTGCATCGCCGCCTCTCTAACAGAGGGCTTTGGATTTAGTCCACCCCGGGCGTTGTTGTGAGGGGTGAGGTGAGGG
>CAMARB010000270.1 GCA_945860355.1 Chthoniobacter flavus | reverse complement strand
ACACGGAACGCCTCGGGCATCCGGAGTTTCAGCTCGGGGAGCGCCGAAGCGGCCTCGGGCGGAGGTGCAGGTTCCCGAGACAACGGCGTCCGCGAAAACAAAGAGGGGATTTCCGGCTCCGGCACGGCTTTTTTGCGGGGCGCTCCCTTCAGGAACGCGGGCGCCACCACCTGAAGAGGCAGAACCAGCTCCAACCCCTCGGAAACCGTCGGCAAATCCACAGGACCGGGCGTGATCCGTTGACGGATCTGGCCCCAGGTCACCGTCACCCTGCCCTTGGCCAAACCCTCGCGGATCAGGCCGGCTGGCAGGGTAACACGCGCCCCTTCCGCGCACCGCTCCAAGAGAGACAAACGCAACGGCTCCGGCCAGGACTCCATCAACTCCGCCAGAGGCAACTCCAAATCGCCGGCCGGGGCCGGGGAGAGCGGTTGGATCAAGCCCGGGAATGGGATGGACTGAACGCCTGCGACCGGCGGCGCACCGCCCAAGCCCGGAGGCGGCACGATCAAGCGGGGCGGAGCGGCCGGTTGCGCTGGTGTCTCCGGTTTTGGCGGTTCCGGAGCGCGGGCGGGAGTCGCGCACTGGTTTGCGCCCTGGTTTTTGGGCTCGAACACCAGAGCCACCGGCATTTCCCGGCCCAACGGCGATTCCGCGGCCGGCGCCACCGCGGCGGGCGGCTTGAACGCAGTCGGCTGCGCCGCAGCCGCGGGGGCTTTGGAAAAAAGGTCGAGGCCGCTTGTTCCCACAAACTCATGCATCCGCCGGTCCGGGCGCCGTTTGAGCAAATCGAGCCGGAACGAACGGAAAACCTCCGCCAGGGGCACCGGGATCATCCGCTTTTCCTCCGGACGAATCGGGTGAAAAGTGCCAACGGGCGCCTGACGATGGATGCTCGTCAGCGACATTTTCACGCTCCCCTCGGGCAGCTGTTTGAGGATGCTTGAGACCGGCAAAACAACGCGCACCTCCGGGTCCGGCATTTTTGCGATCGTCGGCAGCAACCCCTCGGGAAACCGCTCGAGGATGGCCCGGAGCGAAAGAGCCGTGGTTTCCACGGGCGCCACCGCCGGAGCGTCGCGTTTTTCCGCGGGCAGAGCCGGTTCCCCGCCGGGCGGACTCACCCGCGCAACCTTTGAGAGAGGCGGTCCGCCATAACCCGGCTTGCTTCCCGCGGAATCCGGCGCAGCAGACGGCGTCGGTTCGGGGGCGGGGTTCGCCGGGGGAGCTTTGCGGAAAAGTTTTTTGAGAACCTGAAGCATTCGGGAAAAAAGACTCGGAGCGATGGGCGAGCAATGTCGGTGCCACCGCCCGACGGCGGCAAGATCTTTGCTGGACCCCGGAGTGTTTCGGCGCGATTCGTGCTTTTATCAAACGGGAATCCGGAGCCACGCCGGGGTCCCCTCCGGAAAAATATTTCGCCCCATGGCAGCCCGCCAAAAAATTCTCATTGTCGATGACGAGCCGGACATCCTGGAGATTTACCAGGAGATCCTCAGCCGTCTGCCCAGCGAGCCGGAGATCCACACCTCCGACACCGGGGCGCACGCGCTGGCGCTGCTCGAATCCAGCGCGTTTCAGGTGATCCTGCTGGACCTACGCATGCCCCAGATGGACGGGTTCCAGGTGCTCTCGATCGTGCGCCGCAAGTTCCCGGCGGTGCGGGTGGTGGTGGTCACCGGCGCCGAGGACGAACAATTCCGCGCCCGGGCTTATGCGATGGGGATCGACCTGTATCTTGAGAAACCCAAGACGGGCAAAGAGATCATCCACTTTGTGGACTGCATCGAGGCGCTGCTCGAACGCGAACGGCTCGGAGGATTCCGCGGGATCCAGAGCAAACCCCTGGCGGACATTCTTCAGCTCGAATGCCTCACCCAGAGTTCCGCGGTGCTCAAGGTCAGCGCCGCCGGCGCCGATGGCCGGATCTGGCTGTATCGCGGGGAAGTCACCGACGCGGCGGCGGGCGACCTGGGCGGCCGCGCGGCGTTGATGGAGATGCTGGGATGGAAGTCGGGCTATTTCGAGATCCTGCCCCCGGACGAGACGCGTTCCCGCACGGTTTTTGACCCCTATGAGCAGCTGCTCATGGAGACGGCCCAAAGCCGGGACGAGGCGGCGGCCGCCGCTCCTTTGCCTGGGGACAGCTCGGGCCTGGGCACGCTGGCCCAGTTCAAGGGGGTGCAGTTCGCGGCATCGGTCGCCCACGCCGACCCGGGCAAGTTTGAGCAATGGGCCGTGGAAAACCCGGCGCCGATGGCGGCTTGGATCCACGGGAGTGTGGCCGCGTTGCAGGCGCTGGGGGAGAAACTCGAAGCCGGCCATCTCCAGCAGATCGAAGGGCTGGGGCCGCAGCGTCACGTCGCCATTCTCAGCGGTGACAGGGAATCGTTGGCGGTGGGATTCACCCGCGCCGCCGTGCTGCCGCACGTGCGGGCGATTATGAAACAGATCGAGGGGAAATGGCTCTCCTAGGGAATTTTCAGAGGACGCAAAAACCGCTCCGGCTGGAGCGGCTGCCGTCGGGCTGTTTTAGCCTGCACCGGGGCGGGGAGCTGGTGGCGTCGACGCTGCCCAGTTCATTTCCCAAGGCGACCCTGCTGGAGATTGGCCGTGTGGTGCTCAAGATCTTTGAGGAGGCCAGCCTGGCCCAGCTGCCCTTGGACGACCTGCACATCCACTACAGCGGACTCACCATCCTCGCCCGGGAACTCCGGGGCGGCGCCCTGGTGTTTCTCAAGCCCGCCACCCTCAACCTGAGCCGCACCCTCGCCCTGCCTCCCATGCATTACAAAACCCTCGAGGAATTCATCCTGCACCTGGAAAACTACGTCGAGTGCTGGAAACAATTTAACGGGTACATCCAGCTCGCCCGGGACAAAAAATTCACGCGCGACGACGAGAACCAGTTCCTGGAGGTCAAAAGCATCATCGCCCAGGGCCTGGAAGCCATCCTTGACGGCGCCGACAAACAAGCGCCACGCCGGGAGGAAATCACGGCCCTCTTTGGCAGCGCCCCCTCCCTGCGGTTTCTGTGCGACATGCCCGACGCGCTCCAGGGCGTCGAGGCCCAGTGGCATAAAATCTACCTGAGCCTGCAGATGTTGCTCGGCCAGCTCAAGGTCCAGGAAAGCAAACAGGACAAAGGCGCCGGCTGGAATCTCTTCGGCAAAAAATAAATAGAGTAGGGAGGCGCGGTTGGTGAAGCACCACACGCGCCTCCCCCTCATCGAACCGGACGTGCGGATTTCCCG
>CAMARB010000269.1 GCA_945860355.1 Chthoniobacter flavus | reverse complement strand
CTCCCGGCCCCATATCATCGCTGAGATAGCCCGTTCAGCCAGACTGGCTGCCGGGGAAAGGATCATCTATTTGGTGGGGGAAAACGAGCCACAGCTCTGCGCTCTGGTGCGGGATCCGGAAGTGGGCGGTTTTGGCCTGGACGCGCTCTGGAACGATGATGTCCATCACAGCGCTCACGTGTCTCTCACCGGACAACGTGAAGGCTATTACGAGGACTACCAAGGGGCGCCTCAGGAGTTCATCTCCGCGGCGAAATGGGGCTACTTGTTTCAGGGACAATTCTATCACTGGCAGAAAAAACGCAGAGGGACCCACGGCCTCGACCTAGAGCCGAGTCAGTTTGTGGCTTTCCTGGAAAACCACGATCAACTGGCAAATTCTCTGGGCGGGAAACGGCTCCATCACTTGGCCGACCCAGCCAAATACCGGGCCCTCACCGCCTATTTGCTGCTGGGGCCCGCAACGCCTTTGCTTTTTCAAGGCCAAGAATTCGGGGCCAGCGCGCCATTTCTCTATTTCGCCGACTACAGCGGCAAACTCGCGGATCAGATCGCCGAAGGACGCCGCCGGTTTCTCTGCCAATTTCCTAGCATCGCCCATGCGCAAGTCCTCCTTCGATCGCCGGAAACGGAGGACACCTTTCTTTGCTCCAAGCTCAACTCCTCTGAGCGCGAATCCCACGCCTCTTTCTATCGGTTGCATCAGGACCTGATCAAAATCCGCAGAAGCGACGCGGTTCTAAAACTCCCGCGCAGGGGGGGGCTGGATGGCGCTGTCCTTGGCAACAACGCTTTTGTGCTGCGTTTTTTTTCACGGGACGGACTGGACCGGCTTCTCCTGGTCAACTTGGGGGCTGATTTCTGCCTCTGCCCCGTTCCTGAGCCGCTGCTGGCTCCTTGCGCAGGGCGGAGCTGGGTCACTGCGTGGAGCAGTGAACACCCTCTCTATGGTGGTCGGGGGGCATTGCTCCACGAGGAATACGATGGCTGGAGAATTCCGGGCCCCTGCGCGGTGTTTCTCGTGCCCAGCGCCTGCGAGAAAGAGGGCCCCGCTCCCGAACGGGGCGTAAACCCGCCAGAAACAGCCAAGTCTCCTAGGGAGGGAGACCTTTAAAGCTCAAATGGATGACGTCATTCGTAGGATTTCACCGCACACCACCGATCAGCCTCTGGAGCTTCTCCACCGCGAGTGGCTTGTGAGCAACGGCCTCGGGGGATACGCCTCGGGCACACTCTCAGGGCATGTCACCCGGCGCTACCACGGATTGCTGATTGCCGCTTTGCCTTCGCCGCTGGGTCGGATTGTCATGCTTAACCACCTCTGCGAGTTTCTTAGAGGGCCGGATGGCCGTCTCCATCCATTCGGGGGCATGGAGCCCAATTTTGACGCCGCATCCGACAGCGGCGGAGGTCTGCATTACCTTGAAGAGTTCCGGCTCGAGAATCAGTTGCCGGTTTGGCGCTACGCAATCGAGGGTGTCGTGATTGAGAAGCGGGTGCTTCTTGTTCACGGACAGAACACGGTTCATTTGAGCTACACACTCACTTCAGAGCAGCAAGGCCTGAAAATTGAGCTGCGCCCCGGTCTCCATTTTCGAGCGCACGAGGAGGATGTGGGCGAGCCAACCGATCAAGACTATCTCATCACGATTCGGGGCTCTCGATACGAGATTCACAGCCACACGCATCCGGCGCAGTTGAGGCTGGTCATGCAGAATCAAGAGGGCGGTTTTTACCATGAAGGCAACCTGCTTCAGGAAATCTTCTATCAGAAGGAGGCGGAACGCGGATATCGCTCCCGAGGGAAACTCTGGAGTCCCGGCTACTTTTCGCTTCCTTTACGCCACCTCCGGGAGGCCACCCTCACGGCTTCCACTGAGCCGTGGGAGATCCTCCTGGCTTTGAGTCCTGAACAGGCCCGCCGATACGAAACCCAGCGGCGCCAGCGTCTGATTTCAATCGCGCACCCGAGTCTGAGGGAGGGGGCACTGCCGGAATTAGTGATTGCAGCCGACCAGTTCCTCATCCGCCCAAGCGGACGAATCGAAGACGTGGCACGGGCACAGGCAGCGGGAGACGAGGTGCGCTCCGTGATTGCTGGTTACCATTGGTTTACCGACTGGGGCCGCGACACGATGATCAGTCTTGAGGGACTCACTTTGGCAACCGGGCGGTATGTGGAGGCGGGGTGGGTTCTTCGCACGTTTGCCCACTACATCCGCGATGGTCTGATTCCCAACTTCTTTCCCGATGGCAAATCCGAAGGTGTCTATCACACCGCCGACGCCACGCTGTGGTACTTCCATGCGCTGGGGCGCTATCTCGCTCACACGGGCGATACCGCGACGCTCGAAGCCGTTTTGCCCGGGCTGCGGGAAATCCTCGAGAAACACGTCTCGGGAACCCGATTCCACATCCGCGTCGATCCGGAAGATGGCCTGCTGAGCCAGGGCGCGGAGGGCTACCAACTCACTTGGATGGATGCGAAAGTGGACGATTGGGTGGTAACCCCCCGTCGAGGCAAAGCGGTGGAAATCAACGCCCTCTGGTACAACGCCCTGTGCCTTATGGAAGCCTGGCTCAACCAGTTGGGCGAACCTCTGGAGGCACAAAAAATCTCCCAGCGAGCTCATCGCGTACGGGAATCTTTCAATCGGCGCTTTTGGAATGCGGCAGAGGGTTTTCTCTTCGATGTGGTGGACGGAGAGCGCGGTGAGGACGCGGCCTGCCGCCCAAACCAGATTTTAGCCATTTCATTGACTCACCCAGTCCTGGATCCACTCCGCTGGAACGCCGTTTTGGACGTCGTGCGCGCGCGCCTTCTCACCCCGGTTGGACTGCGTTCACTCAGTCCAGAGCACGAGGACTACAAAGCCCGGTATTTCGGGGATCTTCGTGCGCGCGATGCAGCCTATCATCAGGGCACGGTCTGGGCTTGGCTTATTGGCCCGTTCATCGACGCGTGGCTAAAAACTCATCCAGAGGATCAGGAGGGGGCGCGAAAGTGCATAGCGGGCCTTTTGCCGCATCTTGATGAGGCCTGTGTCGGTTCGATTAGCGAGGTGTTCGACGCTGAAGCGCCCTTCACCCCGCGGGGGTGTGTTGCGCAGGCCTGGAGCGTGGCGGAAGTCCTTCGTTGCTGGGTAAAAACCTCCTCGACTGATACCAAGACCATGCCGTAACGGGTAAAAGCCTGACAGGCGGACTTGGATGTGATGGAAAGGTGAATGGGAAGACCACGAAACCAACTCGACAAGACGGGCGAGGCGCAGGAAGTGCTCGATCGTCTGCAGAACGAACCGCCCGGC
>CAMARB010000268.1 GCA_945860355.1 Chthoniobacter flavus | reverse complement strand
GGACGCCGCCGCGCTTCGGGAAAAGGTGGCCGAGGAGGAGGCTCATGCGCTGACCGGTTGCATGCTCCGGGCCTCTTTCTGGCCCGCGAAACTCGCATGGATGCGGCGCACCCAGAAGGCGCTTTTCGGCCGGGTCAAGCAGTGGATGTCGCCCGCCGAATGGCTGCAGCTCCAGCTCTGTGGCGATGCCAATTGCGCCATCGCCATGGCCACGGGCACCGGGCTCTTTGATCCGCGCAAGCTGGATTGGTGCGCGGGCATGCTCGGGGTGAGCGGAGTCGATCAGGAACAGTTCAGGCCTCTCTCGGATGATCCTTCGATCGGCGGCAGCGCGCTCCAGAAAAAATTTCCCGAGCTGCGCCATGTGCCGTGGTTTCCCGCGATTGGCGACGGCGCGGCGAGCAACCTCGGCTCGGGCGCCACGCGTCCCGGGCTGGCTGCGATCAATGTCGGGACGAGCGCGGCGCTTCGGGTCATGCGGGAGGGCGCGGATGCTCGGGCGCCTTTCGGGCTCTTCTGTTACCGCGTGGACCAGCGGCGTTACCTCGTGGGGGGCGCGGTGAGCAACGCCGGCAACCTCCGGGCGTGGTGCCTGCGCGAGCTGCAACTGCCCGAGCCGGTCGACCTCGAAAAGAAGCTCACCGCACGGCCCGGTCCCGCCCACGGCCTTTGCGTGCTGCCGTTTTGGACCGCGGAACGCGCCCCCTCCTGGAACGAGGAGGATTCCGGGGTGATCCACGGGATTACCCAGCACACCACCTCCTTGGATCTGCTCCAGGCGATCACCGAGGCCACTTATCATCGGTTGGCTCTCATTAACGAGGCCCTCTCCGCCGATGAACCGCGTCCCCCGAAGATCATTGTTTCCGGGGGGATCCAGAAATCCCCCTCCTCTCTCCAGAGGCTGGCGGATGTGATGGGGCGCCCGGTCTATCCTAACGACGAGCCGGAGGCCTCGATCCGTGGGGCGGCGATTTACGCGCTCGAGAAGCTGGGGGTGGCCGTGCGGCCGTTTGCCCCGAGCCAGCCGGTGCGTCCGCAGGCGCGTCACGCCAAAGCCTACGCGGAGGAACGAGCGCGCCAGCGCGAGCTGGAAGTTCGGATGCGGAAGGGCGCCAAATTCTGAACCGCAGCTTGCCCGTCGGCCCGTTTGGCGGACCCGATTGGGTTACCGGATCTTTTGGTCCGGCAGCTCGGTTTTGATTCCGGCATCCAGCGGCATCCGATCGGTTTGTTCCGTGAGGCCGAGGGATCGCATTGAGGCGGCGAGCTCCGCTTGGAGTTCGACCGCTTTCTCCCCGTAGGCGGGGTTTTTGATGAGGTTGCGGCGCTCCTCCGGATCGGATTTGAGATGGTAAAGCTCGGCCAGATGGCGGTCTGGGCCGCCATCGCCGTGCGGGTAGTGGATATACTTCCACTCCTCCGTCCGCAGGGCGCGGACGTTGGGGGTGTAAGGGAACTGCGCCTCGTAGTTGTACTCGTAGAACCAGGATTTGCGCCAGCCGGGATCCCCGGAGTGGACGAGGGGCACCCAGGATCTGCCGTGGACGTTTTCCAGGGGCCGGGCTCCGCAGAGCTCCAGCACGCTCGGGGCGACATCGATGGTGAGCGCCTGGCGCTCCACGACCTTGGCTTGCGCGAGCCCGGGGTATCGCACCAGCAACGGCACGCGAAGGCAGGGCTCGTGCGCGGTGCGTTTGTCGACCATCCCGTGCTCGCCCTCAAGCAACCCGTTGTCGCCCATGAAAACCACGACCGTGTTGTCGAGCTGGCGGGTTTCCTCCAGCCATGCCAGCAACCGCCCCACGCTCTCGTCCACGCTCAGGATTGTGCCCCAGTATCCATGCACCATCCTCTCGAAATCCTTCACCGCCTCGGGGCGGGGATCCGGGAAGTTTTTGCGCCATTCAAAGAGGGGGCCGTAGATGCCGTGCCATGTGGAGATCCGCTGGCGGATCCAATCGGGTTTTTCATCGAGATCAAAAGCGGAGTCCGGGTAGGGGACCCGGACCGAGTCGAAGGTGTGCGCGTGTTTTTCCTCCGGGGTGTAGAAGCTGTGCGGCGCCTTGTGGCCGACGCAGAGGGCCCAGGGTTTTCCTGAGTGATCCTCCCGCAACCAGCGGAGTGCCATGTCCGTCACGACCGTGGTGTAGTAGCCGGGCACGGTCGCCTGGGTGCGTCCGTTGAGGTTCCATTCCGTGTCGAAGTATTTTCCCTGTCCCTTGTGGGTGGCAAAGAAATCGAATCCCGGGCGGGGCGCGTCATTGTTTTCTCCCATGTGCCACTTGCCGATGTAGGCCGTGGCGTAGCCCTCCTGTTGGAGGCGCTGCGGCCAGTGGGAGCGCTGGCTGGGGAGTTCCGTGAAGTTGTTGGTGACCCCGTGGGCGTGAGCGTAGAGCCCGGTGAGGATGGACGCCCGGCTCGGCGAACAAAGCGACGTCGTGCAGAACATGTTCGCGAACCGGACCCCTTCCCGGGCGAGCCTGTCGATGTGGGGCGTTTTAAGTGTTGGATGCCCCGCGCACCCGAGAGCGTTCCAGCGTAAATCGTCGCAGAGGATAAACAGGACGTTGGGCCGCTTGGGCCCCGAGTCCGCCGCCTTGGCTGGATGCGGCAGCAAGGCGGGTACGACAAAAAAGGCCAGCCAACCGAGGACGCGGCGGAGGGGGCGCGTTGCGGCTGGTGGTTTTGAAAAAGGGCGATGGGTTGGGAATTCCATGCCCACCATCCAACCGGATAACCACGGCCGCGTCTTGTCGGGGGCGGACCTTTCTTGTTGAAAAACGGCCAGCGCGCGTCGGCTGCGCTGGTCGGCAGCGCGCGAGGCGCTTCGGCAGGAGCCGGTGCTAGAAGCCGAGCCCGGGCGGCAAGCCCATCCCGGCCGTCAGTTTGCTCATCTCGGTTTGAGCGAGCGCTTTGCCGTCCTCGACCGCTTTTTGGACACCGGCGAGCACGAGTTCCTCGAGCATTTCCACGTCCTCAGGGTCGACGACGTCCTTGCTGATCTTGATGGAGAGCACATCGCCCGCGCCGTTGGCGACCACGGTGACCTTGCCGCCCCCGGCCGTGGCCGTGACGGTTTTTGCGGCCAATCCGGCCTGCGCCTCAGCCATTTGCTCCTGCATCTTGGCTGCCTGCTTCATCATTTTCTGGATGTTCATAAATTTGTCAGTGTGCGGACCCGGCCGGGGTTTGGACGGGTTGGATCTCCGCCTTGAAGATTTCGAGGGCTTTGCGGATCAGCGGATCGTCCTTGAATTCTTCGAGGGGATCCCGAGTCACCTCAACTGCGGCGGGCGCCACCTCGACTTTCTCCACCACGAGCCCCTCGCGTTTGAGAAAACGGATCTTCAGTTT
>CAMARB010000267.1 GCA_945860355.1 Chthoniobacter flavus | reverse complement strand
CGAAAAACACCCCACCCCGCAAAGGGGTGGCAGAGGATTTGTTCACCGGGCTGGCACCCCTGCCCGGGGTGCCGGCCCAGGGGGGACGGCTTTCCGGTGGTGTCGCTTCGCTCGACCACCGGCTACGTTCTCTGTTCCCTCCGGGAACGATCCCCTCCGATCCCCTCCGATCCCCTCCGATCCCCTTCCCCCCGGGCGGCCTGTCGGCGGCCGCGCCCTCAAACAGTCGCCCCCCGCTCAACCCGCAGCCGCCAGCGCCAGGTCTTTGCACTTCTTGAGATCCAGTTTGCCGCTCGCCAGGATCGGAATCACCTCGATGCGCTGGAGCTTTTTCGGGATCCACAGGTTCGGGAACCCGGCGGCCGCGAGTTTTTCCCGCAGCAGCCCAGGCTCAATCTCCAGCGTGCTGAGCACCACCAACGCCTCGCCCTTGGCCTCATCGGGAATCCCCGCCACGGCAATAAAACGCTCGTCGCGCGGGAGCTCCAGCAGCTCCACAATCTTCGACTCGATCGTCTCGTGCGGCACCATTTCCCCCCCGATTTTCGAGAACCGCGACAGCCGCCCCTCAATATAAAGAAAGCCATCCTCGTCAAAACGCCCCAAATCCCCCGTCTTAAACCAACCGTCGATCAGCACCTCCGCGGAACGTTCCGAGTCGTCGAGATACCCGTCAAAAACGTTCGGGCCGCGCAGCCAAAGCATCCCGGTCTCGTGCAGGGAAAGCGACCCGCCGGTGTCCGGATCCCGGATCTGGGCGGCGATCCCGGGGGCGAGTTTCCCCACCGAACCCCGGCGGCTGGAAGGCTGGACGGGATATCGCTCCGGGTCGTCGGACTTGGGCGCGGCGGGTTCGGGCAGGTTCACGCTGACCACGGGCGAGGTCTCCGTGAGCCCGTATCCCTGGAGCACCTCCTTGCCGAACCGCTCCTGGAACGCCTCAGCCAACTCGTTGGGGAGTTTTTCCGCGCCGGTCACGACCAAGGAGAGCGAGGCGAGCTGGGCCGGTTCCACTTTGCGCAGGTAACCCCGCAAAAAAGTCGGCGTGGAACAAAACAGCGTCACCCCGTACCGGGCGATGAGCTCGGCGTTTTTGGCGATCTCCAGCGGGTTGGGATACGTGATCGCGCGCATCCCCTCGATGAGCGGATACCAGAGGGTCACCGTGCAGCCGAAGCTGTGGAAAAACGGGAGACAGGCCAGGAGCGCATCCCGGCGGCTGAGGTTCAGCATCAGGGCGAACTGGCTCACGTTGCCCAGCACGTTGCGGTGGGTGAGCGCCACGCCCTTGGGTTCGCCCGAACTGCCGCTGGTGAACAGCAGGACGGCCTCGTCCCGGTCGCCCACCCGCGGAATCCCCAGGAACCGGGCCAGCACCCAGGAGGGGGTGACCGCCACCGCCAACCGCCAGCCCAAAACGGCGGGTTTAAGCTGCGGCATGAGATTTTCCAGAAGCAGGCTGTTGGGCGGCCAGGGAAAGTCCGGGAGCCGCTTGAGGAGGGGGCCAGCCGTCAGACAGTGCTGTAGGTTGCCAATCCGCGCCGCCGCCTCCAGCGAGGCGCGGCCCGCGGTGAAATTGAGGTTCACCGGCACCTTGCCCGCCAACACCACGGCCAGATTCGCGATCACCGCCGCCTTGCCGGCAGGCAACACGATGGCGATGCGATGATGCGGGCAGTCCTCGGCGAGCCGTCGGCTCAGGGCGATGGCCGCGGCCAGGAGCGTGCCCCGGGTGAGAGTCGAGTGATCCATCCCGTCCACCAACGCCGTGCTCCATTGCCGCTTGCGCAGGCCCCGGACACAGGCCTCCCCCAGGTGCCCGCGCAAACTTTCCCGGGCTTGGAAACAAAACTCGCCCAGCTCCAGAAACCGTTCCCTGAGCCGGGCGATATCCGCCGCCTCATGGGCAATCGGCGTCCCAAACGCCACGGTCACGGGATACGGCAGGCGTTTGGGCCATTTGAAAAAATATTTCCCGCCTTCAAACGAGAAGATGGATCCCCAGAGCTGATCGAGCCAGACCGGCACCACGGGGCATTGGGCGCTCCGGGCGATGAGTTCATACCCCCGCTTGAGCCGGAGCAAAATGCCCGTGCGCGAGAGTTCGCCCTCGGGAAAAAGACAGACCACCTCCCCTTTGCCGATGAGCTCCGCCGCCAGCCGCACGGCTTCCTTGGCCCGTTTGGGCGCAATCGGAATCGCGCCCACCGCCCGGAACAACGGGTGAAGCAGGGGCATCCGGTAAAACTCCTCAAAAACGACGAACCGGATCGGGCGGGGACAGGCGATCTGCAGCACGAGGGCGTCGACCCAGCTCAGGTGATTGGGCAGCAGCAAAAACCCGCCCGGAGGGAGGTTCTCCAGGCGATGGGCGCGCACCCGGTAAACGCATCGGACCAGGATTTTTCCCACGGACCGGAGCGCGGATTCGAGAAGGGAGGACGGTGAGGAAGAGGCCACGGGGTTAAGTAGCCGCATTTCCCGCACGAAAACAACGCCCGGAGAGTGAGGATCGGGGGTTTGCCGATAGAAGCGCCCTCCCCATCAGTCTCATTCATTCCTCCCATTCGTCCCATTGATTACTCCCATTCCTCACATTCCTCCCATTCACCCTCCCGCACCTCGTGCGGGAGCTCGGACCAGATCCACAACGCCTCGGAGCTCGGGCGTTCCCTGGGCGAGACCAATAAAACAGTGCAGCGACATCTGGAGAGGCGCAGGGGACAGACAAAATCTGATCCGGTACCGCGGATTTGCCGATAGAAGCGCTGTCCCTACTGGCTCTCGCCTGTCCCTGTTGGCTCGCCCTTTGGCCCTTCCGATCATGAGCCGAGTCTCAGTTCGGCTTGTAGAGACATTCACTGCAGACAAAGAAATGTCCGCGTTATTCCTCGTCGATTGGACCTTTTAAATGCTTTTCGAGCAGTTTGCGGTGTTTCGTGATCCTGCCGCCCACTCGCTTCCGCCAAAGTCGAAAGCTGGAGGGCTTCAACTCCCTCGCCATCAAGTCGATGACCTGTTTTTCAGTGAATCCAGTACGCTCCTCTATCTGCTCAAACGTGGTGCGATCCTCCCACGCATAGCGAATAATCTGGGAAATCTGTTCGGGTGAAGCAGTCGATTTCATGAGAGTTGAAGCGCTTTGCGAGACGCTGTGCGATACGCTGGGCACAGACAAGCTGTGATTTAACTTAGGCCCCTCAGGTTTGCTTTGATGCCCTGATCCAGTTTCGCGGACTCGGCATCCGTGGCACCGGGCTTTTGCAGGAGTTCAAATTTGGCGGCGATGATGCCGCGAAAGGCTTCCGAGATGGCGTGCCAATCCAACACGTCCACGCGGATGGAAAGTTCGGATTCGGCGAAGGCTTCGCGCAGGGAGGCCAATCGCCCGATGGGTAGGCGCGCGGGAGCGAGCAGGGC
>CAMARB010000266.1 GCA_945860355.1 Chthoniobacter flavus | reverse complement strand
CAACGACGGGGCAGAGTTTCTCGAGTAGGGTGGGGCGCGGTGCGGGGTGTTTAGGAGGGGCGCTTGAGGAGTCCGCGGTTTTCTGACGGGCTTGAGGGCTCCTTTTCGTTGTTTCTCTAAGATTCGGGCCGGGCTCTCCGTGTAAGTCTTTGGAACCCGATGTCTGCGGATGCTGAGCTTTGTGCATTGCTGGAGCGCTATGAGCGGCCTCTGGTGCGTTATGCTCAGAACATCCTGGGGGATCTCGAGCATGCCCGCGACGTGGTGCAGGAGACTTTCATCAAATGGGTGGAGTTGCACACGCTGCCCGGGGGCGAGGCGGCCAGAGGCGAGGGGCCGCCTCCGCCTGTATGGGAGGAGGGGCGCACGGAGGCCTGGCTGTTCACGGTTTGCCGTAACCGGGCCATCGATCTGCAGCGCAAACACAAGCGCATTGTTCCGATCCATCCGGATCTCCCGGAGCGAATCAGCGAGGAGCCGGGGCCTGGTTCCGCCCTCGAGAACCGCGAACTTGCGGGCTGCCTGGACGAGCTGCTCGGGCATCTCTCCGAAAACCAGCGCGAGGTGATCGTCCTCAAGTTTCAAAACGATCTCTCGTATCGGGAGATTGCCGGGATCACCGCGTTGAGCGTCACCAACGTCGGTTTTCTTCTTCACACCGGACTCAAAAAACTGCGGGCGTTGATTGCTGAAAAGCCCCGGTCCGATCTCCCCGAGTCTCTCCGAAAAACTTTATGAACGCTGACGACCCGAAATGGACGGCCTACGCATTGGACGAGCTTGAGGCGTTCGAACGAGCGCGGTTGGAGACCGAGGTGGACCGTGATGTTTCCGTTCAAATGGAGCTGGACCGGACGCGGATCTTGGCGAGGCAGCTCCGGGAGGAGATGCTCAGGACTCCGAGTGTCGGGCTGAAAGAGGATCAGCGTCGGGCTATCTTCGAGGCACAGCGCCGGAGTCAGCGGGTTGCGGCTCAAAGGAATGGCGATTTTTTGCGGCAGCCGGGGGTTTTGTCCGCCATGGCGGCGAGCCTTTTGGTGGGGGCCGGCCTCGCGTTTTTTCTCTCCGTTGCTTTTGACGCCCAGCGTGAGGCGGTCCGCAAAGCCAGTGCGGGTTTGCCCGTTCGCGAGGAGGGGATGCGGATCGCTTTGGGGCGGATGACGCCGTCTGATTCCGAGCCAGGAGTCGCGTTTGTGGGGCCGGGCTCCAGCGATTCCCCGGGGGAGGGCGGAGCCGGGGGCTCCGAGCCGTTCTCTGGGCAGAGGCCTTCGGCCTTGATCAAGGACGTCCAAACCGAGGGGGGCGATTCATTGCTGGTGCCGTGGAAGCCGCAGGACGGCGGGTATGCCTGGCTGTGGAACCGCCCGGCATCGCGTGGAGGGGATACGGTGGGGGGGGGGAATGCAGGCCGCGCGGAGGGGGCAGGCTCTCAGTCCATCGTGGCCCGGGTGAACACGTCCTCCTCGGGGCATTTGCCTTCTACCAGATCCCTGGGGCGGCCTCCGGGAAGCTCGCCGCGGGTGCTCAATTCGGCGGCTTATGTGAAGCCGTCCGCAAGCTCAGGAAAGGTGCCGGCGTCGAGTGGCGATTTCCGGGCCTGGTTGGCTGGGGAAACTTTTCCAAGGGACAATCCCTTCCTGCGAGTGACCGACAAGCCGGTCTCCTTGATTCCTGAATTGAGCAGTTCCTCGGGTTTGCGGCGCGTTCGTGATTACCTCAACAAGTCGCAGGTCCCGCCGAGTTCCGAGGTGCGCATCGAGGAGATGCTCCAAGGATTCGAGTACGAGTTTCCCGGCGAACGCGGGGGATCCGCTGCGCAAATTTCCGGCGTTCTGGAGGCGGGTTCCTGTCCTTGGGCGCTGGACCATCGGCTGGTGCGTTTGGCGGTAAAAATCGACCCGCCGCAGGAATCCGCGCCTGAGGGGCGCTGTATCGGAGTTGTCGTTGACGGGGTCCCGGCGCGGCGGATGCCGCGTTTGCGGAAGGGGTTGGAGGCTTTGGTGGAAGCGATGGGGGGCAACGATCAAATCGCTCTGGTGACGGCGGCTCAGCCGCCGGTGGTGCTGCTGGAGCCCACTCGGAACAAAAAACGGGTGTTTGCCGCGATCGACCGCCTGGAAGGGGCCCCCTCGGGAGGTGCTGCCGAGGCGGTCACTCTCACCATGGCGCTCTTGGAGAAACATTTGCGGAAAGGCGGGTTGAACCGCGTGATCCTTGCGGTGGGAAGTGATTCAGGCGCGGGGGCGAAATCGGCGGAGGCTCTCCACTCACGGATTGAGGACTTTTCACGGAAAGAGATCGGCTTGAGCGTGCTGGCGTTGGACTGCGACGGGCGTTTCACGCCGGACCGACTGAAGCTGGTGGACGCCGGCCAGGGGAACTTTTCGGAGGGCGCCTCGGTGCCAGAGGTTCGCGCGATGTTTCGCCTCGAAACCCGGCGAAAACTCCCCGCTGCGGCTCAAGATGCGAGTGTGGAGGTGGAGTTCAACCCTCTCCATGTGGCGGCCTATCGCCTGATCGGATACGAGGGCGGGCAATCGGCCGATCTGGGGGACGGGGCCGCTGGCAGGGGGCAGGTCTCTGCCGTGCGGGCTTGGACGGCGCTCTATGAAGTGGTGCCCACCTCGAAACTTGGACTGGGAGCCGCCTCGGGAGCCGGCTTGAAGTATCAGCCCGGTGGACTCGCGCTTTTACAAAAGAACCTGTCCAAGGGGGGCCCAAAAGAGCTGCTCACGGTGAAAGTAACCGCCACGCTTCCGGGTGTGCCGGCGCCGGTTGCCAAGGAGTTCGTGCTGACCGACTCCGAGCCGAGCCCGGGCAGGGAATCCGTGGACTTCCGATTCGTATCGGCGGTTGCGGGCTTCGGCATGCTGCTGCGAGATTCTCCCTACCGGGGCACCGCGAATTGGGAGATGGTGCTCAAGCTCGCCTCCGAGTCGAAGGGCGCGGATCGCGACGGAGCGCGGGCCGAGTTTGTGGAGCTTGTCGAACGGGCAAGGGCACTCTGGCGTTAACGTTTTTTAGCCAAGCGTCCCCGCAAAGTGACGCCGGGACTTGATCCTTTCCCCCCCCGGCGGGTAACCAACGGGCGCGATGACTCTCCACGATCTCGAATTTGCCGACTTGGAAACACCCAGTGGTCCCCTGCGGACTTTTGTTTTTCGCCCGGCGGCTCCCGGGAAGTACCCGGGCGTTGTTTTGTTTTCTGAAATCTTTCAGGCCACGGGCCCGATCCGACGCACGGCGGCCTTTCTCGCGGGACACGGTTTTGTCGTGGCGGTCCCTGAAATCTTTCACGAATACGAGGCGCCCGGCGTGGCTTTGGCTTACGACGCGGCTGGAACCGACCGCGGCAACCATTGGAAGATCACAAAGCCGATGGCCCACTACGACCACGACGCTCGGGCTGTGCTCGATTATTTGAAACAGCATCCCGCCTGCACCGGGCGCTTGGGGACCATGGGAATCTGCATCGGGGGACATCTTGCGTTTCGGGCGGCCATGAACCCGGACGTCCTCGCGTCTGTTTGCTT
>CAMARB010000265.1 GCA_945860355.1 Chthoniobacter flavus | reverse complement strand
GATGGAGATCCATCACGGCAAACATCACGCCGCCTACGTCGCCAATCTCAACAAAGCCCTCGAGGCAGCCCCCGAACTGGGCGCCAAAACCGCCGAGGAACTCATCGCCAACCTCGCAACCGTTCCCGACGCCATCCGCACCGCGGTCCGCAACAACGGCGGCGGCCACGTCAACCATTCGTTTTTCTGGAAGCTGCTCAAGCCCGCCAACGGCGGTCAACCCACCGGCGCCCTCGCGGCGGCCATTCAGCAGGCATTCGGAAGTTTAGACGAGTTCAAGGCCAAGTTTGAGGCCGCCGGCGCCACGCGTTTCGGAAGCGGCTGGGCATGGCTGGTCGTCAACAATGGCAAGCTCGAGATCGGATCGACCGCCAACCAAGACACCCCGCTGATGGGCAAAGCGGTGGCCGGAATCGAAGGCAAGCCGGTGCTGGGGCTCGACGTGTGGGAACACGCCTACTACCTCCACTACCAGAACCGTCGGCCCGATTACATGAAAGCGTGGTGGAACGTCGTAAACTGGGAGCAGGCCGAGGCGAATTACCAGGCGGCCTTGAGTTAGGCGTCTTTTTTCGGGTTGAGCAAACCAGCGGCTTGAGAACCCAGCCGATGTTTTCTTAAACCCCGTTCTTTTAAACCCCGGCGGAGCGGCAACGCTTCTCCGGGGTTTCTTTTTCTCAATGTCCGGCGGAGAACAAAAACGGGGCACCCCTCCGCTCGAATCTAACGAGTGAGCAGCTCGGCCGCTTCCGTCGGCGACCACTCGCGGGTCCCCTTGTTGAACCGCAGCTGAACCCTCCACGCAGTGACCCGGGGCGAGACGCCGGGCAGGTGAAGGGTTCCGCCCACCACAGCCACCGCCCGGGATTCGTCTCCGAGCTGAACTTCCGCCGCAGGGAAAGGTTCGAAGACCACAAAACCGTCCTTGGGGACACAGTAGGTGCGCACCGCGTCTCTGGCCCGCCAGTAGGCAGCCTCTTGGCTGTAGTGGTGCTGGTAAATCTCCCGCCACCCCTCGAATGCGACCGGCCCGAACAAGTAACCCATCGATCCCAACCCCAACAAAACCGAGAGGATGATCACGGGCCATTTCCATCGGTCTTTGGGTTGCCGACGCTCCACCAAATCCGTCACCGCCTGCCACTGCTCCAAGCCTTCCCGCCAAAAAAGCGCGTCCTCATTGATCAAACCCGAGTTGAGTAGGTGATCAATGTGCTGGATGGTGTACGGCCCGCGTTGCTCGCCGTGGATGTGCAGGTAAAAAACCTCCGAAGAACGCATTCCGTGAAATTAAACGCATTCCGGCGCCCGGTGCATCCGGAATCATGCGGAAAGCATCCCGAAGACATCCTTCCCCGCTGGTCCAGCCTCCGCGACCGCACTCCCCCGCTCTGATCCGCGCGTGTTTAGTGCCGAGTTGCCCCCTGCACCTCTCGCGATGCCCGGTAATCCCGGGGAGTGACACCCACAATTTCAAGAAACCGGCGGTTGAAATTCGCCAGATTGTTGAACCCGGACTCGAGAGCGATCTCGTTGATGCTGCGTGGGCCTCGGAGCAGGCTCACACAGGCGCGGGCCAACCGCAATTCGTTGACGTGGCGGGTGAAAACGCGGCCGGTTTTATGCCGAAAAAACCGGCTAAAAACCGCCGGGGACATGCCCACCATCCGAGCCACCTCCGCCTGGTCGATTTCATTTCCCGCGTTGTTCTCCACCCAACGCAGCACCGTCTCAAGCCGACTATCAGGGTGTTCAATCAAGCAGCTTTCCCGCTCGTTGAGATAATAGACATCCCTGCAGTCCGCCAATGTTTCCAGCAAGCCGAGCACTCGGCTCAGCCCGGAAACCCGCGCGGGAGACTCCTCACAAATCCCCTTCAGCAAGTCCCCGCAGCGCGCCGCGGCGGCCCCTTGAAAATGGATGCCGCGTTTGGCGTTTTTGAAAAGTGATGCGACCGGCTTGTTCTCCGGCAGTTGCCAAAACGACTGTCCCCACGCGTGCGCCGAAAACTGGAGAACAATCCATTCCGCTCCGGAATCACAATGGGGATGGGCGCCGTAACCATGGGGAACATGGGAGCCCGACAAACACAGGTCACCTTCGCGGAACGGCTGAATCGAGCCACCCACGTATCGCACACCGGAACCCCGCAAAACGTAGGTCAACTCCAACTCGGGGTGGGCGTGCCACAGGAAATCGAACTTCGGTTTGCGGAAGTGCTTCACATGATAAGCCCTGGATTTGCCGAGGGGGAAGACCTCGACCTGGGGGGGGACTTCAATCAGCATTGTGTTGTCATTAATACATCAGAAAGACGGGATGGCGACGGCTAATTCGCGTCGATTCACCAGGTCCGGATCCGTTCGGGTTTCCGGAGGGGAGCGTATCCTGCCCCCAAGCAAGTCCACGCCCCCGTCGGCGGCTGCCCGAGCGGGCGGCCGGTTTTTCCAGGGACTTTCCATCGACCGTCTCGATGGAATCCATCGGCAGGCGCGTCTGAGCTCCCCTCCCTCAGTAATACCCATGCCAGCCGGAGTGCCTCTGGGGGGAATCCTTGCCGCTACCAACTGTATCCGGCTCGATTAACTGCCTGAGCGCCGAGGCGCCGGCTAGCGACGCTCCACTCCCCGGGTCGGCACGATAAAGATCAAACCTGCCGCAGAAGCGAAACGCGCAGCAACCAGAAATCAAAACAGTTTCTTCCCACGCCCGATTTCACGCCCGATTTCACGCCCGACCAGCCACTTAGCCAAAACAGAACCTCCACCCCACGAGGCCCACCCGGTCTGTGAAAGCCCTTCCTTAAAAAAGTGCCGGCGGAGGGGATCGAACCCACACACCCTTGCGGATACCAGATTTTGAGTCTAGCGCGTCTGCCAATTCCGCCACGCCGGCTGAAACTTCCGCGGAAGCTAAGAGGTCATTCGATGCATTGCAAGCCCCTAGGCGGCCCCAAAACTTCCCGCATCAGAATCGCTGAACGTAATCGGGAGGGATCCCGGAGCCACTCTTGCATCGCCTGGGCCGGAAGCTTGGCATCTCCCGGCGCGATCGCGTAGGCGTCCACACCTGGACGCGCAGATTTTTCGAAGGGAATCGCCGTCACCTGCGAAGAGGCCGTGTCGAATTCCCTGACTTCGGGAACCTCAAGCGACGGCAGTGCGATCTGCTCCACAGCGGTTTGACGCGGCACGGAAACACTCGAGGTCACCGGCAGAGAAACCTCAGGGGTGGGACGTTTGGGTGCCCGCGCTGTCCCCTGGGATTGGTTCCCGGCCTGCGGATTCAACCGTCGCCGCGGGTTCATCCCTTTGCCCCAGGGACCGCCCTCCAAGATCGGCCCCACGGGCTCGATCCGAGGCAGGGAGACGGGCCCGGCGGGATGAGGCCTCTGCTTTACCGGAGGCGGAGGGAGTTGATCCGGCGGCAACCCCAGAGCCTCTCTCAAACTGCGCGCGCGCTCCTCAGGAGTGGGTTCCTCCGAGGAAGGCCCCATCATTTTCCTCAGCCAATTGAGACCGACGAACAAAGCGCCAGCC
>CAMARB010000264.1 GCA_945860355.1 Chthoniobacter flavus | reverse complement strand
CCCTCGCTCAAGGGCTTCCCGAGCCTCGACACCCTGTTCGGCGGCGTATTTCCGGACGTCCTCGGTGATCTTCATCGAACAGAAATGGGGGCCGCACATGCTGCAGAAGTGGGCGGATTTGGCGCCCTCCTGGGGGAGCGTTTCATCGTGAAACTCGCGCGCCGTCTCGGGATCCAGCGAGAGGTTGAATTGATCCTCCCAACGAAACTCAAAGCGGGCCTTGCTCAGCGCGTTGTCCCGATACTGAGCCCCCGGGTGTCCCTTGGCCAAGTCCGCCGCGTGCGCCGCGATCTTGTAGGTAATCACGCCGTCTTTGACGTCTTTCTTGTTGGGCAGGCCCAGGTGTTCCTTGGGCGTCACGTAACAGAGCATCGCGCATCCGAACCAGCCGATCATGGCGGCGCCGATGCCGCTGGTGATGTGGTCGTAACCGGGCGCGATGTCGGTGGTCAGAGGCCCCAGCGTGTAGAAGGGAGCCTCATGGCACCACTGGATCTGGCGCGTCATGTTCTCCTGAATCATGTGCATCGGAACGTGTCCGGGCCCCTCGTTCATGACCTGCACCCCGCGATCCCATGCCCGCTTCGTGAGGTCGCCCTGCACTTCGAGCTCGGCGAATTGAGCCTCGTCGTTGGCGTCGGCGATCGATCCGGGCCGCAACCCGTCGCCGATGGAGAAGCTCACGTCGTAGGCCGCCAGAATCTCGCAAATCTCATCCCAGTGGGTGTAGAGGAAGTTTTCCTTGTGATGCGCCAGGCACCACTTTGCCATGATCGAACCGCCCCGGCTCACGATCCCCGTGGCGCGTCGCGCGGTGAGGGGAACAAACCTCAGGAGAACTCCCGCGTGGATCGTAAAATAGTCCACACCTTGCTCAGCCTGTTCGATTAACGTGTCGCGGAAGATTTCCCAGGTGAGCTCCTCGGCCCGGCCGTTGACCTTCTCCAAGGCCTGGTAAATAGGCACCGTGCCGATGGGCACCGGCGAGTTGCGCAGGATCCATTCGCGGGTGGCGTGGATGTTTTTTCCGGTGGAAAGATCCATCACGGTGTCGGCCCCCCATTTGGTGGCCCAACGCATCTTCTCCACTTCCTCCTCGATGGAAGACGCCACGGCGCTGTTGCCAATGTTGGCGTTGATTTTCACCAGGAAATTGCGGCCGATAATCATCGGCTCGAGTTCCGGGTGGTTGATGTTGGCGGGAATAATCGCACGCCCCCGGGCGACTTCATCCCGAACAAACTCCGGGGTGATGTGGCTCGGAATACTCGCGCCAAAGGACATCCCGGGATGCTGCTGATTGAGCACCGCGCGGGAGCCGTTCTTGTTCTCCACGGACTCAAATGCCGCTTGGCGACCCAAGTTTTCGCGGATGGCGATGAATTCCATCTCCGGCGTGATGATCCCCTGACGGGCATACCAGAGCTGGGTCACGGGGTGGCCGGCGCTCGCCCGCAGTGGTCGCCGGGCGGGGCCCCGCCACTCCTCAAGGCGATTCCGGCGCTCGGCCTGGCTCGCATACTCCTCGTGCCCGCGGGTGAGGTATCCGTTGTCTTCAGGGCGGACTTCGCGCCCCTGGTATTCCGCGACATCGCCCCGGGCCCGAATCCAGTCTGCGCGGATGGCTGCCAAGCCTTGGGATGAATCCGGCGCCTGGTCGGGATCGCCCCAAGGCCCGCTGCAATCATAGACGCGCACCGGTTCGTTGATCTCGGTTTGACCGGAAAGCGTTTTGGTCGGTGAAAGGCGGATCTCGCGGAAAGGCACTCGGATTTCCGGATGCAGGTTTCCCGGCACATAGACCCGTTGGCTGTTGGGCAGGACACTGGAGCTTTGGGGTTCTATGGAGTCGTTCGCGGCGATCATCGTTGGAATGCGTGTTGGGTTGCTCCCGGAGTAAAAACTGAGGTTTTGGAAGGAGCTCTTTCGGTGGAAAAAGAAAAAAGCCATGCCTGGGAAAAAGCATGGCTGAGAGAGGCTCCCTGCGGCGGCATCACCCGCATCAGGTTCAAAGGGTCGTCTGGAGGTTGCTTTCGGCAACCGCCAAACCTCTCAGCCCACTGGCTCCCCTGCTTGCGCCCGCAGATTAGGCCTCCGCTTCGTCCAGTCAAGAGCGGTGCGCCGCCCCTGCAAAAACACCCGCTACGAGCCGTGCGCCAGGCAGGCGCTGACAAACCCCTTGAAGAGGGGATGCGGACGGTTGGGTTTTGACTGGAATTCAGGATGAAACTGGCAAGCCAAGAACCAGGGGTGATCCTTGAGTTCGACCAACTCCACCAAGGTGCCGTCGGGGGAGGTGCCGCTGATGACGAACCCTTTGGCCTCCATCTGGGCTCGGTACTGAAGGTTGTACTCGTACCGGTGCCGATGGCGCTCGGTGATTTCATCCAGCCCATAGACCTGGTGGGCGCGAGTGCCCGGGGCGATCTTCGTTGGCCAAGTGCCCAGCCGCATCGAGGCGCCCTTGTCGGTCACATCTTTCTGCTCCTCCAGCAGGTCGATCACCGCATAAGCGGGCTTGCTGTCAAACTCCGTGCTGTTGGCGCCCGTCAGGCCGCACACATTGCGCGCAAACTCAATCGTCGCCACCTGCATCCCCAAACAAAGCCCGAGGAAAGGCACCCGGTTTTCCCGAGCAAACTGAGTGGCCCGGATTTTCCCCTCCACCCCGCGATCCCCAAACCCGCCCGGCACAAGGATCCCCGCCACGTCTCCGAGAACCAACGCGGGGTCTTTTTCCTCGAGCTCCTCAGCATCCACCAGCAGAAGATCCGTCCCGCAGTCCACACTCGCGGCGGCGTGGGTGAGCGACTCGTAAATCGACTTATACGCGTCTTGAAGCTCGATGTATTTGCCGACCACGGCGATTTTGACCCGTTTCTTGGGTTTCACCACGCGATCCACGAATTTCTGCCATTGGCCCATGTCGGCTGGGGGGCGGTTCAAGCCCAAGAGCTTGCAGATGGTTTCATCCAGCTTCTCCGCCTGAAGCATCAGCGGCATCTCGTAGATCGAATGCGCCACATCCCGGGCTTCCACCACCGCATCCAAGGGCACATTGCAGAAAACGGAGAGCTTCTGACGGACATCCGATCCGAGGGGGTGTTCGGTCCGGCAAACCAGCACCTGGGGGTGCAAGCCGATCTCGCGCAGTTTGGCGATGGATTGCTGGGAGGGCTTGGTTTTGAGTTCACCCGCCGCCTTGATGTAAGGCACCAGCGTGACGTGCATGATCACGACGTTCTGGGCGCCCACCTCGAGCACAAACTGGCGGATCGCCTCCAGAAAAGGCAGCCCCTCGATGTCACCCGTGGTGCCGCCAATTTCAGTGATCAGCACGTCGCAGGGCTGCTCGGCGGAAAGTTTCCTGAGCCGCGCCTTGATCTCGTCGGTGACGTGCGGAATCACCTGAACAGTCTTTCCGAGGTAGTCTCCGCGGCGTTCCCGGGCCAACACCGTCTCATACACCTGTCCGCTGGAGGTCGAGTTAGAGCGGGTCAACACGGCGTGTGTAAACCGCTCGTAATGCCCCAAATCCAGGTCGGTTTCCGCTCCGTCCTCGAGCACATACACCTCGCCGTGCTGGAACGG
>CAMARB010000263.1 GCA_945860355.1 Chthoniobacter flavus | reverse complement strand
GTCCAGGTGTCGGGCGGCGAGTTGGTCCACCGAAATGCCCACCCGGATATCCGAGCCCGCGGTTTTTTTTGGGCGCGCGCCGGTGAGAATAGTGGCGCCCGCCCGGGCGTGATCGCCCGCTCCGTCGCCGTTGGGCCAGCCGTGGCGCTGTTCCAGCCCGGAGAGGACTTGGAAAGCGTCGCGGAACGGGGCGAGCGGTTCGAGCGTGGGGCTCAGGAGGTAGTTTTCACCGACTCCGGCGGGTTTCCACCGGGCGACGTTGACGCCGTTGGGCACGTACAGAAACGCCATCCGCAGGGGTTGCCCTTTCGGTGTGAACCCCGGCTTGGGAAGGGCCCCGGCGAATGCTCGGGTTAGAGGCGCTGCCGATTCCAGAAAAGGCAGGCCCAGGCTGATGCCGAGTCCGCGGAGAAAATGGCGACGGGAGAGGCTCATAAAGAGAGGGGGCGGATCAGGGGGACTTGGTCGCGACGAGCGGGGCGCCGTCGCCGCGGCGTTTCTGGAACGGGGCGCTTTCGATGACTTGGTAAAGCAGGGCTTTGAGGGTGGATTGTTCGTTTCCGAACCCGGCCAGCATCCGGTTGACCGTGACCGTGTCGTAGTATTCCAGGCCCCGGCCGAGCGCGTAGGTGAGGAGTTTCTCGGCGAGGCAGCGGTGGAAATCCTCTTTCCTGTCGGTCGCCAGCACTTGGGCGAGTTGGTTGGCGTCGCCAAATGATTCCCCGGTGATGAGGCGGCCGGCTGTCTGGATGGGGCGCCCGTTTTCGAGGGGCCTGAACCCGCCTGCGGCGTTGAATGTTTCAAGGGCCAGTCCGAGAGGGTCCATGCGGGAATGGCAGGACGCGCAGAGGGGTTCCTTGCGGTGGATCTCCATCAGCTCCCGAATCGGTGCGGCGGCGTCCGCTTTTTTTCGGGTCTTTTCCAGGTCCGGCACGTTGGGCGGCGCGGGAGGCGCCGGGCTGCCGAGCAGGTTTTCGAGGATAAAAAGGCCGCGTTTGACGGGGGACGTGCGGGTGGGGTTGGAGGTGACCAGAAGCACGCCCGCGTGGGTGAGCACTCCCGCTTTTCGGGGGCTGTCGGCGGGAAGCTCCACCTTGCGCATCCCGGGGCCTTTGACCCCCGGCACCCCGTAGAATTCGGCAAGCGCCTCGTTGAGAAAGGTGTAGTCGGCTTTGAGCAACTCCACCGCAGGCCGGTTTTCCCGCAGCACGTGAGCGAAAAACAGCTCCGTCTCGTCTTTCATGGCGGAGCGGGGTTTGTTGAATTGCGCTCCTTTTTGTTCCCCCAGGACCCGGAACACATCCAGGTTGAGGCTGGCCACATCGCGGGTCTGCAGCCATTGACCCACAAAGTTGCTCACAAACCGCTGGGAGCGGGCGTCGGCGAGCATCCGGTCCACCTGGGGCCGGAGGTTTTTGCGAAGTTTCCCCTCGGTCGCCAGACGCAGGAGTTCCTCGTCGGGCAGGGAACTCCAGAGGAAGTAGGAGAGCCGGGAGGCAAGGGCGAATTCGTCCACCAGCACCGCCTTTCCCGGGTTGTTCGGTTCGGGCTGAATCTCTGCCCGGAACAAAAACCGGGGGGAAACGAGAATCGCGCAGAGCGCATGGGCGATTCCGGACTCGAAACGGCCGGCGTCGTTGCGTTCCCCGGCCTCAGCCACGCGGAGCAGGCGTCCGAGAGTTGCCGCGTCCACGGGCCGCCGAAAAGCGCGGGTCGCCAGCCGGGAGAGGATTTTCTGGCGGTAGAGCGTTCTCGACTGGGGATCCGCCTGCGGCGGGCCGTCGGTGAAAAGCCGGGAGTATTGGGCCGAGTATTCGAGCGCGCTGCCATCCATCGGGCCGTGGAACTCCACCTTGCTGACATCCAAGGCCAGGGGTTTCTGATTTGCCGAGGGCGGTTTGCCGGGGCTCAGGACGATCTCCAATTCATTGGGGCCCGCCGGAAAGTCGACCTCGGCCTGCATCTCCCATTGCCTTTGCGCCCCCCAGCTCAGGGCTTGGGTCGCCAGCTCTTTTCTATGGAAATAGAGGGTCGCCTGGGCGGTGTTGTCACTCGGGTCCGGCGCCCAGTGGAGCCCCATCTGAACCTTCACTTGGTAACGCCCGGCCCGTTCGACGCGATGCTCGGCGGTGGTCCGGTGTTCCTTTGTGAGCGGCAGCCACCGCGCATTGCCGCTTTTGTCTGAACGCAAAATCTGGGTGCCGGGCAGGGTCGCCGTCGGGATCCGCCCGGCGAAATCCAGGGAGTCCACGATGGTTTTGGCGGCTTCGAGGTATTTTTCCGTGAGCAGCGGGGAAATGCTCAGGACATCGCCGATCGTGTCGAACCCGTATCCGGTGTCATCGGCCGGGAACTGCTCATGGGTGTCGTACTCCACGCCCAACAGATCCCGGACGGTGTTGCGGTATTCCTCTCGGTTGAGTCGGCGGACGGTGACCCGGCCCGGATCCGGGTTTTTGGGGTCGAGACGGAACACGGCGGTCTCAATCCATTGCAGCAACTGCTTGCGTTTATCCGGGCTGAGCGGGGGCTTTTCCGGAGGCGGCATGATCTGGGTTTGGAGATTTTTCCAGATCGCAAACCAATGTTTGGTGTCCTTGAGATGGGTCTCCAGGGAGCTGAATTGGTCGAGGGCAAAGCCCCCCTTTTTTTTCCCTTCGCCATGGCAGTCGAAGCAGGCGTCCTCGAGCAGGGGCAGGATTTGTTTTTTGAACGGGTCCTGCGACGCCGCCTGCGCGGTGGCGAGTGCCACGGGCAATGCCCCTGCCGCCACGCAGAGCCACTGTCGCAAGGGTTTGGGGGAGGATGCTGTCATGGCGAGAAGGAGCCTGGGACGACAGCAGTTAACGTGCAATGAGGGGGCGTTCCCGGGGAAGCTTGCGGGTCCCCGGAGGGCGATGTTTTTCGGAGCGAGTTGAGTGCGGCCTGGACACGCCCCGAGATTCCGCGCTTCGCTTCAGGTCGTCTATTAGCCGAACGGCTAACGATCCGCAGAGATGAGGAGAGAGGGGGGTGCGGTTCGTTGACACACCCGGTCCCGAGCCCCCGAAAACGCATCGTTCCGAGGGACTGACAGAAACCCTCAAGGGCCTTGCTAGCCAAAGACCCCGCCTGGGAAATCCCGGGCGGGGTCTTGGATGGTCAGAACATGCAAACGTGTCCCGAATGGCGCTCACTTAGGCTGACTTTGGGACGTATTGCGGTGGCGGTGTTGCGGTGGGGGAGATTGCGCATTTGGCGTCGATGTCGGAAGGATGCACCGGCTTCCATCCTGTGACCTGTGGCAGTCACAGCCAGGATGGCTGTGCCACTTTGATGGGAGGCATCCTGCCCCTCCTTTGGGCGCCGCCGGCGGCTTTAGCCCGTGCCAACGCTCCCCAGTCGGAGATTTGCCGAGGGGAGTATCGTCCCAAATGATGCTCAAGTTAGCGCCATCCAAGTGTGTTCCTCGCTCGTCAACGGAACGTGTGGCGCCGGTGAGAAAATGGCACTCTGTGGCAGGCAGTTTTTCGCGTTCGTTGTGTTCTGAGCGGTAGATGCCTCTGGGCGGCTGTTCCCCTTAGGAACCCGATGGTTGCTGATGAGCTGTGGGAGG
>CAMARB010000262.1 GCA_945860355.1 Chthoniobacter flavus | reverse complement strand
CGGGTTTCCGGCGGCATCGCACCCTACCAAGCTGTGCCAGAAACAGGAAACCCCGACCCCCGCAATGCGGCGTCCATGGAGAGCCTTGTTGGAACGGTAGGCCTGCAGGGTTTGCCCAATGCACAGGCGGATGGCCTTGAGCAAAACCGCGGGATCCAAGGTCGCGCCCCCGTCGCCGGTGGTCACCAACGGATACGTGCGCTGCGCGGTGCAATCGGCGATCCGGTTCCCATCGGAATCAAACAGCGCGCTGCGCGAGGAGGACGTTCCAATATCAAGGGCGAGGATCAAGGGGTTGGACATGGGCAAAAAGGGATCGGATGAAAAGTGGCTTGCAAACCCGCGGGCAAAAGCGATCCGCCGGGGCGGAGCGCCTTGATGAAGCGGTCCCCCTCACATTTCGCGCGCCCAATCGGGCCGTTGCCGCAGATGAAAAAGCATCTCCCCGGCTTTGGGCACCAAAAGAACCCCCTCCTCCTCGCGGTTGGCGTAATCCTCGGGACGAATGCTCGCCGGATCCCGGTAGCCGAGGTTGATCTCCTCGCAAATCTCCTTGGGAATCCCCGTCGCCAGGGTGACCTTGACCCGGCACTTCTCCACCCCGTTCTCGTACGTGCCGATGCCGCGCACGTGTGTGGAATGCGCCAGGGTCCCCCAAGCGATGTCCTTGAACCGGTCCCATTGCTTCAGGAAATAGTCCCGGCAGTGGTAGCCGATCTGCCGGATCAGAGCGCCGTGCGTGAGCGAGATTTCGTGGATGTGCGGCGCGTAAATGATGAGTTCGCCTCCGTCGGCGACCACCGGCTCGAGTTTATACATGCATTTGCCGCCCACCCAGAGTTCGTCGTACATCTTGGGCGCGCACGAGAGCACGGTGTGAAAGGGTTTGTCTTTGTAGGCGATGTGCAGCTTCCGCGAGAGCTCCGACGCGCGATCCCAGGCGCCCTCCGGAGTGCCGATGAAAAGGCCGGCGAAATCCGCCTTTTCCACCACCAGCGCAAAACAGAGTTTGGGCACCGCCACCATGGCGGCCGCGCGATCCACCACCTTGCGCACCGGGGTCCATTTGTTGCCGATGATCATGGGATTGGTCACGACAGCGCCCAGCCAATGGAAGAAGTTGAGCACCTCCGGGCCGCTCACCCCGGGGAAGAGATACTTGTTGCCGCCGGAAAAACCCACCACCTCGTGGGGGAAAACCGGTCCGACGATCATGATCTGATCGTAGTGAAAGAGGCGCGCGTTGATGTTCACCGGAACGTCCATGGCGAAAAGCCCGCCGCTGAGCTCCTCAATTTCGCGGGCCGGAATCGTGCCGATGTTTTTCAGCGCTCCGGGGTTGTCCCACTCGTGGTTAAAAAACTCAACCGAACGGTATTTAGTGGAGCGTTCCTCGGCCGTGATCTCAAGGCGCTCGCAGATGGCCGACTCACTCATGGGCTGATGGGTGCCCAGCGCGATCATCACATCCAGAGCGGCGGTGACACCACCCAGCTGCTCATGGATCGCCTGAAAAACCGGCCCCACGGGAGCGGTCCGCGTGGCGTCCGGGACGATCAGGAGCACTTTTTTGCCGCGGTAATCCGCCGCCGGGCACGCCTGCGCGATGAGTCGGGCGGCTTGATCCGCGGTGATCGGGGAGCCCGGCTCGGCAATGAGGGAGAGAGGGGAGGATTCCATGAGAAAAGGATCAAACGTGGGAGAGAGAAAACAAAGGGTCCGGGGTGAACGGGCGCACAAGCGTCACGCCCGGGAAAACGCCATGACGGGGCGCGGGAGGGGGATTTTGCGCCCCCTGCCGTTTCAAGAGGCGCCTAGATGGTCTGGCTCAAAAAGCCGCCATCCACCCGCAGATCCACACCCGTGACGAAACTGGACGCGCGATCGCTGGCCAGAAACACGACCGCCCCGACAAGCTCCTCGGAGCGCCCGAACCGGGCCATCGGCGTGTGCCCCCAGATCGACAGCGTCCTAGCGGTGGGCGAACCGTCCTCGTTAAAAAGGAGTTTGCGGTTCTGTTCCGCCGGGAAAAAACCGGGAGTCAACGAGTTGACCCGAACGCCCTGGGTCGCCCACTCCCGGGAGAGGAACTGGCTGAGGTTGAGCACCGCCGCCTTGGACGCGGAGTAAGACACCACCCGGGAAAGAGGCAGATGCGCCGAAACGCTGGCGATGTTGATGATGCTCCCCTTCCCCCGGCGGCACATCGCAGGACCAAACTCCTGGCAAGGCAGCAGGGCGCCTCCCACGAGATTCAGATCGAAATTAGCCCGCCAATCCTCGGCGGAAATCGACTCGAAGGGGTGCTCCGGAGTCACCGTCACGCGGGGATCGTTGCCCCCGGCCGCGTTGACGAGAATGGTCGGGGCGCCCAAGGCTGTTTCAATCGCGCGATGCGCCTGCTCCAATTCGCCCCGATTCACGGCGTCCGCCGCGAAAAACTCGGCCCGCCCCCCCGCCTCGCGGATTGCTTGAACCCGCGCCGCACCCCGTTCGGCGTTTCGCCCGACAACGGCCACTTGGGCGCCGGCCGCGGCCAAACCATCCGCCAACGCTCCGCCAAGAACACCCGTGGCGCCTATGACAACCGCGACGTCCTCCGATAGGTCAAAAAGATTGCTCATGATCAGACCTGCCAGCACAGCGAAGAAGCCGCCGCTTGGCAAGATTGGGGGAACTTGAGCGGGTGAATTTCCCCCGCCGGAAAGCGCGATGCCGGCCAAGCCTAGCTGCGCACGGTGCCCCAGCGCCGGTGCAAGAACCGTTCCCATGGCGAGAAGAGGATTTTGTCGGCCAACAACCCGATCACCACGATGATGAGCATGATCCCAATCACCTGATCCATCGCGTGGAGATCGCGCCCGTAATTGAGCAACTGGCCGAGCCCGAATCCCGTGAGGATGGTCACATAGATCTCTGCCGCCATCAGAGAGCGCCAAGCGAACGCCCAGCCCTGCTTGATCCCGCTGACAATAAACGGCAGCGACGCGGGAAGAATGACTTTGATCCAAGTGTGCAGGCCCCGGGAGCCCATGGTCTGAGCCGCCCGCGCAAAGATGGGCGGAACGTTCTTGACCCCGTTGTCGGTAGCCAGCGCCACCGACCAGATGGTGCCCATGACCACAACAAAAAGCATGGCCACCTCGGTTTGGCCAAACCAGATCAATGACAACGGCACCCAGCAAACACTGGGCAAAGCCTGCAGCCCGAGGCCGATCACACCGAGAGTGTCGTAGGCCCACTCGAAACGCGCCGTGAAAAGCCCCAGAGGCACCCCTGCGGCGACTCCAATCACATATCCCAGAAGCAACCGCTTGGTGGTGACCCAGAGCGCCTGGAGCAATGTGCCGTCGTCCACAGCGCCCCGGAGGTAATCCAACACCGCCATGGGTGGCGGCAACAAAACCGGCGACCACCGGCCACTGGCGGCCAAACGGTCCCAAACAACGAGCAGGCAGAAAAAAAACAAAACCGCGGTGAACGTGCGTTTCATGACTAATCGGCCACCTGCGTTTTGCGGTGGGACTTGAGAGCCGCTGTGATCTCCATGGCGTATTGAGCCAGATTGGGACTGTTGATGTCGCGGGGCCGTGGAAGGTTGATGGAGAACTCCTCCCGAATCCGGCCCGGATGCGGGGAGAAAAGCACGACCCGGTCTCCCAGGCAGACCGCCTCCCGCACGTTGTGGGTGACAAAAACGATGGTTTTGCGGCGGGCCTGCCAGATTTCCTGCAAATCCCCGTAGAGCTGTTCCCGGGTCATGGCATCCAGAGCGGCAAAGGGCTA
>CAMARB010000261.1 GCA_945860355.1 Chthoniobacter flavus | reverse complement strand
AAAGTGGCACAGCCATCCTGGCTGTGACTGTCACAGATCACAGGCTGGAAGCCTGTGCCACTTTTCCCCCACCGAGACACCGCAAACCTCCCAAAGTGAGCTTATCTTAGCGCCATTCGGGACAGACCCCCACGGAGAAAACGCCCCGCTCATTCTGCCTCACGCCGGACGGCGAAAACTTCGTCGTGTCCGCAGGCGAAGGCTCGCACCGGCTGGCCGTTTACCGGCGCAACAAGGAAACCGGCGCGCTCACCCCGATCAAAACCCACGACTGCGGCAAAGGCCCCTCGTGGGTGCTCGGCGTGCAGTTTGAGTAACCCTCCGCGATCAGCCCTGACCAAGCCTCAGAAATTCCTCCCGCGCCGCCGGATTCTTCAGCTTGCGAAGTGCCATTTTCGCAAGACGCTCCGCCGCCGCCGCATCCCCCGTCGATCGAGCCACCTCCAGCCCCTCGCGGTAAGCCGCCAGCTCCTGCGGATAATTCTCCAGAATCTTGAAATACTGCTCGAGCGCCTCCGCCAGACGCCCGTTTTTCACGTAAAACCGGGCCAGGGTGTAATCCAGAGGCGCCTTGCCGGTCTCGTTCGGGAAGACGAACCCGCTGAAAAAGCGCACCACCGGTCCGGCCATCAAAGGGGCAAGCTCCGGGAGGAAGAAAAACGCGCCGGCGATCAACGCGGCAAAGCCGAAAAGGCAGCCGGCGAACGCAGACATCATGTCGGGCGAGCCGTTGAAAACGTGATGGATTTTCCGGAACGCCCAGAGCTCCAAGGCGAGCCCAAAGCCCCAGCGTACGACGACTCGGAACACACGGCTTTTCATGGGCGGTTCTCTTAAAACTTCAAACCGAACTCCGAAGTTTCAGAGACGGAACTTTCCCACGCGGAGACGCGGAGGGCGCGGAGAACGGGTTGCAAATGACAGACAGCAAAGGCTTTGTTCTTTCGCGTGCGCAGTCGTTCGGCTGGAACTTCCGTTTTCGGGATCAAACCGAAGCTCCCCCGGAATTGCGGAGACGCCGGGAGTGAATGGCAATGGTGTTCAGTCATTGCCCATCTACTCTCCGCGTCTCCGCGGCTCCGCGTGAAAAAAATCCGCCCCGTCCGGGAAGCGGCGGAATTACGCCTTGGCGGCGATCATCCCCGTGTTCCGGGCGTAATTGAAGATGCCGCCCGCATCGATCACCGGACGCACTTCGCCCAAGGGCTTGAGTGAATACGTTTTTCCGTGGACCGTCAGGGTGTCGGCATCGAAGTCCAGGGTGGCAATGTCCCCCGTCTTGATCACGTCGCAGAGCCGCTCGTTGGCGTCGTAGGGATAGAGCTCGCCGGTGGCCACGCAGTTCCGGAAGAAAATCCGGGCGAAAGAGTCCGCCACCACCGCCTCCACACCGGCGGCCCCGAGGGCGATCGGCGCGTGTTCGCGGGAACTGCCGCAACCGAAGTTGCGGCCGGCGATGACGATCTTGTAAGGCGTCTTCAGCCCGCCCTCCGGCACGAACCGGGTGGGGTAGAGATCGTCAGGCAACCCGATCAAGGCGTAGCTGCCGAGTTTCTCGTATTCCTCGGGAATCGTCGGCACGAGGGTGAGGTACTGGGCGGGAATGATCTGGTCGGTGTCGATGTTGTCCGCGCAGACGTAAACAGGGCTGGTCAGAGTGTGAGACATAGGTCTAAGAGGCCAAAGGGTTAGCTGATGAACTCGCGCGGATCGGTCACCTTGCCCGTCAACGCGCTGGCGGCCACGGTGTAAGGGCTCGCCAGGAACACCTGGGATTCCTTGTTGCCCATGCGCCCGGGGAAATTCCGGTTGGTTGCGCTGATGCACTTCATCGGGGTGTTCAGACGGCCAAACGTGTCCACCGGCCCGCCCAGGCAGGCGGCGCAGGACGCGTTCTCCGTCATCCGCACCCCGGCGCTCTCCAGGATGGACCACACGCTCTGGCCGTCCCACTGGGTGTCCTTGAGCTCCTGCACCACCTTCGTCGTGGCCGGCACCCCAAACGTGTCGATCTTCACGGTCTTGCCTTTGACCACTTGGGCAAACGCCAGGAAATCGCTGGTTTTTCCGCCTGTGCACGAGCCGATGTAGGCCCGGTCCAGGGACACGTTGCTCATTTCCTTGGCGAGCTTGCGCTGGCCGGGGTCCGGGTGGCAGGCCACCGTGGGCTCGAGTTTGGAGAGGTCGAACACCTTGTCGTAGATGAACTTCTGGTCGCCATCGAGCTCCACGGGCTCGAACTCGCTCTTGGTCCCGTTCTCCGCGGTGCGTTCGTTGACGTAATCGATCGTTTTCTGGTCGCAGGGGAACATGGCGTTTTTCCCGCCGGCCTCGATGGCCATGTTGGCGATGGTCATCCGATCGTCCATGTTCATCCCGTAGACCCCGGGGCCTTCCCACTGCATGGCCCGGTAGGTCGCCCCGTCAAACCCGATGTCGCCGATCACGTGCAAAATCACGTCCTTGGCCATCACCCCGGGCTGCATCGCGCCCTCCATGAAAAACCGCATGCTCTCGGGCACTTTGATCAGCAGCTTGCCTGTCCCCAGGATGAACCCGGCGTCCGTGTTGCCGATGCCCGTGGCGAACTGGTTGAACGCCCCCGCCATGCAGGTGTGCGAGTCGGTGCCGAAAAGGATCTCGCCCGGCCGGGTGTGGCCCTTCCAAGGCAGCGTGGTGTGGCAAACGCCCGTGTATTTCGAGCCGTATTGCTTCTGGGTCTGCCCCTTGGAAACGTCAAACTGCCAGTGGCCGTCCGGGTCGTCGATGACGTCGTAAAAATACGGCAACCCCTGCTCTTTGACGAACTCCCGCAGGATGTCCACGTTGCGGTTGGACATGGAGTCGGCCGTGAAAATGTAGTGGTCCGGGATGATCACCACCCGCTTGGGATCCCACACCTTGGCGGCCTTGCCGAACTCGCGTTTGAAAACCCCGATGGTGCCCGGCCCGCAAACATCGTGGGTCATGAGCACGTCCACGTTGACCCACACGTTGTCACCGGCTGCGACGCGCGTTTTGCCGCTGGCGCGCGCGAGGATCTTTTCTGTCAAAGTCATAGGGCCGGGACTATCTCACCGCGTTTCCCGGCGATGCAAATGGAATGTCGCCCCGGACAGGATCTTTCAAACCGATCTTCGGCAAACCGGCGCTGGGGGCAAGGCGTCCCGCCCGCTCGTTACTCCCGAACATGCTCCTCAAACGCACTGGCGAAAATTCCGTTCTCAATTCTCAAACAAGGAATATCGCCGACGATTGGATAGACAACCAAAGCTTCCGGGCTAAACAAAGCGCCCCCGACTTCCAGTAACGGTGTCTTGAATTTGGGACATGCCAGAATTGAGGCTGGAATCGATCCATCCTCGCTTTTCTTAATAATCGTTATTGCCGTTGGGTTGAGAGGGTTTGAGGTAAACGGGAAAAGCTTATGTTCGAGAACATGGCAACCCATCGCATCAAGATGCCCTTGCAGGTTTTTGCAATACCCGTGGCTGTCCATTCTGTTCCTTGCTTCCTCGTTGGCCAACTCGTACCCGGGCTCTAATAGAACGAGAAACTTCCTCGTGACGCGTAATAGCTCCCTCAGAATCGGCCCCTCGTTCCCGCCATTCGGCTCTATCGAATGGGATGTGTAAACGACATCAATTGAATGATCAGCAAACGGGATATCAAAGAGATTTCCCGTGCACAGAACCGTGTCGGAGATGCCTTGGGAACCGCTGATTAAAGACCCGAGCATGAAAACAAGCGCCCATTGGATTAAAAAATGGGAGCGGACCGAGGGGCAAAAGGGGCTGCGCCTGCAATCGGGCGGCTAAAAAGTGGGCCGACGGCGCTAAAAAGCGGCGCTCCGGTGCCCG
>CAMARB010000260.1 GCA_945860355.1 Chthoniobacter flavus | reverse complement strand
AAGTCGCTGAGAATTCTCGAGGTCGCGGCCTTGTAACGCAGAAGGGCGCTATCGTCGCCGTGCAGCACGTAGGCATTCGCGGCGGCCTCGGCCTCCAGCAGCGTCGAGCGGACCCGGCCAACGTGGTAGAGAAAGAGATGGGCCTGGCTTTCCCGCTGATGGCGGCCCACACCGGCAACACTCTTCCACAACACGAAGCCGCCGGTGGCGCCTCCGAGGAGAATGGCCAACAACAATCCCGCTAAAATTTTCTTCTCAAGAGAGAGCTTCAACACGGTGAAAATGAACCCTCGCGGATAAGCAAATCCCAAGCCAATAAATGAAGCAGCACGAAGAAAACGTTCAGAAAACAGCGCATCAGAGAAAAGCCCGTTTGCCTGCGCCGCCACCCGCCACCGCGGATCGAAGGTGAAGTCGCGTATGTGAGAAACCCCGTTTCGCTGGGGGGCGAAACGGGGTCTCTCGGGGGCTGCGAGGGGGAAACCCTTACTTGAGCTTGGACTTCAAGTCCTTGCCCGCGGAAAATTTGACGCTCTTGGAAGCCTTGATTTTGATCTTCTCACCGGTCTTCGGGTTGATGCCGGTGCGAGCCTTGCGGCTGGCGATTTTGAAGGTGCCAAATCCAACGAGCTGGACGGGCTTACCTTTCTTGAGGCCGCCTTTGATGCCCTCGACCACCGCTTCCACAGCGCGCTCTGCCTGAGCCTTGCTGGTGTCTTTACCGAGGGTTTTTTGGACTGCCTCAACGAGTTCTGCCTTGTTCATTTGATCAAATAAATTGCGGATTGAGTGGGTGTGCTGGGTAATCGATCGGCGGAGCCGCGGACCGAGTGGGCGATTTCTGCCAGCGCAAAAATTCGAAGTCAACTATTTCCTCTAAGAATTCATACCGGCTCGAAACGCTTGGAAACAAGCCGCTTGGCGGTTGATTTCAGCGTTTCAACCCGACAGATGTTCGCCCATGACTTTCGACCAAAGGATCGCACGTTTTTTCCGCGCCCAACCCCGGCTGCATCCCTCCTCCTTTGTGGCCCCCAACGCCACGGTGGTCGGCGATGTGCAGCTCGGCGAGGAATCCAGCGTCTGGTTCCAGTGCGTTCTCCGCGCCGACATCAACCAGATTACGGTGGGCCCCCGCTCCAACATCCAGGACGGATGCGTCGTCCATCTCGCCGACGACTTTCCCACACAAGTGGGAGAACTGGTCACCGTTGGCCACAAAGCCATTCTCCACGCCTGCACTCTGGGCGATGAGGTGCTGGTGGGCATGAACGCCGTCCTCCTCGACGGCACCGAGATCGGCGCCCGCTCCATCATCGGAGCCGGCAGTTTGGTCACCGGAGGGAAAAAATTCCCTCCCGGTTCACTGATCTTGGGATCTCCCGCGAAAGTCGTCCGAACCCTCTCCCTGGCCGAACAATCCGAGATCAAGCACTGGGCCGAGAAATACGTGCAACTCGCCAGGGTGTACCGGGAGCAATCCGCCGGCACCCGCTCCAGCGAGGCCTAGGGCTTCACCGGGCCGTTGCCCAGGTGCAGGTAGGTGTAGCCCTTGAGCGCCCTCTCGTAATTGGCCAACAACTTCATCGCCTCATTGGGCTTGAGCCGGTCGCTCTTGATTGCGGCGTCCACCTGCGCTTTGACCTGCCGGGTGAGCTCATTTTTGTCCCACTGGGTCGTGCTGAGCACCTCGCTAATCGTGGACCCCTCTAGAGTCTCCTCAATGTACCAGCCGCTTTCCTCGTCCTCATCGAGGAACACGTGGGCCTCGTTGACTCGTCCAAAGAGGTTGTGCAGGTCGCCCATGATGTCCTGGTAGGCACCCATGATAAAGAACCCGATGTAGTAGGGCTCCCCGTTGTTGAGCCGGTGCACAGGCAACGTCTCGCGCACATCGTTGAGGTCGATAAATTTACTGACCTTCCCGTCCGAGTCGCAGGTGATGTCCACCAAGGTCGCGTTCCGCTCGGGAAACTCGTCCAGCCGATGGATCGGCATCACCGGGAAAAGCTGCCCCAGCGCCCAGTGATCCAAAAGCGATTGGAACACGGAGAAATTGCAGACGTACTGGTCGCAGAGGGCGATCTCCAAGTCCTTGACCTCCTCCGGCACGTATTTCATCCCGGCGCAGTAATCGACGATGGTTCGGGCGATTTGCCAGTAGATGGTCTCGATCTTCGCCTTGCTCTCCAGCTCCAACAAACCCAAGTCGAACATGGACTGGGATTGCTCCTTGATCTGCTGGGCGTCGTGAAGGGACTCCATCCGGTTCTGCCGGGAGAGCTGGCGCTGGATGTCCAGGATGTCGGCTAGCAGCTTGGGGTCGCTTTGACTGGGGGCAACGGGGATGGCACCATGGTCTTTTTCAATCGACCCGAACGCCTCGACCACCAACACGGAATGGTGAGCCACAATCGCCCGGCCGCTCTCGCTGACGATGGTGGGATGCGCCACCTTCTCGGAGTCGCACACGTCCATGATGTTCCAAACAATGTCGCGGGCGTATTCCTGGAGGGAGTAATTGGTGGAACTCTCAAACGCCGTCCGGGAACCGTCGTAATCCACCCCCAGGCCGCCGCCGACGTCGAGGTACTCGAGGGCGTGGCCCATCTTGGCGATTTTTGTGTAAAACCGGGCCGCCTCGCGCACCGCCCGCTTGATTGTTCCGATATCGGGCACCTGCGAGCCCACGTGGAAATGCACCAGCTTGAGGCAGTGCTCCAAGCCGGCCTCCTTCAACGTGTTGCTCGCCGCCACCAAATCCGCGGTGCTCAACCCGAACTTGGCGTTTTCCCCGCCGCTCGTGGCCCATTTCCCCGAGCCCTTCGCCGCCAGCCTCACACGCACCCCGATCATGGGCTCCACCCCCACCTCCTTCGACACAGCCAGGATCTGTTGGAGTTCCTCGAGTTTTTCCACAACCAGGATCACCCTTTTTCCCAACTTCCTCCCCAGCAACGCATTCTGAATGAAAAGGGAGTCCTTGTATCCGTTGCAGATGATCAGCGACTCCGGATCGCGATGGATCGCCAAGGCCGCCAGCAACTCGGGTTTGCTGCCCGCCTCGATCCCAAAGTGGAAAGGCGCGCCCGCCTCCATGATCTCCTCCACGACCTCGCGGAGCTGGTTGACCTTGATCGGGAACACACCGCGGTAAACGTTCCGGTAAGCCGCCTCCTCAATCGCGGCGTTAAAAGCCTTGTTGATCGTCTCCACCCGGTGCCGGAGCAGATCCTGAAAACGCAGCACCATGGGGAACCCGAGCCCGTATTCGCTCCGGGCCTCCGCAATGAGCTCCATGATGTCGATGGGCGTGGCGGGATTCTGGGTGGGGCAGATTGAAATATTGCCCCGGTCGTTAACCGAGAAGTAGCCCAGGCCCCAGCGGTCAATGTTGTAGAGCGAAATGGCGGAAGGAATATCCCAGGGCTGCTTCATGGCGGGGCGGAAATATGGGAGGCTGGGGCCGCGTGTCGAGAGTCGATCCAAAAAAAATCGCCCTCCAGCGGCGCCGTCGGAAGCCCCGCCACGACGCCCCCCCCCCTTCCGCGCCCGTCATGCCGCCCCGCCCCTTGTCATTCACCCGGAAGAAGTCTAGCGTTCCCAACTCATGAACAAAGCCGTCGTTCCCGTGCAATTGAGAGCGGTCCTGCCATTCAATTCCGGACGGGCGGTTTTTGTCGGAAACGAAGAAAAAGTCTTCGTGATCTACGTCGACGAAGGGGTGGGCGCCGCCATCACGATGTTCATGAACAGCACCCCCAAGGAGAGGCCGCTCACGCACGATTTGATGGGGCACTTGATGGCCGCCCTCGGGGCGAAGGTGGAGCGGGTGATCATCAACGATCTCAAGAGTGAGACCTATTTCGCCCGCCTCATCCTGAGCGCGGA
>CAMARB010000259.1 GCA_945860355.1 Chthoniobacter flavus | reverse complement strand
TCGGCCACCGGAGCGCCGCCTTTTAGCGCCGTCGGCCCACTTTTTAGCCGCCCGATTGCAGGCGCAGCCCCTTTTGCCCCTCGGTCCGCTCCCATTTTTTAATCCAATGGGCGCTTATTTTCATGCTCGGGTCTTTAATCAGCGGTTCCCTAAATTACTGAAGAGGGCGCCATACTTTGCGGCAATCTGGTCTATGGTCGCCACGGATCTGTCTCTGAAGAGGTCAGCGACCCCCGGGAGTAACCCTTTATTACCGCCTTCCGTAATCTCCGCCCAACGGCCCTCCTTAAAAGCGATGAACGGACCGAACAAAGCTCGATCCCGGCGAAGAGCCACCTCCAAAGCTTGGAAGGTTTCGTTGTTGAGCTTCTGGGAGCTTTTCAGCTCGATGGCTTCCAACAGCTCGGCTTGAGAGGCCCCGTTGCGCACCAGATACGCGTACTTAATGTAGGCGGCCGCTTTTTGCCTGAAAAGGCCGTTGGTTCTGGCTACCTGCTCATAATAATGGTTGAAGTTTTTCTCCTCCAAATCCCTTACATTTTTCGCAAAATCTTTTGATACATCTTTCTCAACAGTGTTGATAACCGGAAGTTTTTGCGGCTCGTAGGAGCTCGAAAAAATACCGTGAAGGGCGTAGTAGTCCTGGGTGGGGATCGGGTCAAACTTGTGATCGTGGCACCGCGCGCACGAGACAGTCATTCCCAAAAACCCGCGCGTTACGGCGTCAATGCGGTCGTCGATGATCTCATTCACGTTGCCCCTGCGCGCCCCGACTGTCACAAATCCAAGCGCAGCCAAGTCGCTCGGCTCCTTGAGATCAGTGAGCCGGTCCGCCGCCAGCTGTTCGACAATGAATCGGTTGTAAGGCTTGTCTTCGTTAAAGCTACGCACCACGTAGTCCCGATAAGTCCAAGCATAGGGGAATCGATAATCGGCATTGCTACCTCCGACTCTTTCTCCAATGGTGTCCGAATACCGGGCGGTGTTCAACCAATAGCGGCCCCAGCGTTCGCCGTAATGAGGGGAGGAGAGAAGCCGATCCACAACCTTCGAGAAGGCGTAGGGCGACTCGTCCTTCAGAAAATCCTCGATTTCCTGAGGGGAAGGCGGAAGTCCAATCAGATCGTAGGTAGCACGTCGGAGGAGCGTTTCCTTGTCCGCCATGGGCGATGGCGACATCCCTTTGGCTTCAATCTTCTCGAGGATAAAGGCATCCACCGGGGTTGCGCACCAAGCTCGATTCTGCACCACTGGCACACTGGGCTTCTTGACGGGTTGAAACGACCAATGTTCCCGAGCCGCGTTTGTGAGGCCCGTGAGCTTTTTCACGGCAGAAGCCGTCCGAGGATCCGGCGCCCCCATCTTCACCCACTCCGTAAGAACGGCTATTTGTGAATCAGTTAACTTCTTTCCCCCGTCCTTGTTTGGAGGCATTTGGATGTCCTTATCCTCGTAGCGAACCGCCTGAATCAAGAGACTCTTCTGAGCGTCACCGGGAACCAAAGCGGGCCCGCCCTCACCGCCCTTCATTACTCCTTCGCGAGTGTCCAACGTCAGCCCTCCGCGGGACTTGCCCTCTTCCACGCTATGGCACTTGTAGCAGCTTTCAGCGAGAATTGGCCTGACCTTTTTCTCAAAAAACTCGACCTGATCGGGGGACATTGTATCGGCTGCGGTTGCCACTGAAACGGCCGACGCGAAACCGGCCAATATAACGGGGGCTCTCATGGTTTTAAGCGATGAGGTCTTTGACCACCTTGCCAAAGTTGTCCGTGAGACGGAAATCGCGGCCGTTATAGCGGTAAGTAAACTTGGTATGATCAAAACCCAAAAGCGCCATCATCGTGGCATGGAGATCGTGGATATGAACCTTGTTGTCGGTCGCTCGTGCTCCGAATTCGTCGGTGGAACCGTAGGCTTGTCCCCCTTTGACCCCGCCACCAGCCATCCACGCAACCATAGCCCGGCCGTTGTGATCGCGCCCTGCTGAAGCGTTGCCGTTACGATCCTTGACTACTGTCCGCCCAAATCCCCCCCCCCAGACAACCAAGGTGCTGTCGAGCATTCCCCGCTGTTTGAGGTCTTTAAGCAACGCACCGGCTGGGCCGTCAATGTCTCCAGCCCTGCTCCGAAGGTTTTTTTCCAGGTCGCCGTGGTGGTCCCAGCCGCCCACATCCACCTGAACAAAACGCACGCCGCGCTCAACAAGACGGCGAGCAACAAGCAGCTTTGCACCCACCTCGGTCTTTCCGTACAGATCCCGGATCTCCTGAGGCTCCTTCGTAATGTCGAACGAATCCGTGGCTTCGGCCTGCATTTTGAATGCCATTTCAAAGGACTCGATGCGCGCCTCCAGTTGCGCGTCCTTCTGCAGGGCAGCCGCGTGGACTTGGTTCAGCTTGCGCACATAATCCAGCTCCCTGCGCTGCCTTTCTACCGGGGTGAACTGGCTGCGGATGTTCATGATGACGTCGTCCAAGTCCATCCTTGTCGTGTACTTCACGTTACACCCTTGAAAGACCCCAGGCAGGAACGACGCCTGACGCCACTCCGGCTGGCCGCCAATCGTGATAAACCCAGGCATGTTCTGATTCTCGCTTCCGAGCCCGTAAAGCACCCAAGAGCCCAAGGAGGGTTTCGGCAGCTGAAGGGAACCCGTATGCATCATCCTTGCGGCCACCTCATGAGCCGGGATATCGGTCCAAAGGGAGCGAATCACCGCAATATCGTCAACGCACTCCCCGAGCTTCGGAAACACCTCGCTCACCTCCACGCCAGACTGTCCGGACTTTGTAAACTTGAACGGGGAACCAAATGCGAGACCCTCGTGCCCCGGAATCGACTTGTTGTCATATTTGGTCAACTCCGGCTTGGGATCCCAAGTGTCGACTTGAGAGGGACCGCCTGACGCGAAAATATGAATCACCGCTCTCGCCTTCGAGTTCAGGGGGGCTCGCTTAGGCGCCAGCGGTGAACCGGAGCTCGGGGAGGAACCCGCATGCGCCTCGTTTAAGTCCGTGCCGAAGATCGCGGACAAGCTGAGGGCTCCAAACCCCATTCCCGTCTTGGTCAAGAAGTCCCGCCTAGTCGCTATGATGTCGTCCAAAGAGGGGAGGTGCTCGCTACGGTATTTTTCGGAGTGCAGCAGGGACGGATCGGGGGTCATGGGCAGGCAGTGGGTTTGATGGCGTTTGAGTGTGTCGTGCAGGCGACAGAAGATGTCTTCGGTCATGGATGGGACAGTCGGGCTAAAACTTAGCAAAGTTTGATGATGTTTCGCGCCCACACGCCGACGGAGCGTGAGCGTCCCGCGAAGCCCCTATTGAAGGAGTCTGGAGTGACGATGGAGGCGGCCCCCGTTCCTCGACCAGGGACCGGATAAATGAAGCGATGGAGGCTGGGACTTGGGTTGGTGTTACGGTGTTGGTTTAGAAGCCGGTCCTGCTCGGGGATGGCTGCGGGGTTGAAACGCCTCATGCCGAGAGCGCCTCCTTCGCCGGGTCGAGCGGCGCCATCTCAGGCCCTGCGGTCGCCTCGCAGGGCGTTCGGTTGCGCAGCGCCTCGCGCGGTCGCCACGTTGTAGCGCAAGGGACAGACAAACTCAGGAACTTCAACCTCGGGGTCGAAGGTGGCCGGTTGGCTGTGATCTGCGGGGCATTTTTCCTCACCGCATGGCTCACCGAACCCCGGCGCTACCGCAGCTGGGTGGTGATCCCGGGCTCGGCATCTATTGCCCTGCTGGGCGCTTGGTGGACGCTGGAACGGCTCCTTGGGGCTTAGAGGCTCTAACAAAACGGCTTTCAGAGCTGGTGGAAGCAGATCATGGCGCAAGCCAAGATAAGCCACGCGAGGTGAATATCGGCGCGGCGCTCATCGCGGACGCGCAGACGCCTGAAGTTTTTTAGCCAGGCGATGGTGCGT
>CAMARB010000258.1 GCA_945860355.1 Chthoniobacter flavus | reverse complement strand
AAAATGCGCCGCTCTCGATGACCCACGTTTCGTTGCCGGGCAGATCGAGCACGTGCAATCCACCCAGGGTGGCGGCCATGTAAACCGTGCCGGTACCGGTGAACCTAGGCCGCACCGCGTCCTCGCCCGAGAGCGAGGCGCGCAGCAGCTGAATAGGGCCCGGGATGCGGCCCTTCATTTGGACGTCGCCGAGCATGTGGGAGAGGGCGCCGCGCTCGGCGACAACCGTCTCGTTGGCCAGGGTGATTTTCGCCCAGCGGGTGCCCTCGGCTTGTTCGATGTCAAAGGTCGCCATATTGGTCTCGGAAATTTTCCTAGCCCTTCATCAGGCTCTCGTAAATGAGCTCAAACGCGTCCGGACCCACGCTCACCTCGCCCCGGAACGGGTGGTCCATGGCGGCGATCAGGAAGATCACCACCCCCACGAAGAAGGACAGCACGCCGGAAAGAATCAGGTGGATGTCGAGCCGCATCCGGAAACAGAGAATGAGCAGCGTGTTGATGATCGCCCCCACCGCCACCACGTACCACATGACGCCGGGAATCCCGGTGCCGATGCTCTGGATGCGCTGACGGCGGAGCAGGATCATCTCGTTGTACTGCCGGAGGGCCTCGCCGTGGACCAGTTCCTGGCCTTTGGTGGCGGGCTCAAACTGGGTGAGAACCCGCTGGAAATCGTCCATCATTTTCACGCTGCCCTGGGGGACCTGGCCCAGGCGCTGGGCCGGCCAGGCTTTGTCGATGACAAACCGGGTGTAGTCCCGGAGCCGGTCGCGCAGGTCCGACCGGATCGGCTCAGGATACGCGGAGACATCCCGGAAAAGCGCCGCCACCGAGGCGGCCTCGCGTCCCACGGTGGAATCCACGTTCGTGGAGTTCTGGTAGGTGGCCACGGCGAGCAAACCCAGCAGCAGCCCGTAGAACACCCCGAAGGCCGAGAGCGAATAACCGATCAGATCGTTGATGCCCTCCTGGGATTTGAGCCAGAACTTGAGGATCGGGCTGACAAAAAGCACGCCGATCCAGGTGGTGCCCACGAAGAGCAGCGCAAACAGCAGCCCAAGCTGCCAGGTGGGGATGTCGTAGATCCAATAAAACATGGGGGCTAAACAGGGGTGATGGACGGTGAGCGTCGCATTTTCTCAACGACCTGCCGCCCGTTTGCAACCTCGGAGCGCTGCCCAGCGCGGGCCGTTGTTCCGGGGCGGTTATTTCACCGGAATCACGCAGCGGAACCCGACGTGGTTGCTGGCCGTGGATTCCTCGCCTTTGCCCCGGGTGCCGACCATGTAGCGGGTGCAATACTGGTCCGAGCAAAGAAAGGAGCCGCCCCGGTGGATCCGTTTTTTCTCGGAGGGTTCATCCGGGTCGTAGGATGCGTCCGGGCCCTGGGGGTTGCGGGGCAGGCCGCCTGCCAGTTTGCGCCGGGCGTACGTGTCGGGCCGGTACCAGTCGCTCACCCATTCCCAGGCGTTGCCGGCGATGTCGTGCAGGCCGTAGCCGTTTGCCGGGAACTTGCCGACCGCGGCCAATCCCGCAAAACCGTCCGCTCCGGTGTCTTTGACGGGAAAGGTGCCCTCATAAATATTGGCCATCCATTTTCCGCCCGGCTTGAGCTCGTCGCCCCAGGCGTAGCGCTGCCCGGTTAGTCCGCCCCGGGCCGCAAACTCCCATTCCGCCTCCGTCGGGAGCCGTTTGCCAGCCCACTTCGCGTAGGCCACGGCGTCGGGATACGCCACATGCACGACGGGATAATTCGCACGGCCTTCCAGGTTGGATTGGGGGCCCTCGGGATGCCGCCAGTCGGCGCCTTTTTCATACCGCCACCAGAGCAGGAAGTTGTTCAAGTCCACAGGCCCCGGGGTTGGCGTGAACACCGGGGATCCCGCCACCAGGTTTTCCAGCGGCGCCGTTGGGAACTGCTCCCGGGTGGGCGCAATTTCCGCGATGGTTTTGTAGCCGGTGGCCGCCACGAATTTTTCGAACTCGGCATTGGTGACCTCGGTTTGATCCATCCAGAAGCCGTCCACGTAAACCCGGTGGATGGGTTGGGCGTCCTGGGTCAACCCGGGGCGATGGCAGAGGGAGTCGTCCGTCGCATCGCTGCCCATGGAAAACTCGCCGCCCGGGATCCACACCATTCCTTTCGGGGCCGGGCCCGGGGGCGGCGTCTTGTTTTCGGCGGTGGGCAGAAATTTGGAGGTCTTGGAGCTTTCGGCCCCGGAGACCGGGCGGGCCGGGAGCATCCCCAACGCGACGGCGGGCAGGAGGGCTGTGAGGAGGGCGGGGCGGAAGCGGTTGAGAGCGGGGGAATGCATGGTCCTGAAGAGGGCGGGGTGATGAATCAGAGGGAGGGGCGAACGAGGGAGTCGTCGAGTGCGAAGTCGCGGGTCACCGAGGTGGCCCGCGTGTTTCGAAGCCTTCAGAAACTACGCCGCCCGGCGCATTGGGTCGAGCGCCGGAACGGAATCCAGAGGATTAAGCCTCTTTCTGGGACGGTTTACCCGCCATGATCGGGTAAACGATTCCGGCGAGAACGGCGCCGAGGATCGGGGCGGCCCAGAAAAGCCAGAGCTGTTGGATGGCCCAACCACCCACGAACACCGCGGGACCGGTGCTGCGCGCCGGGTTGACCGAGAGATTGGTGACGGGGATGCCGATCAGATGGATCAATGTGAGGCACAGACCGATGGCGATCGGAGCCAACCCCTGCGGGGCGCGTTTGTCGGTGGAGCCCAGGATCACCAGCAGAAAGAAGAAAGTGAGCACCGTTTCCGACACAAACGCCGAGATCTGGGTGTATTTGCCGGGCGAATGATCGCCAAACCCGTTGGCGGCGAATCCCGCCGCCGTGGTGAAGCCTTCCTGGCCTCCCGCGATAATGGACAGAATCCAGGCTCCGGCGACGGCGCCGAGCACCTGAGCGATCACGTAGGGCACCAGTTCGCTGGCCTTGAACCGACCTCCGACCATCAACCCAACGGAGACCGCGGGGTTGAGGTGGCAGCCTGAGATGTGGCCGATGGAGAAGGCCATGGTGAGCACGGTCAGACCGAATGCGAGGGAGACCCCCACGAGGCCGATGCCGAGGTTGATGGGCGTGGCGCCTTCTGTGGCGAAGAATTTGGCCGCGAGCACAGCGCTGCCGCATCCGCCCAGGACCAGCCAGCAGGTGCCGAGGAACTCGGCGATGAGTTTGTTTTTCATAGGTGAACGATTTTTAACGAGGACTGATTTTGATGGAACCCGTTGCCTTTGCGGTGTTTGTGCGTGCGTCGTGTCGCCGGGGGGCGACTGGGCGCGCCGCATTTCGGCACGGGCGCGCCTCTCTATCGGACGGTCGTCGGAAATGCTCTTCAAATTTTTCCCGCACTCCGAAATTTCAGAGAGAGAGCATTTTCACGCGGAGCCGCGTAGAATGCGGAGAGCAATTTTTGGAAATTGCTGAGCGCCATGGGAGTGGCGCTTCCTCCCATTCAGCCACTCCGCTGGAACTTCGATTTTCAGATTGGATGAAATCCCGAGGGGGGGCGGGCAAGGAAGTGGCTTTTTTATCCTGAAAACCGAGGTGGAAGGGGAATGAATGAGATGACGGAACGAGAATGCCTTGGCGTTCGGTGATTCCCAAAAGTTCTCCCAATACTGCGGCTTCCCTTGCCCGGAGCGCTGCCTGGACCCCAACGACAGCCGCATCCCGGATTACGCCGCCGCCCCCGGCACGGCCTCGCCGGATGGATTCTACAACGGGCGGATCCTGAAGAACCGCCAGTTCGCGCCGTGACCCGGGCTGGATGTTCGGGGGCAGTCCCGAATGGCGCTAAGATAAGGATCATTTGGGGCGATACTCTCCTGGGCAAATCTCCGAGTGGGGAGCGTTGGGATCTGCGCGTGCCGTCGGTGGAGACCAAAGTGGCACAGCCATCCTGGCTGTGACTGTCATAGGTCACAGGCTGGAAGCCTGTGCCACCTTCCGAACCCAGGTCAGTAAAACGGCGTCCCAA
>CAMARB010000257.1 GCA_945860355.1 Chthoniobacter flavus | reverse complement strand
TTCAGTGTTTCCGGGAAAGCACCCACCTTCTCTCGGAGATTCTGTTCATCCTCGATCCTCGCCGCCCACACCTCATCCGATACCACCAGCCTCACAGACCCCTCGCGTTCCTCCACCCGGCAGACCCACGACTTGGCTTCCCGCAACCGCGCAAAGATAGGGAGCTCCATCTCGAAGATCTTGGCCCACATCCCCTCCTTCACTTCCACCGCCTGCTCCTCCTGCCATCGCGCTGGCGCCAGCCCGAGTGATTGCAGGAACTGCCCGGCCTCCTCAGCAAACCTCCCGTCGGTCTCCTCAAATCGTATCGTGGTCATGGGTGCTTTTCTTTCATTGGCCGTGGCGATTTTTCATTGCGTTTTGGGCGTCAACATCTGTCCCACCAACTCCTTCCACTCCGGCTTGCCGGTGGCGCCGGCCCAGCGGTCGAGCAGGAGGCGCAACTGAGCGGCGGCTTGGGCGTCCCGTGGGGTGCCGCCCCGCGCGAGTGCGCGGCAGGCCAGCAGTAGGCGCCTCCACTCCACCCCGGCCGCTGCCGCCAAGCCCATGACCCCCTCCCAGTCCCCGGACCGCGCCGAGGCATCCAGGGCATCCCGGAGGTGTCGGGTCAGGTCGGCTTCGCCCCTAAGCGCCAGGAGCGTCAAGGAAGCCGACTCCGCAGCATCACCCCCGCCCTGGATCGCCGTTGCCCGGCGCACGCGGTTGACGTCTCGCAGCACGGGGCCGGGGTCGCGCAGGGTTCGGACGGCGGCCTCGGGATAGCCTAGCTCGAGCAGCAGCGCGAGCGACTCCGGAATGCGTCCGACGGCCAACAGGTGTCCGATGCCATGCTCGAACCCGTAGGCCTTCAGGCTGGCGCCGAACGCCCCCTCCTGCCGCCACCGAGTAGCGGTCTCGGCCAGGCGTCCATGCGAGGCCTCGAGTTCGTGTGCCTCGTCGAGATATTCCCGCCGGACGGCCTGGCGCAGGTAGTCGTGAAAAAAGCTCAACTGCCCCTCCCGGCTGACGAGGGAATCCTCGAGGGCAAGATACAGGGGGGCCCAGTAGTGCCGCGGAAGCGGTGTGCTAGCGGGCTGATCGGCCGTGGATAGCAGCTCGAGCATCTCCCCTTCGGACAGTCCGCGCCGGGCCACGCCGAGGAGGCCGAGGGCGCTGTGGACCATTCCGGGAAACTCCGCCGGGGTGAAATCGCGCTCAAGGTTGCGCAGGACATGGACGAAGAGGGCAGCGGGGTCCGGGCAGCCCAGCATGGCGTCGAGGTTGCGACCAAGCTCCTCATGGGCGGAGCGGAGGCGGAGCTCGTCGAGAACGGTGCGGAGGAAGAGGGGATTGGCTGTCTGCGGGGCGGCGAAGATCCGTTTCTGAAGCGGCCTCTCCAGCGCGCGAGAGAACTGCTGAAGGTAGAGGCCCATGATGGAGCGCTTTTCGCCCGGCCGCAGCGGGGGAACGGTGAGGAGCCAGTCCGGGGCGGTCCAGCCGCGCGCCTCCATCTCACGCCAGACGTCGCCAGGCAGCGTGCTGAAGACGAGGCGGATGTTGTCGGGCCATTCGCGCGGCCACCATTTCAGCTCACGGTCGGTGGCGGTGCCGAACTGGTTGAGAGCGTCGAAGAGGATGACACCGCCGCCCGCCTGGGAGAGGCGCTCGAGCCAGGCGGGGACGGCGGCGACGAGGCCGGCGAGATCGGCGGGGGGCGCCGCGTCACGGGGGAGCACGCCGCGCTGGCGCCGGGTACCGAAGAGGCGTCCGAGGATCCCCTCGGCGCTGACGCTCTGCGGGGTGGCGCCAACAAAGTGGGCGAAGACCACGCGGTCCGCCTGGCGCGCCAGCCAAGCGGCGAGGAGGGCACTCTTGCCGCCGCCGGAGGCGCCCAGAACGACGCGGCCGATGGGCCCGCGGCCGGCGGCGTGCTGGTCGAGCTTGCCGAAGAGGCCCCTACGTTCAACGTAGGCCCGGGTGCGGCTCGCGCAGAATACCTGGTGGTCGATCGACTCCTGCTCGAGGGCATCCGGCACACCGCTGGCCGGAAAGGCCTCGTCGATGCGCGCCCAAAGGGATTCCAGCACCTGCGCGGCCAGATCCTGCGGGGTCTCATACACCACCGGGGGATGCCGCAGCGCTGCCCGGAGGATGCGCAGCTTGAGCGCCTGCTGCTTACGCGCGGCCGCGACCGGATGGTCCTCGCGCTCGTTGGTAAAATCCGCCCGATCCAACTGCGGGCAAGCCTCCCGGATCTCTGCCCAGTGCCGCAGTTGGTAGCCGTCCCGCCGGAAATAGAAGAAGGCGCGGTCCCGCATTTTGCGGTTGCGAAGCACGCCGTGGAGAATCTCGAGCTCCGTGACGCTCTTGCCGCCAACCTGCTCCTTTACCCAGCCCAGGTTAGGGTCTTCGAGGACGTCGGGGGTGTAGAAACCGGGCTCGGGGATCCACCCATAGCGTTCCCCCAGCAGTCCGATGAAGAAGACCGGGACGCTGGGTCGGCAACGATCAATCTCCTTGAGACAGATGCCGAGGGTGGCGCCCTGCCGGCTCTGCTCCTCGGTAATTCCCCAGCGCAGATCAACCTCCAGCAACTCCACGAACCGGGTCCGACATCTGCGGCGCAGCTCGGGAAAGACCTTCTTCACCAGTTCATCCCGCTCCCAAATGAAATCCCGGAACGTACTGCTGATGAAGACCCGGACGAGACGGGAGGAGGGGGTCATAGGGTCTTGATAAAGTCGCAGACAGTCGTGAGATCGTCGTCCTGCAGAGCATGTCCCCGTTTATTCGGATCAGCTGCCAGTTGAGCAAAGTCCCGGAAGGTAGAACTTAGAAAAACGCGAACGGTCCGGGCTTGGGAAATATTCATCACGGGAACTTCTACCCACCCAATCATTTCGAAAACGCGACGCAAGCCTTAAGAATCCGCACACGCCAACGGCGATGCACGGCGACCCTCAGCATGATCCCCATCAGATCTGAGGATTGGTAAATCCAACGATCAAAAATCGCTCTTGGCGCTCAGCAAATCCCGCACATCTTTGGATCCTTATTAGCCCGCGCAAACCAGTTATCCACCCAACCCGGAATGGGTTTCTTGATCGACCGAAGCCAAACCATGGGATTCATACCGGGGTGGTCTGGGGAGACCGTCTGGACTCCGATCCGCACGTCTCGTGGGACGCAATCATCAAACCACCATCCACCTGAAATCTGATCTCGGGATTCAACCTTGATCACCGCAAAACCACTGATCTCCTCGGCTTCCAACCATCGGAATTTGCCGTAGATCCGACCTTCCGACCTGAAGAGTTTAAAATAGATTCCGGTCGGTTCCTGATTGCCCATAAAACTGTACAACACGATCGGATGGCCCCCGACCAACCGCACATAAAAGTGAGATTGCTCTCCATCGGGTTGATCACGAATCCAGTCGCCCAAGAAGTCTCCCCAACCACCATCGGAAAATGCCTGCACGTTCGGTGGAGGCTCCGACATTCCCATAACCACTTTACCCGGACGCAAGCCATCGTCACCTACCCTGCGACGCTCATGAAAAGAGTCGCCGCCGCCTTGATGACTACCTCCGATCAGGTCTTCCAGGAGCTTCCGAAGAGTTCTCATTTCTTCGGCAAGATCGCTCTCCCTCGGCACGGGCGAGAGAGGCCAGTGTTCCTTGAGATAATGCAGCACAGGATTGTCGGGATCCCCTGAGCTGTGTGGGCTGAACTCACGGGAAACCAACGGGAACATCCCGCGAATGCCATTCTGTATATCCTCGGTCAGGATCCGTGCACTGCCCAATCCACGAGTCGAATAAAGGATCAATCGCTGAGGTCTCAGATCAAAGGGCACATCGTTCACGTCCTGAGCAAGGAGGAGGGTGTTGTTGCGGATGGCGTGGCGAACCCCCAACTCATAGAAGACGTTGGGGTTGTGATTGGTCAGCACCGCGATGGCGAATTCGGACTCCACCAGATCGCGAACAACCCCTCGGATGATCTCCCCCGGTCTGGCGTCTTGATCCCCGCGGATGCACTTGATGCGTAG
>CAMARB010000256.1 GCA_945860355.1 Chthoniobacter flavus | reverse complement strand
CGGCCCAGGTGTACGCCGAGGGTGCCCGTCGATTGGAAAAGGCGGCCTGAGCGGGTATTTGATCCTGTGAAAAGCATCGCAATCATCGGCACGGGGATTTCGGGTCTAGGCGCCGCCTACTTCCTCCGGGACCGGTTTGATCTCACGGTTTACGAACAGAACGCCTACGCCGGCGGGCACACCCACACGGTGGCCGTGCAGGAGCGCGCTCGGGTGTTGCCGGTGGACACCGGGTTCATGGTTTACAACGAGGTGACTTATCCGAACCTCACCCGGCTTTTCCGGGAGTTGGACGTGGCGACCAAGCCCACGAGCATGTCCTTCAGCGTGCAGCATCGGCCCAGCGGCCTCGAATACAACGGCACCAGCCTCAACCATCTCTTCGGCCAACGGCGCAACCTCCTCAACCCGCGCTTCTGGCGGATGCTCCAGCGGATCAACCGGTTTAATTCCGAGGCCGTGGCGGCCTTGGACGATCCCCGTTGCGCCGCGCTCACCCTCCGGCAGTTCGTCGAACAGCGCGGCTACGGCGACGATTTCCTCAACCTCTATCTCGTCCCCATGAGCAGCGCCGTGTGGTCCACGCCGCCGGAGCTCATGCTGGAGTTTCCGGCCACCACGCTGATTCGATTCTGGCACAATCACGGGTTCCTCGGGCTGCACACCCAGCACCCCTGGCGCACCGTCGTCGACGGCGCCCGCTCCTACGTCGCCAAGATCGCCGGCCCTCTCGGGGACCGGCTTAGGCTCGGACGCCGCGTGTTGCGGGTCAGCCGCTCGGAGAACCCCGGCCGGGTCCGGGTGCACGCCTCCGACGGCACCTGGGCGGATTACGACAAGGTGGTGATGGCCTGTCACAGCGACCAGGCGCTGGGTTTGCTCAGCGACCCCACCGAGCAGGAGACCCGACTGCTGCGGCTCTTTGCGTATCAGCCCAACACGGTGCTCCTGCACACGGACCGCTCGGTGATGCCGCGGACGCGCCGGTGTTGGGCGTCTTGGAATTACCGGATCGACCAGGGGCCGGACGGCCGGCTGCTCCCCGCCACCCATTACTGGATGAACTCGCTGCAGGGGGTCTCCGAGGAGAACGATTATTTCGTGTCGCTCAACTCCGAGCACCGCGTGGCGCCCGACAAAATCCTGCGCCGGATCGAATACGAGCACCCGCTCTTCAACCTGGAAGCGGTGGCCGCCCAGCGCGAGTTGCCGGGGCTCAACCGGCTCGGGCCCGACCAGACGACCTATTACTGCGGGGCCTGGTTCAAATACGGGTTCCACGAAGACGGTTTCACCAGCGCCCTGGAATGCGCCCGGGCGCTCACCGGCGAACCTCTCTGGCAATGAACATGGCCCGGCCCGCCTTGAAGTCCTGCCTCTACGAGTGCGCGGTGATGCATCAGCGGTTGGCGCCGAAAAAGCACGGGTTCCAATACCGGATCTTCCTTTTCTGCCTCGACCTCGACGAGATCGACACGGTGGCAGACCGGGTCGTCGGGTTTAGCCGGAACCGGTTTAATCTCTACAGCTTCCGCGACAGCGATCATCTCCCGTTCCCGGGAAAAGACGTCAAAGACCGGCTCCGGCTGTATTTGCGGGAGAAAGCCGTGGAGCTCCCGGAACGGGCCCGGGTGGTGTTGATCACGTTGCCCCGGGTGCTGGGCTACATTTTCAACCCGGTGTCCTTCTATTTTTGTTACGACGAGCAGGACGTCCCGATCTGCGCCGTGGCGCAGGTGGGCAACACGTTCGGGGAAATGAAACCTTACCTCCTCACGGACTCGCCGGAGCCCGGGGTTTTCAGGCTGGTCACCCCCAAACATTTCTACGTGTCGCCGTTCTCGGACTTGGAGTTGTGCTTTGATTTCAAGCTGCGGTTGCCGGGGGAAGAGCTCCGGATCCAGATCGACGACCGGGCGGGCGACCAGAAAGTGCTCCTGAGCACGCTCACCGGACAGCGGGTGGCGCTCACCTCCCGGGCCCTGCTCTGGATGACGCTTAAATATCCGTTGGTCACTTTGCGCGTGATCTTTCTCATCCATTGGCATGCGCTCCTGCTCTGGGCCAAACGCCTGCCGTTCCATCGCAAATCCGCCAACGCCCATCTGCAGCGCGATGTGATGAAACCTCACGCCTCTATCGCCGGGAAATCCTCATGAACTCTTCTCTCTCCGAAATGCCCGCCCGCGCCGCCGCATCGCAGGCCGATCCCCATGCGTTCCCGCGTTACAAGAGCCTGGTGCTCGGTTCCTTGGCGAAGATGACCGCGGGCCATCTGCGGATGCGGTTGCCCGACGGGAGCGAGTTTTCCGCGGGCACACCGGGGGGCGAGGTGTCCGCCGTGATCGACGTGCGCGATCCCGTGTTTTTCCGCAAATGCGTGCTCTACGGGGATGTCGGGTTTGGGGAGTCGTATGTGGACGGCGACTGGGACACGGACAGCATCGAGAGGGTGATCGCGTGGGCGGTGTTGAACGTGGAGAACTCCCCGGGCATGTCCGGCTCCCAGGTGCGGGCCACCCTGCTCAACGTGCTGAAGATCGCCAACCGCATCCAGCACTGGCTGCGCCCCAACAGCGTGCGCACTAGCCGCCGGAACATCTCCGAGCACTACGACCTGGGGAACGACTTTTATCGGCTCTGGCTGGACCCGACGATGACCTATTCGAGCGCCTATTTCACGGCGCCGGGCCAGACCCTTGAGTCCGCGCAGGACGCAAAATACGACGCGCTTTGCCGCAAACTCATGCTCAAGCCCTCCGATCATCTCCTGGAGATCGGAAGCGGGTGGGGGGGATTCAGCGTGCATGCGGCGCGCCATTACGGGTGCCGCATCACCACGGTCACCATTTCCCAGGAGCAATGGAACTACGCAAAAGAACGGTTCCGGCGCGAGGGTTTGTCCGACCGGATCGACATCCAGTTGTGCGATTACCGGCATATCCAGGGCGCATTCGACAAGGTGGTGTCCATCGAGATGATGGAGGCGCTCGGGGACAACTATCTGGAGACCTATTTCGCCAAGATCCACGAGGTGGTCAAACCCGGGGGGCTGGTCGGGCTCCAATACATCACCGTCCCCGACTGCCGGCACGCCGAGCTGCGCCGGGGCGTGGACTGGATCCAAAAACACATCTTCCCCGGGTCGCTGCTCCTGAGCGTGGGCCGGGTCAACGAGGCGCTGAACCGGACGGGCGACCTTTTTCTGCATCATTTGGAGGATCTCGGGGCGTCGTATGCCCGCACCCTGCATCTGTGGTGGGAGACGTTCAACGCGCGCGAATCCGAGGTCCGGGCCCAGGGGTTCAACGAGGCTTTTGTGCGGAAATGGAACTACTACCTCCAGTATTGCGAGGCGGCGTTTGCGAGCCGCAACATCAGCGTCGTGCAGGCCGTTTACACCCGCCCAAACAACCGCCTGTTGCACTCCGCGTTTTGACGCGCGGCGCGCCCGGGTTTTTATTCAACCGCCGACTTCACCCATGATCTGGTTTCTTCGTATCGCGTTTTCCGTCGTGCTTCTGGCCATGCTCTGGGTCACCACGTGGGCCAGCAGCTTCCAGGCGCTCTGGGAACTGCCTCGCGAGCTGGCCACGCATCCCTGGTTTGTCGCCACGCTTTTTGACGCCTATTTCGGGTTCCTCACGTTCTACTGCTGGGTGGCTTACAAAGAAACCTCCCTCTGGGCGCGGATTCTCTGGCTGATTGGGATCCTGCTCCTCGGCAATATCGCCATGGCCGGTTACATGCTTTGGAAACTCTGCAAACTGCCCAGCCGCGCCTCCATGGAAGACCTGCTTTTGCGCCGTTGATTTCCATGGAAACCTCCTCGCCCGCGGTTCCTGCGCCCTCGTTCTGGTCTCGGAAAATTGCGGGCCCGATTCTCGCCCAGCTTCGGCAGGGAATTACGCCTGAAAAGATCGCGCTCACGCTCGCGATGGGGTTTGTGCTGGGTTTGTTCCCGATTCTCGGCGCGACAACGGCGCTTTGCGGGGCGGCAGCTTATTGTTTCCGGCTCAACCAGGCCCTCATTCAGCTCGTCAATTATCTGGCTTCCCCGGTGCACCTGGCATTGCTGCTCGTGTTCTACCGGGCTGGTGAATCGCTTTTTGGTCAAGAGCACCTGCCGCTCTCCATTCCCATGCTCGCCGAGCGGTTCCGAGCC
>CAMARB010000255.1 GCA_945860355.1 Chthoniobacter flavus | reverse complement strand
ACGCGAAGATCGAAGCTGAGAACCGCAAAAATCGCGTTCACCGACTGGAAGCCAACGCCAAAACGCTCGGCTACCGCCTCCTCCCGCTAGATCCGACTTGCGTTCAAAATGAGGCACTTGCGACGTAACTTCCCGATGAGGGCTCCGCTTATTTTTTACGCGTGCACCCCGGGCGGTGCCCGGGGCTGCAATTAAATCAGCCCCGTTGGGGCTGGAACTACGTCCCGTTGGGGCTGGATTTGCGTCCCGTTGGCGTTTTTCCGAAGCCACAACCGGCGGACGAGGGCGTCTCGGGGAGCCCCGCAAGGGCCGCTCTGAGCTGACCCCTCACCCCTGACCCCTCACCCCTGACCCCTCACCCCTTTTTCGACCGCTAATCCTTGGTGAGTTTGGCGGCAAACGCACCGTCCACCCGGTCCACAAAAGGCAGGGTGCGGCGGGCTTCCACCAGGCGCAGGCCCGGGACCTGTTGGAGGGCTTTTTCCACAAGCAGATCGTTCTCCTCGGGTTCGAGGCTGCACGTGCTGTAGACGAGGGTTCCGCCGGGTTTGAGCAGGGTCACGGTGCGTTTGAGCAGGGCGAGTTGCTGGGCGGGCATCCGGATAAAATCCTCGTCGGTTAACCGCCAGCGCACATCCACGCGCCGCCGGATGACGCCGGTGTTGCTGCAGGGGGCGTCGAGAAGGATCCGGTCAAACTGGCGGCCATCGAGCGCGCCGTGCGCCTGCATGCAGTCGTGCTGGATGGCCTCGGCGATTTCCACGCCGAGCCGGCCGAGATTCTCCCGGAGCCGCGCCACCCGGGACTCATACAGGTCGCAGGCCACAATGCGGCCTTGGTTTTTCATGAGCGCCGCGAGATACGTGGTTTTCCCGCCCGGAGCGGCGCAGGCGTCGAGCACGATGTCACCGGGGATCGGCGCCAGAAGGTCGCAGGCCATCAGGGTGCTGGGGTCCTGGACGTAACACAGGCCGCGCTCAATCCAGTCCACCGGGAGCTGATCCACGTCAATCGCCAGGGGATGCGCCGGCGAAGGCCTCGCGTCGGGGGCCATGCGTAGGAGCTCGTCCACGGTGGTTTTGAGGCTGTTTGCCCGGACATGCACCTCGGCCGGTTGATTGTTCCACTCGCAGAGCGCCCGCGTCGAGGCCTCGCCGAACACCCGGGTCCAGCGCTCCAGCAGGAACTCCGGATGCGACTGGGCGACGGAGAGCCCGGCCTGGTTGACTCGCTGTTCGAGGAGATCCTTTTCCCGCAGAGCCCGGCGCAGGAGGGCGTTGACGAGGCCCCGGGCGCGTCCGGCCAGGTTGACCGTTTCGTTCACGGCCGCGTGGGGCGCCGTGCGCATGTGGAAGATTTGGTAGATCCCCAGGCGGACCACCTCGCGGGTGCCGGCGTCGAGGCTGCCGTCGCGCAACTCGCCGATGAGGAAGTCGAGCCGGCTGAGGTTGCGAAGGATCCCGAAGAAGGTCTCCATGAAAAAAGCCCGGTCCAGCGCCGAGAGCCGCGCGGACTTGAGGGTTTCGTGCAGGATTTCGTCGGAAAACTTCCGGCCTTTTTCCCATTCCAGCAGGGCGGCGATGCAGGCTTGGCGGGCGTTGTTCAACATGGGGATCGGGCGATGAGAGTCAGGGCGGCCGGGCAATCGGGGCTCAAAGAAAACGCCCTCCCGCTGGGGAGGGCGTTTGAGAGAATCGGCGGAACCGGGAAACGCTCCTAGGCGTTGCGGCTCGGGCGCCCCATGGCGTGATAGGTGAACCCGAGCTCCCGCATGGTCTCGGGGTTAAACAGGTTGCGGCCGTCGAACACGAGCGGGGTGTGCATCCGCTTTTTGACGTCGGCAAAGTCTTGGTTGGCGAATTCCTTCCATTCCGTGGCGATCAACAGCGCCTCGGCGCCGTCCGCGGCCTCCGCCGGCGTGGCCGCCAGCTTGACCTTGGCCGGGTCCACCAACTTCCAGTCCACGGCTTTTTCCGCGCCTTTGGGATCGTAGGCGGTGACTTGGGCCCCCTCGGCCACGAGCCGGTTGATGAGGTCGATGGCCACCGAGTTGCGCACGTCGTCCGTGTCGGGTTTGAAGGTCATGCCCCAGACGGCGATTTTCTTGTCTTTGAGCACCCAGAGCGCCTCCCGGACCTTGGCGATGTACCGATGGAGCTGGTCGGAGTTGATGCGTTCGACCTCCTCCAGGAGGGTGAACGGCGTGCCGAGCTGGCGGGCGATGGCGATGAACGCTTTGACGTCCTTCGGGAAACAGGACCCGCCGTAACCGATCCCGGCGTTGAGGAAGTTGCGGCCGATGCGTTTGTCCATGCCGATGCCGTCGGCGACCATCTCCACGTCCGCGCCGCTGGCTTCGCAGATGGCGGCCACGGCGTTGATGTAGGAGATTTTGAGCGAGAGAAAGGAGTTGGCGGCGTGTTTGATCAACTCGGCGGAGTTCACGTCGGTCACCAGGATGGGCGCGTGAAAAGGCTCATACACCCGTTTCATGAGGTCGGTGGCGCGGTCGTTGGCCGAGCCGATCACGATCCGGTCCGGGTTCATCAGATCGGGCACCGCGCAGCCTTCCCGGAGGAACTCGGGGTTGCTGACCACGTCGAACTCGGCGGATTTGTTGTAGCGCTTGATGGTGGCCTCCACCTTTTCCCCGGTCTTGACCGGCACGGTGCTCTTGTCGACGACCACGCGGTATTGGCCTTCCTTGAGGACCCCGGCGATTTCCCGGGCAACCCGCTCGATGTAAGTCAGGTCCACGCTGCCGTCCACCTGGGGCGGGGTGGGCACGGCGATGAAAATCACCTGGGAATGATCCACCCCGTCTTCGATCGAGTTGGTGAACCGCAGGCGTTTGGCCGCCACGTTGCGGTGCACGAGGTCTTCGAGGCCGGGCTCGTAGATGGGGATCTTGCCCGCTTGGAGCATGTCCACCTTGCGCTGGTCGTTGTCGACACAGACCACATGGTGGCCGACTTCGGCAAAACACGCGCCGGAAACCAGCCCGACATAGCCCGAACCAATAATACAGAGATCCATTTTTCTACGAATGTGAGGGTTAAATAACGAACGGCCTTCGCCGCGAAGACGGGATTCGAAGGGCGGGGATTAAGCGAAACCCATGGAGCAAGCGCAAGGTTTTTGACCGCTCAACGCCGGGTCAGGTGTGCCCGGTGTCCGGGCGGCGGCTGAGTGTTCATCCCCTTGGAATGTGTTTTACGGTGTTCTCAAGCCAGTTGGAGCCGACGCGCCTCCGGTCACACCCCGCTCAGCGCTCCCGTGGAGTCCCCGAAACGCTCCCCCGGCACCCCCATGAGGCCCAGCATGCGGACATACAGATTGGCCATGGGGGTGTGCGGCGCCATCTCCATGTGACGGCCCGGGGTAAGGCCTCCCCCGGCACGGCCCGCCAGGAGCACCGGTAGATTGTCGTGGGCGTGGCGGTCCCCGTCGGAGAGGCCGCTGCAATAAACAATCATGGAGTTGTCGAGCAGGTTGCCGGATCCCTCCGGGGTGTCTCGCAGGCGCTGGAGGAAATAGGCCAGTTGCTGGGTGTAAAAGAGGTCGATCCGGGCGATTTTTTCCAGCAGCTCCGGCTTGTTCTGGTGGTGGGAGAGGTTGTGGTGCCCGTCGGTGATCCCAATCTCCGGGAAATTGCGGTTGGCGCTTTCGTGCCCCAGGAGAAAGGAGGCGACCCTCGTGCTGTCGGTCTGGAACGCAAGCACCAGCATGTCCGCCATGAGCCGAATGTGATCCTGGAATGTGCCAGGGATCCCGGCCGGGCTTTCCCGTTTCGGGTCGGGCGGCGGTCCGAACCGCTCCGCTCGTTGGATGCGCTGTTCAATCTCGCGGACCCCCGTGAGGTATTCATCGAGTTTGCTTTGGTCGTTGCGCCCCAGTTCGCCGCGGAGCGCTTGGGTGTCCTCCAGCACAAAATCGAGGATGGATTTCTGCCGCGTCTGACGCAGGAGGAAACTTTTCTGGCGGTCAGCGGCTTGGCCACCGCCAAAAAGCCGCTCAAACACCAGGCGCGGATTGGCTTCCGGCGCCATCGGCAGGTTCTCCGAGCGCCAGGAGATGTTGAACTGGTAGGCGCAGGAATAACCCGAATCACAGGCGCCCGATTTGCGGGCGGCGTCGCAGGAGAGCTCCAGGGACGGAAACCGGGTCAGGCCGTCCAGGTGTCGGGCGG
>CAMARB010000254.1 GCA_945860355.1 Chthoniobacter flavus | reverse complement strand
GATTGCCGGATCCAGGCCGTCAAACCGCATCAATGCGCGGGGTTTCCCAACACGTGGAATTTTCCCGGCTGGCGCGAGGTTTGCGAGGCGGTGCCGGAGTTGCGGCGTTGAAACGGCCGGGAGGGAGGGCGGAGGAGATCAATGAAAAGGGCGGAGCCCCCCCGGGGGCATGTGGGGCACGAATTGGAGGTTGTTTCCGGAGCACTCGGGCAGCCATCGTCCCGCCCATGTCGCGGCCCCAGCGTATTGAGCTCTTGGTTTTTTTCGCCTGCTTTTTTAGCTACGCATTTTTCCACCAGGGCGGTGGCTGGAACCAGAATGCGCGTTTCGCCGAGGTGCGCGCGATCGTGGAGGAGGGCCGGTTTGCGATCGACAATTTCCTCGTTTACGAACCCGTCTCCGGGCGACCTGTTCTGCAGCGGGCTCTCGTCGAAAACGGCGAATATGGCCGGGATGGAAAACGTTTCCGGTTGTCGTGGGTGGACATGGACTGGCGGCTCTTTCCCGTCAGTGATGCGCCGCGGGACCCGGAAACCGAGAACACGCCCTTGGTGGAGGTTTGCGCTTCAGGCGACATTGGTTATGTGCCTTGGAGCGGTCATTTTCATCCCAACAAGCCGCCCGGCACGTCGTTTGCCGGGGTGCCCGGATATTTTGTGTTGTACCACGCGGAGCGCCTGCTCGGGCTGGATCCCGATCACTGGTGGATTTTGACTCTCAATGCCTGGCTCACCTCGGTTTGTAGTGTCGGGCTGGCCTCGGCCCTCGGATGTGTGATGTTTTTTCGCCTCGCGCGGCACCTCGGGGGGGGGCGGCTTTTACCTGCCCTGTTGACAACCCTCGCTTTGGGTTTTGGCACCACCTTTTTCCCGTTCGCGACCCTCTTTTTTGATCATTCCCTCTGCGCCGCCTTTTTGATCGGCGGTTTCTACTTTCTTTACTTTGCACGCCAACGCCCCGAGGGGGCTGGGCTTGGCGGGGCGGTTGCCGCGGGAGTGTGTGCGGGGTTTGGCGCTTTGACCAATTATCTGGCCGCCGTTGCGGTGTTGTTCCTTGGAGTGTACGCGCTGCTCGCCTCCCGGGGCGACCGCTGGAATTGGCGGGCCGCCGCGGGTTTCAGTCTGGGGGTGCTCGGGCCCTTTCTGCTGATCTGCGCTTACGGTTGGGCGTGTTTCGGCTCCCCGTTCAGGCTCAACAATGATTTCCAAAATCCCCTCTTTAATGAGGCCGGCAGGGCTCTCTTCGGCATGTTCGCAATCCCCGACTCGCTCGAGTCCCTCGCAAAGCTCGGCTATGTGGGGTCTCTGATCGCGTTTTCCCCGTTTCGTGGGCTGTTTTTCCTCTGCCCGGTGCTGGTCCTCGCTCTGCCGGGCTTTTGGGTGTGGCTCCGGGAGAAGCATCACCTCGCCGAGGCGCGGCTTTGTCTCGCCATCTTCGGGTTCTTCTTCTTCGCGAACATGACTTTTAACGGCTATCAGGCTGGCCATTCCGCGGGACCTCGATACCTGGTTCCGGGGCTGCCCTTTCTTGCGCTTGGATTGCTGGTCGCTTTTGAACGCTGGCGCAAAATGAGCCTGCTGCTGGGCTTTGTTTCCTTGGGGAACCAACTCTTGCTTACCGCAACAGACGCGCAAAATCCGGCCGGAGTCGGGGGCCACGCCCGGGTGGAGGGTCGCCGTGAAGAGTGGGGATATCGGATCGTGGCGGACTACGCTTGGCCATTGTTCGCTGCGGGTCGGGCTTGGCCGATTCTCGATGGCCAGCTGGACCTGCACATGGAAAAGGAGAGCGGGCGCATCGCGGGTATTGGTGAGGAGCAGGAAAGCCGTGCGTGGGAAGAAACCCGGCTTCGCGCGGCGCTGCGGGAGTCGATCTCCCGTGGAGAACCTTCGCCCTTCCTGCTGGGCTCAATCGTAGGCCCCGTTTCGGTCAACCCTGTCGGGGTATTCGAGGGGATGCTGACTTACGGATCTTACCCTCCAGGATCGCCCCAGTGCCGATGGGCTTCTTTCAACGTGGGCGAGTTCCTCTTCCCTGAAAGCCGCTGGAGCCTGCTGCCATGGGCGCTGGCGGTCGGGGCTTGCACCGCCCTTGCAGTCCATCTCGCCCGCCGAGCGTCGACTGAAGGCGGCCTTTGACTCGCTCAATTGCACGGGATTCCGCTCCTAGCACCCTAGGGGGAGGGCGCGAACAAACGCATCCGCGTCTTCCGCAGCACCCGAAGCTGATTTTAGCCCGACACCAAGCGCTGAAACGCATCAAAGCCAGCCCTGCATACCACCCGGTTCTGGCTTTCCAGGGCGCGAACTTGAAAAAAACACCTCTTTTTTTAAAACTTCCCTTGCCCTTGGCTGCTGTATCGCCTACACAAGCCGCCCCTTCGCGCTCTCGGTGGTTCGCCACTCGCTCTCGCGGCTCCTGGCTGGAATGCTGGTGTGTCCGTGGATTGCGGGATCACAGGAGTCAGCGAGGGTTAAACTCGAGGGAAAGTTCCTTCGGAAATATTGGGTGTTGGAAGTCATTAGGCTTGCGCGTCAAGCCGGAAGACATACCCTCCGCCCTCCCCGCAAACGGATCTTTCGGTCCCGTCCGTAGCGGGGGTTATTGTCGCCGCTGAAAAGCGGTGCTTGGGACCGAACAAAAACGAAACCACACTTTCGAATGCCAACCATCAACCAGCTCGTCCGCAAGGGGCGTCAAAAGATCACGGTCAAGTCCAAGTCTCCGGCGCTGACTAATTGTCCGTTTCGCCGCGGGGTCTGCACTCAGGTCATGACGCGGACTCCTAAAAAGCCAAACTCGGCGCTGCGGAAAGTGGCGAAGGTCCGTTTGACTAATGGCTACGAAGTCATCGCCTACATCCCTGGTGAAGGTCATAACCTTCAGGAGCATTCGATTGTTCTGGTTCGGGGTGGTCGTGTGAAGGATTTGCCGGGTGTGCGTTACCATATTGTCCGGGGTTCGTTGGACGCCCTTGGGGTTGATGGTCGCCGCCGGAGTCGGTCGAAGTACGGCGCCAAGCGTCCTAAGCCCGGTGCTGAGGCTGAGGCGAAGGGTAAGGCTAAGGGTAAGAAGAAGTAGTCATTTTCATTTTCATCTAAACTTCACATGTCACGTCGTCGTCGGGTCATTCACAAGGAAGAGAAGCTGGATAGCCGTTATGGTAGTCCGGTGGTTGCGCGTCTCATTGCGACCGTCATGAAGAGCGGTAAGAAGTCGCTCGCTGAGCGGATTGTCTACACCGCAATTGAGGAAACCCGCACAGGTACGGATTCTGTCGACCCTTTGGAGACGCTCCACAAGGCGATGGACAACGTGAAGCCTCGGTTGGAGGTGAAGAGTCGCCGCGTTGGTGGCGCGACTTACCAGGTTCCGATGGAGGTTCCTGCTCCGCGTCAGGTCGCTTTGGCGATGCGTTGGATTGTGGGCTTTGCTTCCAAGCGGAAAAATATCCCTTTGATGAAGGCTTTGGCTGCTGAAATCAAGGAGGCTGCCAACGGTCAGGGGAATGCGATTAAGAAGCGCGACGACACGCATAAGATGGCCCAGGCGAACCGCGCCTTTGCTCACTTCCGCTTCTAGGTTCTCCGTCATTTTATTTAATAGAGGCCATATGTCCGCCAACTCTGTTGTCACTACCAATCCCAATTCTCCGGATCGTGCTTTTCCGCTCGAGCGGACCCGGAATATCGGTATCGCTGCTCATATCGATGCCGGCAAGACGACGCTCACTGAGCGTATCTTGTTCTACACGGGGATGATTCACCGGATTGGTGAGGTTCACGAGGGGACCACAGTCACGGATTGGATGGAGCAGGAGCGTGAGCGTGGTATCACGATTACTTCGGCTGCCACCACGTGCTTCTGGAATCAGCGGGCTGAAGTGGGGATTCTGAAGTCCTTTGAGGGGATCAAGATGCGTGTCAATATCATTGACACCCCTGGCCACGTGGACTTCACGGCGGAAGTTGAGCGTTCTCTTCGTGTTCTGGATGGCGCGGTCGCTGTGTTTTGCGCTGTGGCAGGAGTTCAGCCTCAGTCGGAAACAGTTTGGCGTCAGGCCACCAAATACAACGTGCCTCGCATTGCGTTCGTCAATAAGATGGACCGGACCGGGGCTAATTTCGACAACGCGATCAATGACATGCGCACCAAGTTGGGCGCTAACGCTTGGCCTGTCTTGATTCCGC
>CAMARB010000253.1 GCA_945860355.1 Chthoniobacter flavus | reverse complement strand
TTTGGGGGTGCCTTGTTTTGGGCGATGGGCGTGAATCCGGGTGCAGCTCGCGGGACTGCGCGCTGAGCCGCCGCCGGGTGCTGAACTTTCCAACGCTCCCCTTAGACCTCTTGAATTTGCCAGTTCCCCGCTCGTCCTGAATCGAAATTTTGCGTCCTCATCTCCTGGTGGAATTCCTCACGAGCCTGCAATTCCTTGCCCGTCAAGCAGAGGGAGTCATTGTCCGGGAACAGGATTTCACCTCATTTCCGTGGTCGACAGCGGGCCTGCGGACGCTAAAAAGCAGCGCTCTTTTCTCAAATCATTTCTCGCTCGTCTTCTCCCGTGGAGAATTCCCCGCATTTCGCATCCTGACCCGCAATGACCTTCATTCAAAACACGCTCGCCAAAAGTGCCAGTATCAGCGGCTCATCGCTGCATACCGGCGAACAAGTGACGCTGACGATTCATCCAGCCCCGCCGGGACACGGACGTAAATTTCGGCGGAAGGACCTGCCGGACCAGCCGGTGATCGAGGCGCGGATTGATTTGGTGAAGACGGTGGAACGCTCGACGACCATCGCGGAGGGCAGTGTGAAGGTGCATACCGTCGAACACGTTTTGAGTGCTCTCGCCGGAATGGGGGTGGACAATGCTTTGATCGAAATGGACGCCAACGAGCCGCCCATCGGCGACGGCAGCGCGGCCCCGTACGTGGAGCTCATCAAGAAGGCCGGGATCGTGGAGCAGGGCGTCGCCCGGCCCGTGTATGAGATCAACGAGCCCATTCACCTCGAGACCAAGTCGGGATCGATCATGATGATCTTGCCCGATTCCACCTTCCGCGTTTCCTGCACGCAAGTGGGGCCCGAGGGACGCTTCACCCAGTTCTATTCCACGGAGATCACCCCTGCTCTTTACGAGTCGCAGATCGCCTCAGCGCGCACCTTCGTTTTCTACGAGGACGTCAAGCCCCTGATGGACAAGGGCCTGATCAAGGGCGGCAGCCTGGAAAACGCTGTGGTGGTGCGGGGCGACTCCGTGCTCAGCAAGGAGCCCCTGCGGTTCCCGGAAGAGTTCGCCCGCCACAAGATTCTCGACATCGTCGGGGACCTGGCTCTGTTCGGCAGGGCCATTAAAGGCCATGTCATTGCGGTCAAACCCGGTCACGGTCCCAACACGGACCTGGCCCGGATGTTGGCCAAGCAGTTTGCCAAGACGATGGCGCTCGTGCCGCCTTCGGTGACACCCAAAGGAGGCGATATTCTCGACGTCAACGACGTCATGAAACTGCTCCCGCATCGGTATCCGTTCCTGATGGTGGACCGGATTGTGAACATCGACGGCGACAACAAGTGCACCGGCGTCAAATCCGTGACGATCAACGAGCCCTTCTTCCAAGGACACTTTCCCGGCCACCCGGTGATGCCCGGAGTGCTGCAGTTGGAGGCCATGGCGCAGGTGGGCAGCATCCTGATTCTGAGGCTGCCGGGGATGGCCGGAAAAATCGGCTACTTCATGAGCGCGGACTCCGTGAAATTCCGCAAACCTGTGATGCCTGGAGACACGTTGTTTATTGAGGTGGAAATGACCCAGCGCAAGAAAAGCATCGCGAAGGCGAAGGGCCGTTGCATTGTGAACAGCGAGGTCGTCTCGGAGGCCGAGATGATGTTTGGTTTTATCGACACGTGAGCACCACGCAGATCCATCCCACCGCCGTGGTGGATCCCGGCGCCGAAATTGGCGAGGGGGTTTACATCGGCCCCTATTGCGTCATCCACGCTGGAGTCCAGCTCGGAGACGGCTGCTGGCTTCAGAACCACGTCACCGTTTGTGGCCCGACAAAAATCGGTCCCCGGAACAAGTTCTTTGGTTTCGACTGCATCGGTTTTCAGACCCAGGACCTCAAGTACGTGGGGGAGCCCACCTTTTTGGAGATCGGCGAGGGCAATTGCTTCCGGGAGTTTGTCAGCGTCCACCGCGGCACCGCGCCCGGGTCGGTGACGACGGTGGGGGACGGCGGTAATTTCCTGGCTTACAGCCATATCGCCCACGATTGCGTGGTGGGAAACCACGTGATTTTTTCCAACAACGGCACGCTGGCCGGGCATGTGGAGGTGGGGGACCACGCCATCATTGGGGGGCTCACCGCCGTGCACCAATTCTGCAGGATTGGCGCCTTCGCGCTGACCGGGGGCTGCTCAAAGATCGTCCAGGACGTTCCCCCTTACATGATTGCGGACGGCAACCCGGCCAAAGTCCGCAGCTACAACAAGGTCGGGCTCGAGCGCCATGGATTCGGGGAGGCCGCAGTCAAAAACATCAAGGAAGCTTACCGCCTCATTTATCGCTCCGACCTCAATGTTCAACAGGCCATTGAGCAGATCCGCTCCCGCTTTCCCGACGCCCCCGAACTTGCAACCCTGGTTGAATTTGTGAGTTCCAGTCCGCGCGGGATCATCAAATAGCGAGCTGCGCAAAGGTGCCCTAGTCGGCGCGGAAGTCTTTCGGGGCATCTCAGCTGCCGGCTGACGCAGAGTTCCTTTGCGCTCGATTTACGCGCGGGGCCGGGTTCGAGACAAACGGGCCTCTATTTCTGGGGCAACCGCTCCAAGGCCACCTCCAACTGCTCAATTGCCGCCGAGAAGAGCTCCTTTTTGAAGCCCGCTTGCGCCCGCGCGAGATCGACCGCCACCCGCAGGCCGTTGTCGAAGTTCTCGGATTTCAATCCGCCCTCGCGCTTCAGCGCCGACCAGAGCCGGTCCATCGCCATCACCAAGACCTCGCCCCTGCGCCGGAGCTCTTCCACAGAGACCTTGGCGTCCCGGAACTCGGCGGAAGCGGCGGAGTAGGCGCGCAGTAATTGGAGGGTCTTTTCGCGAGTCCAAATAGACTGTGCTGAGGCTTTCGCGAAGCGATTGGCCGTGGATTGAGCCGCCGCAAACGAGGCAGCGTCGGCGTCGACATCCAAGGTCCCGGATTTCTGAAGCACCCACACCAAGGCTTTCCAGCGGGCCACCAATGTCGCGTCCCTTTGCTGGGCGAGTTTCCAGCTCAATTCACGCAACGCGACCGCCTGTCCGGTTTGCCAAGCCCGCGGGCCCACCCACGCCCCTTCGTCCTTGTAATGGGGTGGCTGGGCGCTCATCTGGCCGTCGAGTTCGAAGAACATCTCCGGGTGACGCCCCACGTTCGCGATCTCCGGATCGAGGTTCAGATGGCAGGCCACGCAGGCGTTGGCCCGCGCATAGAGATCGGTCAGTTCCCGAAGACCCGCCGCGATCCTTTGAGCATGCTGAACGTCCGGCCGCGTGTGAAACCGGAGCCATGGCTCCGCTGCGCCGTGGCAACTCTCGCAGCTCACCCCTTTTTCCGGCTCAAAGTTTTTGAGAAGACTCAACCGCTCGGTCGGGACCGTCTGCATGGGAGAATGGCACACCGTGCAGCGCACCGACACCTTTGGGTCGGGAATCTTCAGTGCCTCAGCCATCCTCGCCGAACGCGCCGTGGAAAGCACGGCGTCGGCGCGTGAGTGCGGATCTTTTTTCGACCAAATGATTCCCTGATCCTTGCCCACGCCGCCGCCGTGGCAGCTTGAGGACATGCAGCTCTGTGACCCGGTGAATGGAGGAAGAGCCACGTCCCCGGCGGGCGCGGACGCCGGGCTGGAAAGGAGGATCGCAGCCAGAAGAATGGGGAAGCGGTGGGGCACTGGAGAAGTGTCTATAGGGGAAGCAGGGGTTCTTTCGGAAGCGATAAAAAGCCGGCGTATTTGCCCTACCCGAGGAGCGCCCCTCAACGGGATTTTTCCTCCCGCCTTCTTGGCGCTTGGCGAAAGAGCGCCTGAGACCATATTAGGGGTTACACAGCGCCATGGAAACCATCCCAGAACGGCTCACAACGGGCGATCCTTTGAACGCGGAGGAGCTCCTGGAGTTGCTTCCGGCGCTCAAGGAGGTTCCCAAAACCCTCATCCACAAATACGCGGTCGGCGCCGCGGTCCGCCGGCGGTTTCGCGCCGGGGAGTTGGTCTGCGAGGAGGGCGAGTTTGGTTCGACGGCCTTCTATATCGTTTCCGGGCACGTCGATATCTACATCAATAACCCCATGGCGCATGTGGGCAAAAGTGCGGGACGCGGCCTGTTCGGTTTCATCAAGCGGATGAAAAGCCGACTCATCCGCGGAGAGGCGGACCCTTCCGCGGCTCTCCGGGAGGGTTTCATTCCCATCGACGCCTC
>CAMARB010000252.1 GCA_945860355.1 Chthoniobacter flavus | reverse complement strand
GGCTCGGCGCGCGCAGCCTTCGCACCGCTCAGGAACAGGCGACCGACGACCTCGTGCTCCGTGGCGGCACCGCGCCGGAGGAGTATGCGGAGCAGCTCTTCGAGGTGGCCCGCTCGCTCGCCGCTCAGCACCGCTTCATCAGGCACGCCGTGGCCATGGCCAGCCCCTCGACGCTCGAGCGCCGCATGCTGGCAATCGTGGATGATCGACGCAATCGCCGCCCGCTCAGCCTGCACGCCGTGCTTGGGGGTATGCTCGCGGTGACCCTGGCCCTCGGAATTTCCACCGCGGCGCAACTCAAGGAGGAAGAGCAGAAAGCCGACGCCGAAGCTCCATCCGGCAAGGTGCCCAAAGGCCCGCAGATCGAGATCGAAGCGAAGTTCGTCGAGATCAGTGAGACGACGAAGACGACATCGAAGGACCCGGTTGTCGACCTGATTTTTGGCAACGCTGCTGCGCCCAAAACAGCCACCGGAGCATTCAGTGTCGCGGGAGTGCTCACCGAGCCGCAGCTTGCCGCGGTGATGAAGGAGCTGAACGTCCTCAAGGGCGTGGACCTGCTCTCGACTCCGCGAGTGACGACCAATTCCGGCCAGAAGGCGACGATCGAGATCAACCAAGAGTTCCGCTACCCGGCCGAGTACGAAAAGGATGGCAAAGGCTGGAAGCCAAAGGAATTCACGACGCGTAATGTAGGCGTCACTTTCGGGTTGCTCGCAACCGCCAAGGCGGATGGCTCGCTCGAGCTTCAACTGGAGCCAAGCGTCGTCGAATTCCTGGGGTTCATGGATCAGGAAACCGGCACCATGTATCCGGCCAAATCGAAGCCGGACGCAGCCGTGACCGACATCGGCTCGACCGAGTTAGTGCCCGCCGGGCATCGCGCAAAACCCATCTTTTCCGAACGCAAGATCACCACTTCCGTCACGATCTGGTCGGGAGGGACGGTGGTGCTCAGCCCTATCGGCGAAACCGCGGAGAGCAAGGGCTTCCAAAGAGAAGGTCCAGCGAGGAACCTCACCGTGTTCGTGACCGCCAAGATGGAGGAGCAGGCGCCCTCCGCAGCCGCTCCAAAGCCCCAACCGCTCCAAATCACCGCGGAAAACACCTCCTACGACGCGAAGACCGGCGAAGCGAAGGCGAACGGGAATGTCGAAATCAAGACGTCCTACGTGACCATCCGCACCGAGGAGGCCACGATTATCCCCAACACGATGCCCCCTGCAGCCGCGAGCTCAGCGCGGAAGGGGCCGTTCGCCGATGAGCCCGCGGCGAAGTTCATCATCCCGAAGCTTGAACTCCGCGATGCGAAGCTCAGCGAGGCCATCCACTTACTCATGGCCAAGGCACAGGAAGCCGGCGTGGCCGGGACGAACATCGTCATCACGGAAAGCCCGGCCCCGGAGCCTTTAATCATGCTCTCGCTCACGAACATCCCGTGGACCGAGGCGCTCAAATACGTCGCCCAACTCTCCGGCTTCACAATCCGCCGCAACGCCGATGCCTATCTCCTCGAACCCACGCCGAAAAAATAGCCCCCATGATCCCTGTGTCCCAATAACAAAGAACCCAAGGCTGGCCATAAAAACGTGGCGCGCGCCGCAAAAGAGAGAAAAAGTAAAAGCTCAAGCGACACACAAACTGTGCACGCACACAATCGTGCGCGCGGAGAACGGCACCCGAGCATGACCGGGCACGCGGTGGGCATCACCTCCGAGGGTTTCCCACAACCCAAGGGACGCACCACTGACGCCCGGATGAAAAAACGAGATCCCTCTGGAGCAAACCGCCCGACTGGCTCTAGCCTCGCGGCCTCCATGGATATCCTCAGTCTCGACCTCCCCGGCATCCCCAAACTCGGCAGCGGCAAGGTGCGTGAAATCTTCGACCTCGGCGACCGGCTCCTCTTGGTGGCCACGGACCGGATCTCGGCTTTTGACTGCGTTCTGCCCAACGCCATTCCCCGGAAAGGCGCGGTGCTCAACACGCTCTCGGCGTTCTGGTTTTCGCGGCTGAATTTTGTGGAAAACCACGTCCTGACGACGGACATCGCGCGGTTCCCGGAACAGCTGCAACCGTTTGCCGCCCAACTTGCGGGCCGATCGATGGTGGTGAAAAAAGCCCAGCCGCTCAGCGTGGAGTGTGTGGTGCGCGGCTACCTGGCGGGATCGGGATGGAAGGATTACCAGGCCACCCAGAGCATCTGCGGCCAGCGGCTGCCCGCCGGGCTTCAACAGGCCGAGCAGCTGCCCGAGCCCCTTTTCACGCCCTCCACCAAGGCGCAGAGCGGCCACGACGAGAACATCTCCTGGGACCAATGCCGGGAGATCCTCGGGGAATCCGTCGCCGAGGAAGTCCGCGCGCTGAGCCTTCGGATTTACGAGGAGGGCCGGGCCTACGCGGCGCAGCGCGGGATTCTCGTGGCGGACACCAAGTTCGAGTTCGGGCTTCTGGACGGCAAAGTCATCCTCATTGACGAATGTCTTACCCCGGATTCCTCCCGGTTCTGGCCCGTGTCGGAACACCGCCTGGGGATCAGCCCGCCGAGCTTCGACAAACAGTTCGTGCGCGACTACCTCGAAAGCCTGACCTGGGACAAGACCCCGCCCGCGCCGGCGCTCCCGGAAACGGTGATCTCCAAAACCAGCGCCAAATACCTCGAAGCCTACAGCCAGCTCACCGGGCAGCCGCTGCCGGAGCTTTAACTCGCACTCGGAAGCTCCCCGGGACGGATCTTTCTCACGCGGAGTCGCGGAGAACGCGGAGAATTTTTGGGAATGACTGAAGACAACGGCCTTTTGCTCACGCCTCTTCACTCCGCCTGAACTTCGGTTTTCAGATTTACCCATGCGCGAGGCCATCGAAGATTTCATCCTCTACCTGGCCACCGAACGCGGGCTTTCGGACAATTACCAGATTTCCACCCGGCTCTCCCTGGAAGGGTTCCTCCACTGGCTAGAGCGCCGGGCACTGCAAAAACAACACGGCGCGGAGGCGCTCCGCAAACTGGCAGAAACGGGCGAGCCATGGCCGGAATGCGCCGTCGCGCCGGGGTCGGTCACGCTCCAGGAGATCTCCGAGTATCTAGCGCACCGGAAACGGGCGGGGCTTTCGGCGGCGTCGATCAAGCTGGTGGTGGTGGCCATCAAGATCTTCTTTCGCTGGCTGCATGTCCGGCGGCGGATTGAGAAGGACATCGCCGAGACGCTGCCCCTGCCCCGGACCGAACGTTACCTGCCCGAGACCATGAACGAGCTGCAGGTGGAGCACCTGCTTGAGGGCGTTGGCCCGGACGCGCCCCGGGGCCTGCGCGACCGGGCGATCCTCGAGCTGCTCTACGCGAGCGGCCTGCGAGTGTCGGAGTTGGTCAACGCCCGGCTGGAGAACCTCGACTTGGAGAACCGGATCATCCGGGTCACTGGCAAAGGCAACAAAACCCGGCTGGTGCCTGTCGGGGCCAAAGCCTGCGCGGCGATTGCGCTGTATCTGCAGAAAGAACGCCCCGGTTTCGTGGGCAAACGCACGGGCAGCGAGGTGTTTCTCTCCTCCCGGGGCACCCGGCTTTCCACCGTGCGGATCTGGCAGATTGTCAAAGCCTGCGCGAAGAACGCCGGGCTCGATCTCAACGTGTATCCGCACCTGCTCCGGCACTCGTTCGCCACGCATCTGCTCAGCAACGGGGCGGATCTGCGGATCATTCAGGAACTCCTCGGGCACGCGGACATTTCCACCACGCAGATTTACACACACGTCGATCAGCGGCGGCTCAAAGCGGTCCACCACAAGTTTCATCCGCGGGGGTGAGGGGTGGGAAGGAGGCAGGGGTGAGGGGTGAGGGGTGAGCGGCAGAGAGGAAGCCGGCTTGCGCGCCGCGGTGCCGGAGGCATCGCGGAAAGTAGCCGGGCGTAGAAACAAATCGCGGCCCCGGGGTGATTCCGCGCGATTCAAGCCCAGGGAGGGGGCGAAATAGAACAACCCCGGGCAACCCCGGGGTAACGCACGCCGCATCGTTACAGGGCTCTGAAAGGCGGGCCCAAGCACAGGCCCGTCTGATTCACTCCTCACCCCTCACCCCTGTCCCTTTAGAGGCTCTAACAAAAGGTCTGAAATGGGTGTAAGCTAACCCATGAAGCCGATGGTTGCTGATGAGCTGTGGGAGGAAATCAAACCTCTTCTGCCACCCCATCCGCCCCGTCCCAGAGGAGGGCGGCCGCCGAGTTCGGATCGGGCC
>CAMARB010000251.1 GCA_945860355.1 Chthoniobacter flavus | reverse complement strand
CAAGGCGTACAAAAAAGAGGGGGAGCTCAAGCTGCTGACGTCCATCTCCAAGGCGAGTTTTGTCTCCCAGGAGGAGGCTGTTCGGATCAAGAACGAGAACCTGGCGTTGCGCAAATCGTTGGTGGAACTCCGGGCGCAAAAGGCGCCGCCGGTGGCCGCCGCCGTCTCCCCGGCCGGCAAGGCCGAGGCCGGGAAGAAGCCCATTCCCAAAGGCGGACGCACCCACACGGTGGCGCCGGGCGAGACCCTCGCCTCGATTGCCGTGAAATATTACAAGAGCAAGGCGCGTTGGAAGGATATCCAGGACGCCAACTTTTACTCCCTGGAAGGCACGGCCAAGATCAAGCCCGGCCAGGACCTCTATATTCCATAATCCGCCGCCGCCGGCTGCGGACTCTATTCGAGGTCCTCTCCTGCGCCCTTCTTGATTTGGAGTCCGCGCAGTTTGCCCTCGATGAACGCGTCGATGTCCCCGTCCATGACGTCCTGCACGTTGCTGGTTTGCACCCCGGTTCGCAGATCCTTAATGAGCTGATAAGGCTGAAACACGTAGCTCCGAATCTGGCTGCCGAAAGCCACTTCGCTCTTCTCACCGTACGCTTGAAGGACCTCCGCCTTTTTCTTGTCGATCTCGATCTGCTGGAGCTTGGCCTGGAGCATCCGCAGTGCGAGCTGGCGGTTGAGCCCCTGGCTGCGTTCGCTTTGGCACGCCGCGACAATGCCCGTGGGAAGATGGCGCACGCGCGCCGCCGTCTCCACTTTGTTGACGTTCTGGCCCCCTTTGCCGCCGCTCCGATAGGTGTCGATCTCGATTTCCGCCGGGTTGATTTCGATCGGGGTGGATTCGGGGAGCTCGGGCACCACATCCACGCCGGCAAAAGACGTGTGGCGCCGTTTGTTGGAGTCGAACGGAGAAATCCGGACGAGGCGGTGGACTCCGCGCTCGGTGGCCAGGTAGCCGAAGGCGTACTCGCCCGCCACCCGCAGGGTCACCGATTTGATACCCACTTCGTCCCCGTGCTGGATGTCGACAATCGAAACGCTGAATCCGCGGCGTTCCGCCCATCGTTGATACATCCGCAGAAGCATGTCGGCCCAATCGCAGGCCTCGGTTCCGCCCGCGCCGGATTGGATGCTGAGAAAGGCGTTGGATGCGTCGCTCGGCCCGGAAAGGAGCATCTTCAACTCAAACTGGCCCAGGGCGTTGAGGATACCCTCGTGCTCCTTGCCGACTTCCTCAGCCGCGAGCGCGTCGTCCTCGGCTTCCGCGAGCTCGATGAGAACCGCTAGGTCCTCCACCTGGCGCTCCAGCTGGAGGAGGGGATGGATTTTGGCGCGCAGCGCTGAGACCTCCTCGACTTGTTTCTGCGCCTTTTCTTTGTTGGCCCAGAAATCGGCCTCCGACATCAACCCTTCCAGCTCGGCGAGACGCGCTTCGAGTTTGGGGAAGTCAAAGATACCTCCGGAGCTCGCCGACGCGGCCTTTGAGTTCGGAGGTGTGGATGGCACGCAGGTCGATGGACATGAGAGGAGATGGGGAGGGTTGTCTTGTCGTTCTAGAAAAACAGCGGCCAGCTCGGCGCCCGGGAGTCCCGAATGAAAGGACCGCGGCTCTCACTCAGGGATGAGGAGCCAGGCGCAGACGCGGGATGGGAAATCCCGGAGCGAAGATCCGACCGGGACGGTAAACAGATCGATTACTGAGGCCGCCGCGAGGCTGAGGGCGAAGCTCCGATTCGATAGATCGTTTCGCCCTCCTGCATGAGATCGAGGCGGTCCCTTGCAATCATGCCCACGTATTCCGGGTCATGTTTGAGGAGGCTTTCCTCGCGTTGATGCCTCGTCAGCACCATGCGCTTCTTCTCTATTTCCGCCTTGAGCTCTTCGATGCGTAGATCCTGCTCCCTCTGCTTATGAACCTCGGGCAGGAACGAATACGCGATGGGCACCGCTGCGCAGAGGACAATGAGCGTGAGCACGAGCCGGTTGAGGGAATGCCAGATTCCCTTGGACGCGCTCGAATGGTAAGCCGGTTCGCTCACTTAACGCATCTTACCGCCGTAAATGGCGTTGTCACCAAGTTCTTCCTCGATTCGCAGAAGCTGGTTGTACTTGGCCACGCGATCCGTCCTGCAAAGGCTGCCGGTCTTGATCTGGCCCGCGTTGGTGGCCACGGCGATGTCTGCGATGGTGGCGTCTTCTGTCTCCCCGGAGCGATGGCTGATGACCGCAGTGTAGCGGTTTTCCTTCGCCAACTCGATGGCGTCGAGGGTTTCGGTGAGCGTGCCGATCTGGTTGACCTTCACGAGGATGGAGTTGGCGACGCCTCGTTCGATGCCTTTCCTCAGGAAGTCGACATTCGTCACGAAAAGATCGTCTCCGACGATCTGCGTGTGGGCACCGAGCTTCTCCGTGAGCTTTTTCCAGCCGTCCCAGTCGTTTTCGGCGCAGCCGTCTTCGATGCTGATGATCGGGAATTTTTTCTGAAGCTCGAGGTAGTAGGCGACCAGCTCCTCGGCCTTGCGCTTGGACCCGTCCGACTTTTTAAAGACGTATTGTTTTTTTGGCGCGTCGTAAAACTCGCTGGCCGCCACGTCCAATGCGATGAAGACGTCTTTGCCAAACTTGTAACCCGCCTTTTTGACGGCGGCGGCGATGGTCTCAAGCGCGTCGTTGGCGGACTCGAGTTTGGGAGCGAACCCGCCCTCATCCCCGATCGCGGTGGAAAGTCCGCGGTCTTTCAAAACCGACTTGAGGGCGTGGAAGATCTCAGTTCCGCAGCGGAGCGCTTCCGAGAAAGTAGCCGCCCCTTTCGGGACGATCATGAACTCTTGGAAGTCAATGGGAGCATCCGAGTGGGCGCCTCCGTTGAGAATGTTCATCATGGGAACCGGCAGAACCTTGGCGTTGGGTCCCCCGAGATATTTGAAGAGGGACTGTCCCACCTGAATGGCGGCGGCCTTGGCTGTGGCCAGTGAGACCGCCAGAAGCGCGTTTGCCCCGAGCTTGGATTTGTTGGGCGTTCCGTCGAGCGCCAGCATGACTTTGTCCACGGAAACTTGTTCCGTCGCGTCCATGCCCTCGAGTTCTTTCGCGATGACCTTGTTGATGTTGGCGACGGCTTTGGTCACGCCCTTCCCCAGCCAGCGATCCTTGGCGCCGTCGCGCAATTCCCACGCCTCATGTTCCCCCGTGCTCGCTCCGCTGGGAACCGCCGCGGTTCCAAGGGCGCCGCCAGCAAGGCGAACGTCTGCCTCCACCGTGGGGTTGCCACGAGAGTCAAGAATTTGCCGGGCACGGATATCGATGATGGTGGTCAGTGACATAAGAAGAAGTGGGCGGTGAGAGGTCGAGCGACCAAAGAAAGGAATGCCCCTTGCACAGGGGCGTGAAATTCGCGCAGTGGAATAGTTCTGAGGGCGAGTGTTAGCAACTCTATTTTCCTCAAGCTTTGCCGAGGTCGGCGCCTCAGGACTTGTAGGCCTCGATGGAAACAATCTCCACGAGGATTTCCCCTGTTTCTGTCGGAATGTTCACCTTTTCCCCAGCGGGCTTCCCGATGATCGATTGGGCGATTGCCGTCTGGTAGCTGATGATCCCTTCCTCCGGCACGCTGTCCCAGGCGCCCAGGATCGTGTAGACATCGGTTTTTCCCGAGGCCGTCTCGCGCAGGGTCACCTTGGTGCCGATGCTCACCTTCGTCGTGTCGGGATTGGAGAAGTCCGTTCCCCGCGCTCGTGCAAGGTCCCTTTCCGTCTCCGACTTGCGCCGCATGAGCACGCGTTGCATCTCCTTGGCCGCCTTGTATTCGAAGTTTTCCCGAAGGTCGCCGTGGCTGCGCGCCACACTGATTTCCTTGATGTTCTCGGGGATCCGCTTGCTTACGAGATCCTCGTAGTCGGTCTTCCTCTTCTCGAGGCTCGCCCAGGAAACAATCAGGGACTCCTGTTTCTCGTTGCTTTCGCCGGAAATCATCGACTGAAGCTCCGGGTACTGGCGGATGATTCTGCCAAGCAGGGAGCGCTTGTTGAGCTCCTCAAAAACCGTGGCCATGAGGATCCGGCGCATGATTTCGCGGAGTTCCTCCGGAGTCGCATCCTCGATCAAATCGGAGAGCAGCTCTTTGTCGGTCATGAGCAGGTCATGGAGCTTGCGATCCTTGCGTTCGTTGAACTGTTCGCGCTCGAGAGCTGAAACAATCGCGCCGAGGAGCCGGATGCCTGCAAGCTCGCTGAACGGACCCGA
>CAMARB010000250.1 GCA_945860355.1 Chthoniobacter flavus | reverse complement strand
CTCCAGGACCCCAAAGTTGCGGAGCTCGACCGAATCGCCTCGCGCAAGCGCATCGGTGATGTGGTCCAGGGTGCGTTGAATCACGTCAAATACTTGGTGCTGAACGAGGCCTGTCTCGTTGCTGATCTGCACCACGAGCTCTCTTTTGGTTAGTGTGCCCATAAAACGGAGTTAAATAATGGTGTTTGAACCGGGCAAGGCTGCTCTGTTGAAATGTTCGGGAGCAACCTCGGTGGCGGTTTTGAAGTGGGTTTTCGCTATCGAAAGCAGAATCCCTGCCCCGTGGGCTGCGACTAACGCGGATGCGGTGTTTTTTACCGCGGCCGACGCCCCCCGGGGGAGCTCGCGTTTGAGGGTTTCACTTTGTTTTTGCATCCAGTTGATAAACGCCTCCCGGGCCAGGATGGATGCGGCGGCCACCGCGGGATCACTCTCAGCCTTGGTGCGTTGTTCCAAGGTAATGGCTTTGCCGCGTTCAAGAAGGGCGCGTTGGATGAGTTTGGGGTTGGCGAACTGGTCGCTCAAAGCCCGGGGGCAATCGGGTTGGAGCGCGAGCAGATTTTCAATCACCCGCGCGTGGCCCCAGGCCAGCAGCCGGTTGAGATTCCCAAATTTGGCATAAATTTCGTTGTAACGTTCCGGCCCGATACAAACCACATCGGTGACGGCCCCCGGAGTGCGCCGGATCATTTGAGCCAGCTCCCGGATCCGCCGGTCGCTGCTGATGCGTTTGCTGTCCTGGATACCCGATTCCATGTAATGGCGGGCAATTGCGGGATTCACATAAGCTCCCGCGATGACCAACGGCCCAAAGAAATCGCCTTTGCCGCTTTCATCGATGCCCACGTGAGGGGTGAACACGGCAGGGTCGTGGGTTGTGTCCTCCTCAACGGGGAGCTTGCCGAAGATTTCCGGGGACAGGCAGCTTTGGACAAACTCCTCAGTCCCTTTGCCTTGAAGCACAAGGTTCGGCCCTTTCTCATAGACGGCAGCCGTGAGTTTTTCCTTCTGCGCAAAATAAAGCGTGTACGGCCGGGGCTCGAATTTCCACCCGCGCGCCCTCAGCAGCCCCTGGAGGGCTGTGGCTTGGGCCGGGGTGAGAGGGCACGTGTGAATCGTTTTTGCGGGTGGTTGCGGGCTTGTCATGGACGGGTCATGAGAGCATCTCTGCGCGCGCATGAAGATCAAGCACACCGCTCTGCCTTGGGATGACACGAGCCGGGCGGCTTTGCGAAGCCGGCTCGGCGAGTGGTTCCGCGCTGCGGGCCGGGATTTGCCTTGGCGCAGGACCCTGGACCCCTACGCGGTTATGGTTTCCGAGTTCATGCTGCAGCAGACCCAGGTGGCCACGGTGATCGACTTTTTCAATCGCTGGATGCTCCGGTTCCCGGATTTTGAGGCGTTGGCGGCTGCCAACGAAGCCGAGGTGCTTCATGCATGGCAGGGGCTTGGTTATTATTCGCGCGCCCGGAATCTGCACCGGGCGGCCCAGCGGGTGGTTGCCGATCACAGGGGGCGCCTGCCTGCGGACGTCGCCTTAATCGGGCTCCTCCCGGGCGTTGGCCGATACACGGCGGGAGCGATCGGCAGTTTTGCGTTTGATTTGGCCACCCCCGCTGTGGACGCCAACATTGCCCGGGTGCTCGCCCGGCTGTTGGATCTTCAGGAACCCGTGGATACCGCTCGGGGACAACAGATCCTTTGGGCGGCTGCGGAAGGACTTTTGCCCGGGAGACGCGGTCGCGAGCATACCTCGGCTCTGATGGAGTTGGGAGCTTTGGTGTGTTTGCCGACGCGGCCCCGGTGCGCGGAGTGCCCCGTGCGGGAGTTTTGCACCGCCAAAAACCCCGAGCTGTTGCCCCGCAAAAAGCCTCGCCGCAAGGCGGTTCCGATGCTCGAGCGTTGCGCGTGGATTGTTGAGGATGAGTCGATTCTGCTCGAACAGCAGACGGGGCCGCGCTGGCGAGGGCTTTGGAAGTTGCCGTCTCTATCCGAGGAGCAACAGGGCGAACTCCTTTTGGAAACCACTTATGCGTTTACCCATCACCGCGTCACCTTGCAGGTGTATGCAGGTGCCGCCCCGGGGCAGGTTGCGGGGGAGCAACGCTGGTTTTCAAAAGGGGAGTTGCCCCAAGCGGCTTTTGCCTCGGCTCATGGCCGCGCACTCCGGGTTTTGGCGGATCAGACCGGGTTCGCCGTGCCCGGTTTCCTGGATGCATCCCTCTAAATCGCGCCGGGGCTAGAGGGTAATCACGATTTTCCCGAAATGGCGGCCGCTCTCCAGGTGGCTGAACGCTTCGCGCGCCTCGTGCCAATTGAAAACGCGGTCAATAACCGGGCGCATCTTGTGCAGCGTCAACGCTTGGTTCATCGCCTCGAGAAGAGCCCGTGGTCCGACGTAAATGCCTTGGAGGGAAATGCTTTTGGCGATGAGCGGCCAAGGGTTCACGCACCCCTCAAAACCACCCAGCACTCCGATGAGGCTGATCCGTCCCCCGTAACGGACGGCTTCCATCGATTTGCCTAGGGTGGCCGCCCCGCCCACCTCGATCACGTGGTCCACCCCGGTGCGGTCGGTGCGTTCGAATGCCCATTTTTCCCAGTCCGGCGCGGACTCGGAGTGCAGGGTTTCGTCGGCGCCCAGATCTCTGGCTTTGGCGAGTTTTTCCTCGCTCCGCGAGACCAGGAGCACCCGGGCACCGTGGAGCTTGGCAAACTGCAGGGCAAACAGGGAGACGCCTCCGGTGCCCAAGATCAGAACGGTTTGCCCGGCGCACACCGGTTGGCTGCCCGTGAGCGCGTTCCACGCGGTGAGCGCCGCGCAGGGGAGAGTGGCGGCTTCCTCAAACGAGAGATGCTCCGGGATTCGGACGATGCCTTCCTCGGAGAGAACCCGCAGCTCGGTGAGGACTCCCTGCAGGGGACCCCCAAGGGCAGAGCGCATGACTTCCCTCCGCATGCCGCCGACTGTCCAGTTCTGAAAAAATGTGCCCAACACCCGGTCCCCCGCTTTCCATCGAGTCACGCCCTCGCCAACGCTGACAATTTCACCGGCTCCGTCCGAACACGGCACGAGCGGCGGGGGAAGATTGCCGGGGCGCGCCAGGTTCAGTGTCAGCAGGTCCCGGAAATTGAGGGAAACCGCCCGCAGCCGGATGAGCACCTGCCCCGGGGAAGGCTGCGGTTCGGGACCATCGACGAGGGTTAACCCGTCTGGGGTTCCGTGGGATTGAATGATCCAGGAATTCATCGTTTGAGTGCTGCGGAAATTCTGGGGCGACCGCCTTCGGTCACGGCGGTGTTACCAAGGCAGAGGCTGGCGAAGGGCAAAAAAGCCGCCCGTGGGGCCGTCTTCGGGGAGCGTGGCAAGCCAGACGGGGGTGTCCGCGCCGGAGGCGGCCGTCAGGGGAGCGGTATCGCCGCCGAGATCCGTGCGGCACCAGCCGGGGTCGGCGCTGTTGACCTTGATGGGGGTGTCCCGGAGTTCATGCGCCAGCGCGACGGTAAAGGCATTGAGGGCCGATTTGGATGCGTTGTAGCCGAGGGGTTTGACGTCGTAGTAAGCGGACTGCGGGTCGCTGCCCAGTGTAAGCGAGCCCAAGCTGCTGGACACATTGACGATGCGGCCCGCCGGGCTTTGCTGGATGAGAGGGAGGAGCTCTTGGGTCACGGCGATGACACCGAAATAGTTCGTCTCAAAGACATCCCGGATGGTGTCCAGAGGGGTTTGGCTGGGGTGCAGCTGCATGTCGTGTCCGATTCCGGCGTTGTTCACCAGGATGTCCAGGCGACCGAATTCGGCCTGCAAATATTTGCGCGCCCGGCGAACGGAGGGGCCGTGCGTGGTGTCGAGGATGAGCGCATGGGAGGTGATCCCCTCCTGCAGGAGAGCGTTGGCGGCTTCCATTCCCCGGTGTTTGTCTCTTGCCCCGAGGATGATCTCGATGCCGAGCTGGCCGAGTTGGCGGGCGATTTCAAAGCCGATGCCCTTGTTTGCGCCGGTGACCAAGGCGATTCGCGGAGAGGATTTCATGCGCACTTCTGATGCAGAAAGGATGCCCGGGCCACCGGGCTGCGTTTCCGGGCGCTAGCTTCAAGAGTCCTGCTCGTTCTGGGGACCGGACTCTTCGATGCCCCGGAGCACGTCGCTCCGGTCCTCCACCTCGTCCCAAACCTCGCGGCTGACGTAAATCGGGGCACCCTGCTGGACGGCCAGGGCGAGGCAATCGCTTGGGCGTCCATCGAGTTCGATGATTTTC
>CAMARB010000249.1 GCA_945860355.1 Chthoniobacter flavus | reverse complement strand
TTGGAGCTGGAATCAATCACCAAGCGTTCTCCGGTGCGCTGGACACTGAGCACGGGCGGGGTCGCCCCCGGGTTGTTGACCCGCGCCGCCGGATGCACCACGCCCTCGATGTTTTCAAGCAGATCCAGGGCGCGCCAAGCGGGGTTGATCACGCCCTTGAAAACCTGGACAAGGTGCGGCACGACAAAATGACCGAAGTCGCGCATCGTTTGCTCCGGGGTGGCTTTGGCGTGCTCGGAGACCGCGGCGAACAGCAGCCCAAAATCCGCGTCCGGATAAGCCCGGCTGGCTTCGTAAAAAACGGAGCTCAGGCCCGCCTTCCTGACCAGTTCCCGCCAGACTTCACTGCCGAATTTACCAACCGCATACTTCCGAAGTTCCAAGAAAACGATGCCGTGCATAAAGGGAGAGGGTTGATCGGGGAGTTTTTAGGGACGAGGCGGTGGGGGTATTCGGCTCCCGACGGAAACCGGGAGTTCGGGTGGGGAAAACTCCGGGCCGGGAACCTCCGCTCTTGGAATCAAATGGCGAAGCCCCGGTCAAGCGCGGTGCCTCGCTCTTCATTTGAGAGCCTCCACCAGCTCCGTGACGTTGTGTCGGAACATGCCCGAATACGTCCCGCCCTCCCCCAAGCCGTCCGCATACAACACCCCGCCCAGCTTCGCCCCGCTCTCCCGAACAATCTCCCGCAAAACCCGCGGGTTTTCCATCTGCTCGGGAAACACCGCCTTCACCCCCTGCGCGCGGATCATCGCGATGATTCCCGCCACTTTCGCCGAAGAGGGCTCTTCCGAGGCGCTCACCCCCTCAATGGCATAAATCGTAAACCCGTAGTCCCTCGCGAAATACTGGAAGGCGTCGTGCGAGGTCACCAGTTTGCGCGCGCTCCGGGGCAACACGGAGATCTTCTTTCTGGCCCAGTTTTCCAGGCTCTCCAACTCCCCAAGATACCGCTCCGCGTTCGCGTCGAAACCCGCGCGCTCGGCGGGGCGCAGGCTGCTCATGGCGTCCCGCACAATTTTCGTGGCGCGCCGCATATTGGCGATGCTGTGCCACCAGTGGGGATCCTCCACCGTGGCACCCGGGCGTTGCTCATCCGGCAAACGCAGCGAAGGGAATCCCGCCCCCACCTCCACAAGAAGCGCCGCTCTCCCGGCGGCCTCGCGTAATTTCCGCGCATACCCGGCCTCCAGCCCCTTGGCCGAGAGCAAAACCACGTCGGCCCGCTCCAGCACCCGCAAGTCCCCAAGCCTCGGCTCAAACCCGTGCGGGTCAACACCCGGCCCCACGTGCCCGTGCACTTTCACCGCGGTGCCGCCCACTTCCGTGGCGATCTCCGTGAGAACCGTGCTGAAGGTAGAAACCCGCAGCGGTTCCGCGCCGGCGACCGACAACAAACACAACAAACACCAAAACGCGCTGGAGATCCGGTGGATCATGGAGAACCCCACAAAAGCCGCCGACTTCAGGAATCCAACTCAACCGGATCAATCACCAGGCGGAGCCGGGGGTGTTCCCCGCAGCAGCTCGGCGCACTCCGATGCACCAGCCCGCAGCCCTCGTTGCCGGGCCAGAGCAGTCCCTTAAAAAGGGCCACCGCACCCGCCGACACCGTCCGGATTTGGCCGGGCTCCGGCACAATCGCGGCGTTGGTCTCCCCGATCGAACGGCCCCGCAACCCCAGCTCCGAGCGGTTTACATCCGGCTCATCCGCCCACTCCATGCCCTCCCCGTGATACGTGCAAAGCAGTCGCACCCGGAGGGTGTCCACGTGAAACGCCGCGCAAGCCGCGTCCCGGACAACCGCCAGCCGAACCCGGACACGCCCGCAATCGGCCGCATCCGCCAGGTCCCGCACTCGCGCCTCGATATCCGCACAAAGCCAAGGCCCAACCGCCCCCACCCCGGCCAAAGGCGCCAGCGCCGCTTGCAAGGCAGGGCCCGGCGCGGCTGTGACATCCAGCGCATTCAACCCGCCCGTGGCAAGCGCGCCGCAGGCCGCCGCAACCCATTCGGGCAGATCCCGCGACCAAACCGCCAGATCACAGCCGTCGGAACGGATCCGGCGGAACACCTCGGGGCGGACATCCAAAAATGCGCGGGTGAGACGGGGAGCAAGATGCGGAGAGAGATCCATGAGCGACAAAAAAGGAAGGCCGAAGCCACTAATGCAATTGATTTGCATCCCTGATCGCTTTTTGCAATTCATTTTCAACAAGCACACCCCTCCATGCCTGCTTCCCCCGCATTTTCACCGCCGTCTCAAACCCGCGCCTTGGTGCGCGATCTGGCCGGGTTTCTCACCCAACAGATGTTCTATTGGGGATGCGACGCCCGGCAACGCGACGGCAACCTGCTCGTCCGGCTCGGCGCGGACCGCGTGGCCCGGGAACAGGCGTTCGGGGAAGGCAGCAGCCGGTATCGGTTCCCGTGGCAATCCGGCCTCATTGAACTCCACAGCTTCTGCGTGGGGTGGTATCCGGCGGTGCCGACCGATTCCGGGGTCCTCTTTATCCGGGGGCGTGAACGGATTTTTGGCTGCGCGGGGGCGCGCCCGTTGACGCCCGGGCATTACGAGGAGGAGCAGTTCAGGCCCGCGAACGCCGAGGAGCTCCTGGAATTCTGCCGTCCGCTGCTGAGCTGGATCGCCGAGTATGAGGAGCGGGTGCGCGACTGCCGGGAGGAATCGTATCGGGACCAGTGTTTTGAGCTGTACTGCAAAGCCGGCCACGGCAGGCCCTGGCTTCCGCCCGAGCTGTCCCAAGTCTGGATGGAGGAGTTTCTTGCGGGGCCGCAAAAGACCCGGCGCGCCAAGTGGCTGCGCCGGGAGTGGCGCGGGCTTTCACGGGGAACGATAGCCGGACCTGTCAGCTAGGCAGTCTCATCCGGCAGTCTCCCAGAGCGCCACACGCCCATCCGCGTTGCCGATGGCCAGGGCGGTGTCGTCCGGACACCACGCCAGCGCGGCGATGGGGCTGACGGGCTTGAACTCCAGTCGCTGGCGCTGCGCCCCGGGCCGGTCCCAGACAAACACCCGGCCATCCGCCCCGCCGCTGGCGAGTAAGATGCCGCAGTGTTGATAAGCGAGTTGGGTGATCCGCGCGGCGTGGCCATCGAGCTGCCTCGGGGTGCTGCCCCGGGGGCCCTTGCCACTCACGTCCCAAACGGTCACACACTCGCCCCCGCCGGTCGCGAGGTGGCGCGACTCGGGATCCCAGGAAAGTTCGCGCACCTTGCTGGCGTAACCCGACATGCAGAGTTCCTCCCCCGGCCTCGCCGGCAACCGCCAGAACTGGATGGTGGCCTCCTGCGAACCCGCCGCCACACACCGTCCATTGGCGCTCCAAGCCAGGGACACAATACTCCCCCGCCACCGCAACTCTTGGTAGGTCTCCCATCGCTCTTCCCGCACCCGGGAAAGCCGCACCCCGTTGTAACACCCCGTGGCCACGCCCCGGCTGTCCGGTCGCCACGCCATCGCAGCAATGGTGGATTCATGCCCGGCATCCTCAAAAACCAGCCCGCCTCCCGTCCTCCACACGCGCAGGGTGCGGCCGGTGGCCGTCGCGAAAAAAGCGCCATCCGGCGAAAACCGCGCGTGCTCGCACCACTGGCCCGCGTGATCGCTCCCGGGCAGCTCCGTCTCCAAGCCGCCCGACGCGGTGTTCCAGACCCTGGCCATCCCGTCCTGTCCGCCGCTGAGAATCAAGTCGGCCTTCGGCGCCGCAGACAGCACGCAGTTGCCTCCGGGATGCCCCGGAAGAATCCGCCCGGCCCGGCCGGCGCCGGGCTCCAGCAGTGTGATCCCGCCCTCCGCCGGGGCAACCGCCAGCCAGCGGCCTTCGCTCCCCCAAGCCAGCGCGGCCACGTGATCCCCCGCATCCCATTGCCAGCGCGCGCCTTCGCGCATCCGGCCGGGCGCCGCCCCGCGCGAAACGTCGGCGGGCGCGCTCATGCCAGGCAGCTCCGGAATCCTTCGTTGAGCTCCGCGCGATCCAGGTTCCGGCCGATGAAAACGATTTGGCTGGTCCGGGTCTCGCCGGCGTTCCATGGCCGGTCGCGTTTGCCGTCAAAAAGCATGTGCACCCCCTGGAAAACGAAACGTTCCTCCAAGCCTTTGAAGTGCAGAATCCCTTTCATGCGGAAAATGGAGGCCCCCAGCGTGCCCAGGAGCCCGCTCATCCACTCGTCGAAACGCTTCGGATCGAGCGGGGCCTCCTCGCGGATCCCCACCGAGACCACCGAGTTGTCGTGGGAATGGCT
>CAMARB010000248.1 GCA_945860355.1 Chthoniobacter flavus | reverse complement strand
TTGTTGCGGAGAACCTGGCTGCTTGTGTGAGCCTTGTTCCCAGCGTTGCGTCTTTTTACCGATGGGAGGGAGCTCTTCACTCCGCATCCGAGATCCTCGCTATCATCAAAACGACGGCCCTCGCCTATCCGGCCCTCCAAATGCGGATCCAGGAACTTCACTCCTACCAGGTGCCAGAAATCGTCGCCCTCTCCGTGAGCCAAGGACTTCCAGCCTATTTAGATTGGGTGAGATCCAGTTGCCTCGGCTGAGGGCCGACCGGAACCCTGCCGGAAAGCCTACTTTTTCTTCAGGCTTTCTGGGTTCAATGCCTGAAGCGTTTTTGGAACAAAAAGCCCGTTCTTGCGGATCAATTTCCCGTCGAAATGAATGGTGCCTCCACCGTAATCCTCCCGCTGGATGTTCACTAAGTCCCAGTGAACTTGGGATCGGTTGCCATTGTCGGCTTCCTCGTAAGCCTGACCGGGTGTGAAGTGGAATGAACCCGAGATTTTTTCATCGAAAAGAATATCGCGCATCGGGTGGAGGACATACGGGTTGAATGCGATTGCGAATTCCCCGATGTAGCGCGCGCCCGGGTCGCTATCGAGAATGGCGTTGAGCTTTTCGTTTTGGTTCGAAGTGGCTGCGACCACCTTTCCGTCCTTAAATTCCAAGCGAACGCCGTCAAATGCGGTGCCTTGGTAAATGGTGGCGGCATTAAAACTGACATGCCCCTGCACTGAATCTTTCACTGGAGCGGTAAACACCTCTCCGTCCGGAATGTTGTGAGTGCCTCCGCAGGGGATCGCCGGTATATTTTTGATGGAGAATCGCAGGTCCGTCCCCGGGCCCTTAATCTCGACAAGGTCGGTTTTCTCCATGAGCTCCTTGAGCGCCTTCATTCCCGGAGCCATTTTCGAGTAATCGAGCGTGCAGACGTCGAAATAGAAGTTTTCGAATTGCTCGGTGCTCATGCCCGCCTGCTGCGCCATTGACGGGCTCGGCCAGCGCAAGACGCACCACCGCGTCCTTTTCACCCGCCAATCCAGCACCGGCTTGAGTTTGCGGGCCACCAGTTTCATTTTTTCCGGGGGAACATCCGACATCTCGGTGATGTTTTGACCGCCGCGGATGGCGATGTAGGCCTCGACCTTTTTCATCTGAGCCAGCTGCAGCGCGTTTGTTATTTCGAGCTGTTCCTCCTGGGCTCCGCGGGCCATTTCCCGGGCTATTCTGGAATGATGGGTCTGGACGAGGGGCACCGCGCCTGCGTTTCTGGCCGCCCGGATCAGCGCGATCGTCATCTCGTCAGGAATTTCGAATGCGTCGATAAGCACCTTTTCTCCCTTTTTTAGCCGGGTGGAATGGGAAACCAGAAGGGACGCGAGTTGATCGTAGCGGGGGTCGTGCATGGCAGAGGGACGCTAACACAGTCCGAGCGCCGGTGGCGAGCAGAGGACCGAAGTGGGGCTGGAGTTTCCTCCAGCACGCCCACATATTGCCCGCCCTATGTCGATCTGGAACCTGGCCCACCCCTGGCTGCGCGAACTCGTTTCCTATGAACCTGGAAAGCCCATCGAAGATGTGGCGCGAGAGCTGGGGCTGCAACCGCACGAAATCATCAAGCTGGCGTCCAACGAAAATCCCCTCGGACCATCGCCCAAGGCGCTCACCGCAATGAGAGAAACCCTGGAGCGTTCCCATTTTTATCCGGACGGTGGCGGCTACTACCTCAGAGAGGCGATCGCCGAAAAAGTTGGGCTCAGGCGCGAGAATATCATCCTAGGCTGCGGCTCCAATGAGATCATCGAATTCGTGGGGCACGCATTCCTTCGCCCCGGCGACGAGATCGTGACGGCCCGCCATTCCTTCCTGGTTTACAAACTCATGGCCACGCTCTTCGGGGCGCACACCATCGAGGTGGAGGATCCGGATTTCACGCACGACCTTGATGCCATGGCTGCCGCGATCACGCCGCAGACCCGGGAGATTTTTGTCGCCAATCCCAATAATCCGACCGGAACTCTCGTTTCGCAGGAACAAATCGACCGGTTCATGGAGCGAGTGCCTGACCACGTGGTGGTGGTGTTTGACGAAGCCTACTACGAGTTCCTTGAGAACCCGCCCGACACCCTGAAGTTCGTCAGACAGGGGCGGAACGTCATTGTTCTCCGGACTTTCTCGAAAATCCAAGGCTTGGCCAACTTGCGGATTGGATACGGAATCGGTAACCCCGAACTCATCAGCGCTCTGCAGAAGACCCGGCAGCCATTCAACGCGAATGGCATTGCCCAAGCGGGTGCGCTTGCCGGGTTGCTGGATGAAGAGCACCAGCGCCATACCCGGGAGATTACTCTCTCAGGCCGGGCGTGGCTCCAGCAGCAATTCGCCGCCATGGGGCTGACCTACGTGCCGAGTTTCGCCAACTTTGTTCTCGTGAAGGTCGGCGACGGAAAGGCCGTCTTTAGCGCGTTGATGAAACGCGGTGTGATTATTCGGGACATGAACGCCTACGGTTTGCCCGAGTGGATCCGGGTCTCCATCGGCACCCAGTTTCAGAACGAGAGGTTCTTGGAAGAGCTCAAAACGGCTCTCTCCGCCTGAGCCTGCGTTCCTCCGCCGGACTCTCCCATGAACGACACAATTGCGGCGGTTTCCACGGCCTTCGGTGAAGGCGCCATTGCCGTGTTGCGCCTGAGCGGGCCGCAGGCGGTAAATATCGCCGACGCCCTTTTCACTGGGAAAACCGCACCGAGCGCCATGGCGTCCCGGGTGCAGCATTTCGGCAGCCTCATGGAAGGCGGTCGCAAGCTCGATGACGTGTTATTGAGCGTTCACCGTGCGCCGCGAAGTTACACCGGGGAGGACGTCGTGGAGATCAACTGCCACGGCGGCGTGCTTGTCAGCCGCCGGATTCTGGAGGCCCTTTTGGCGCAGGGGGCTCGTTCGGCAGAGCCCGGGGAGTTTACAAGACGCGCGTTCTTGTCGGGCAAGATGGATCTGACCCAGGCCGAAGCGGTGATGGACCTCATCTCCGCCCAGACCGATCTGGCGTTAAGGGCCGCCACCGAACAGCTCGAGGGGCGACTCGGGGCACGAGTCCGGGAGTTGCGCGAGGCGCTCATTGGTCTGCTCGCGCATGTCGAAGCCTACATCGATTTCCCGGATGAAGACATCGACCCCGAGACGGGCGAGGCGCTTTTGGCCAGACTCGACGCTGTGCGCGACGAGGCCCGGACGCTCCTGGGCACGGCGCGGCAGGGCAAGATCCTTCGGGAGGGGGTTCGAACCGTGATTTACGGGGAACCCAACGTGGGAAAATCCTCCCTGCTCAACCTTTGGCTGGGCTACGAGCGCGCAATTGTCAGTGCCCGGCCTGGCACTACGCGGGATGTGATTGAGGAGGTCATCAACTTGCGCGGCATTCCGCTGCGCCTGGTGGACACGGCCGGAGTGCGTGAAACAGCCGATGAGGTGGAGAGGGAGGGTATGGAGCGCACCCAGCGCGAGTTGGAGCGGGCGGATCTGGTTTTACATGTCATGGACGGCAGTCGGGCGCTGCCTTCGGATCTGCCCGAAATCCGCAGCGGGGCTCAAGTGCTTCGGGTCCTCAACAAAATTGACCTCGGGGAACACTCCAGTTGGGCGGGGGAACCCGCCGTCCGGATTTCCTGTCTGGGTGAGCTCGGAATTGCCGCCTTGGACGAGGCCGTGTTTGAGCGGATTGTCGGCGGGCAAGCCGCTCACCGCGACTGGGCCGTGGCCATCAACGCCCGGCACAAGGCGTGTCTGGAAGCGACCGTGACCTGGGTTCAGGCCGGACGCGACGCGCTCGCCGGGGGGCTTTCCCCGGAGTTCGTGGCCGAGGAGTTGCGGGCCGCCCTCCATTCCGTCGGTGAAATCGTCGGGCGTGCGGATGTGGAGGACATCTTGGGGCGGATTTTCAGCACCTTCTGTATTGGCAAATAGGGGGATTCACCAGCAGGCATGCAATCCGGGCTTTAGAAACGATCGAGAGATTGTAAGGCTGAGCCCCGCTTTTTTATGGCAGTTTCGTTCTACAAAAATCTTCTCCGTCCCCTGCTTTTTTCTCTCGATGCCGAGACGGTGCATCACCTCGCCATGGCGTTTCTGGTGAGGAGCGGGCCCCTTCTGCAAAAGCTTGCGCCGCCTTCGGATCCCCGGCTTGCCCGGAAGGTGTTCGGTGTGGAATTTCCCAATCCCGTTGGTTTGGCGGCGGGTTTTGACAAAAATGCCGTGGCACTGGCTGCCTGGCAGGCTCTTGGGTTCGGATTTGCGGAAGTCGGCACCATCACCGCCCGGGCGCAGCCGGGGAATCCGAAGCCGCG
>CAMARB010000247.1 GCA_945860355.1 Chthoniobacter flavus | reverse complement strand
GCGCCCCGGGCGCGCGGTGCCCCCCTTTTTATCCGCCCCCGGCCCCGCCCCCCATGGAAAACACGTTTCTCCACAAACTGCTCCTGGCGATTTTTGCCGGATTCATCGCGGCCTGCCTGCTCTGGGGGTTTCGCCACATCGTCCAGCGAGCATTTTACGAATCAAACGACGGCTGGCGGGAGATGTTCCACTCGACCCCTTCCAAAAAGGTGCGATAGCCTCCCGGCTCCCTCCGAGTGAGGGGCCCCATGAAGATCGGCTTTGCGCAAATCAACCCCGTCATCGGCGACTTCGCCGGAAACGAAAGCAAGATTCTCCACGCCTACCGCACCCTGGTTGCGCAGGGCGCGGAGATCGTGGTGACGCCGGAGCTGGCGATCGCGGGGTATCCGCCGCAGGACTTGGTGTTTAAATCCCGGTTTGTCCCGCGCAACCTGGAGGTTCTGGAGAGCATCCGCGCCCAGGTGGGCCCGGTGCCGTTGGTGGTGGGATACGTGGATCTGAACGAGGGGGTCGGCAAACCCTTCCGCAACGCGGCCGCTCTGCTCCAGCGCGGGGCGCCGGTCCAAAAATTCTTCAAGTCGCTCCTGCCCTCCTACGACGTCTTCGATGAAGCCCGCTACTTCGAGCCCGCCCAATCGGTGGCGCCGGTGGTCGTCGCCGGCAAAAAGATCGGGATCACGCTCTGCGAAGACATCTGGACCGAGCGTTATCTGCCGCGCCGGCTGTATGGGGCGTCGCCTGTGGACTCGCTTGTCGCGCAGGGCGCGGAGGTCATCCTCAACCTGAGCGCGTCCCCGTTCAGCCTCGGCAAAGCCAGGCGACGCGCCGCGATGCTCGGAGAGATCGCCCGCAGCCATGGAGTCCCCGTGTGCTACTGCAACGCCGTGGGGGGCAACGACGAGTTGATTTTCGATGGCAACTCCCTGGCCTTCTCGGCCGGAGGCGAAACGCTCGCCAAACTCGCGCCCCTTGAGGAACACCTCCGCGTGGTGGATCTGGAGGGGCCCGCGACGCCGGTGTCCTTTCAAGACGAACCCGAGGAGCTCTTCCTCGCCCTGAGCCTCGGGCTGCGCGATTACGCCGCCAAATGCCGGTTCAAATCCGCGGTGCTCGGCCTCAGCGGCGGAATCGACAGCGCGTTGACGGCCTGCATCGCCGCGCACGCGCTCGGCCCGCAGAACGTCCTGGGCGTCACCATGCCCACGGAGTTTTCCTCCGCCGGCAGCATTGAAGACTCCGAGAAACTCGCCGCCAACCTCGGGATCGGCTTCCTGAATCTCCCGATCCAGGCGAGTTTCGAGTGTTTTAAAAGCCAGTTCCGGGACGTCTTCCATGGGCACCCCGAGGATGTCACCGAGGAAAACATGCAGCCGCGCCTGCGCGGCATGACCTTGATGGCGCTCTCCAACAAATTCGGGCACCTGGTCCTGAGCACCGGCAACAAGAGTGAGCTGGCGGTGGGCTACTGCACGCTCTACGGGGACATGTGCGGGGGGCTCGCGGTCATCAGCGACCTTCCCAAGACATGGGTCTACCGAGTCTCGGAATGGATCAACCGGAACGGGGAAGTCATCCCGCTCGACACCCTTCACAAGCCGCCCAGCGCCGAGCTCAAACACGACCAGCGCGACCAGGACACTCTTCCGCCCTACGAGGTGCTCGACCCGATTCTTCAGCTCTACGTGGAGGAGGAACGCTCCGTCGCGGAGATCGTCCAAGCCGGTTTCGAGGAGTCCGTGGTGCGCTGGGTTCAACGACGGGTGGACCTCAACGAATACAAACGCGCCCAGGCCGCCCCCGGATTGAAAGTCACCAGCCGCGCCTTTGGAGGCGGCCGAAGAATGCCCGTGGCCCAGGGCTTCGTGCAATAACCCGCCTCTCATCCCACGCCATCCGGCGCGCCTCCAACCCGCCCGTGTTCGCGGGATGTGCGCCCGTTGCCGGAGCGCCCAAAAAGCTGTCACATTGCCGGCCCCCAGCCCCCCTGCCGTCTTGGGGCGGCGCGCTCACCCTCCTTTCCCATGATCCACTCCCTCCTCGCCCGCTCCTTCGCCTTGCTACTGCCGGTCTCGACGCTGCTGGCGGCAAACCCGTTTCCCGGGGAAAAAACCGACCACCACGGGGCCGCGCTCTACTCCCTGCAGATCGGGACCGAGAGGGTGTCGGTGCTCGCTCCGGAAAAACCCGGCCCCGGCAAACCCTGGGTGCTGGCCCCCTCGCTCTACAAACTTGAGAGCCCGCCGGTGGCCAACATGACCCGCACGGAGCTGGAGCTGGTCAAACGCGGGTTCTGCGTGGTGGCGCTCAACCCGGGGAACACGTTTGGCGCCCCGCAAGCCATCGCCAAATGGGACGCGGTTTACGACGAGATGACCCAAAAACACGGCCTCTCCAAACGCGTGGTGATGATGGGGCTGAGCCGGGAGGGCCTCTCCATCGCGCGCTGGGCGGCAGCGCACCCGGGCAGGGTCTCGTGCCTTTACATGGACAAAGCCGTTTGCGACTTCAAAAGCTGGCCCGGCGGCAAACTCGGCCTCGGCAAGGGCAGCCCGAAGGATTGGCAAAGCCTCCAGGAAATCTACGGATTCGCCAGCGAAGCCGACGCGCTCGCATTCAACAAAAACCCGGTGGACTTGGCCGAAAAACTCGCGGCGGACAAGGTCGCAATCGTTTACGTGGCGGGCGCAAAAGACGACGCGGTGCCCGTGTCTGAAAACGGAGACCGGATGCAGGCGGCCTACGCAAAAGCGGGAGGCGCATTCAAGATGATCCGCCGCGAAACCGAGGGGCACCACCCGCACGGCCTGGAGGATCCAACCCCCGTCGCCGATTTCATTCAATACCGGCACTACGGCAACCCCGAGCCCACTGCCAAAGCGGTGGCATACGGCCCGCATCCCAAACAGATCCTCGATTTCTGGAAGGCGCCCTCTGAGAAACCCACACCGCTCGCGGTGTACATCCACGGCGGCGGCTGGTCGGGCGGAAGCCGCGTGGACGCGGGCCGGGTCCAGGACTTCCTCAACGCGGGCGTTTCCGTTGCCGCGGTGGAATACCGCTTTATTGCCGAGGCGACGGCGGACGGCGTGGTGCCGCCGGTCAAAGGTCCGCTCCACGACGCGGGGCGCGCCCTCCAGTTTCTTCGCAGCAACGCCGCGCAGTGGAATCTGAGAAAGGACCGCGTCGCGGCCTGGGGCGGTTCCGCCGGGGGCTGCACCAGCCTGTGGCTGGCGTTTCACAAGGACCTCGCGGATCCCTCCAGCGACGACCCCGTGGCCCGGGAATCCACCCGCCTGCACTGCGTGGGCGCCGTCGTCCCGCAAACCACCCTCGACCCGGTGCAGATGAAGGAGTGGACCCCAAACAGCCGTTACGGCGCCCACGCGTTCGGGATCGGGGGGGATGCCGCCGCCAAAAAAGACGGGTTCACTGTTTTCCTCGAAAAACGCGAGAGCCTCCTGCCGTGGATTGCCGAACACTCACCCTACTCCCTTTTGACGGCCTCGGCGCCGCCGGTGTACCACACCTACAACACGCCGCCCAACCTCGGCAAAGAGGAGAAAGACCCCACGCACACCGCGAACTTCGGGGTGAAACTCCAGGAACGCCTCGTGGAGCTCAAGGTGCCCGCGACAATGGTTCATCCCGGCGCCCCCAACACGCGGCATCCCGGCGTGCAGGATTTCCTGATCGAACAACTCAACGCCCCGTAGGCCTTCTCTCACCCGAATGTCACTGAGTTAAGGCTTCTCTTCGAAGTTTTCGTCTGTGACCGGGGCGATGGGACGTTTTTTGGGCGAACGGATTCGCAAACTCTTGGCGCCGCGCGTTCGCGTGAACTCCCGGAATCTTTGAGCTCATTGCGTTCCTGGCGGTGAAGATTGATGAGGGCTTGGCCACCTGAGGCTCCGAGCCCGTGGCTCTTGCACGGTTTTTTCGTAACCGCAAAGATCTCACGGATCGCTGAGAGGATTTCACCTCAGAACTCCTCTGCGGTCCTCTGCGGTCCTCTGCGGTTTCCCCTCCCCTCTCCAAACCCGGCATCGGGAACAGCCTCAAAGATCTCAAAGAACCCAAACAAACAGGTTGGAACTTCGGCTTTCGGGCTTAACTCAGTGCCATTCTTCTCTGACCCTTTCTCACGCGTCCGGAAAGTGGCACAGCCCTCCGGGCTGTGACTTTCACAGTTCACAGGCTGGAAGCATGTGCCACCTTCCGACCTCGACTCCCAGTGGGCGATCTGCAGCCGCCGGAAAGAGGCCGACCCCGCTGCGGCCTCTCGCCGGAGACAACCCCGTTGGCGATTTCTTTTCACAGAGGCGGCCGATGTGTCGCTTTTTAGGCGACTCATCCGTTTCAGGGTGTCCAGGAACCACCGCCG
>CAMARB010000246.1 GCA_945860355.1 Chthoniobacter flavus | reverse complement strand
GCCGGAAGCGCCTCCTTTGCTTTTCGCGGAGGAACCCGTTTTACCGCCGGCTTTCGGCACCGAGCCGCTCCCGCCCTCTCTGCAGTTGCCGCGCAAACGGGTGCACAGCCGCGAGGAGCCCGAGAAAGTCTGGCATTCGCAGCAATACCCCCTGGCGGCCCGGGGGGAAGGCCTGCCTCCCCACAGCCGCCCCGTTCCCAACCGCTGGCTGCTCAACTTTCCCGCATGGACCCGGTACCGGGATCCCGCCAACGAGACGCCGTATCAGTATGAGACGCCGCACCTGTGGCATCCCTACCGGCAAAGCACGCTCAAAGGCGACGTGCCCATCCTCGGCCAGGACATCTTCGCAAACATCACCGCCAAAAACTTTTCCCTCTTCGAGTTCCGCAAACTGCCCGTGCCCAGCGGAGCGAGCACGGCCACGGCGGGCAGCTTCGATTTTTACGGGCGCAGCCAGCAGTTCCTTTTCGCCAACGACACCTCCATCGCGGTGGATCTCTTCAAGGGCGAGACCTCCTTCAAACCCGTCGAATGGCTGCTCCGGCTCCAAGGGGTCTATAACACCAACTGGATCCGGGTTCGGGAAAACAACCTCATCGACCCCGACCCGCGCGGCACCAATTTCCGCGAAAACAACCGGGCCCCGCAAACGCGCCGGATCGAAGCGGTCCCGGCGTCCGGGTCCAACTACAGCCCGGCCACCGGGCAACCGGCCAACTTCACCCAAACCATCAACCCCGGCGACGTTTTCAATTACATCGCGCCGCAGTTAAAGCCGCTCGAGGGTGCCAACCAGCTGGCGCCCGTGGAGGATTCCACCAACGAAGCGTCTGCCGGAAAAAAACCCGCCCCCTCCAAAAGCCGCCGCAAGGACTTTGCGGGCACCCGCTACACCATCCGGCAACGGGATGTTTTTGCGCTCCAAGAGGCGTTCGGGGAACTGCACCTCAAAGATCTCTCCGACACCTACGACTTCGTCTCTTCGCGCTGGGGCCTCCAGCCATTCATCAGCGACTTCCGCGGGTTCATCTTCGCGGACACCAATCTCGGCGCTCGGATTTTCGGGAACTGGAACAACAACCGGACCCAATACAACCTCGCGTATTTTAATCAGCGCGAGAAGGACACCTATTCGGACCTCAACACGTTCGACTCCCGCAATCAGCAGGTGCTCATCGCCAACGTGTTCCAGCAGGACACCCTTTGGAAGGGATACACGACCCAGCTCAGCCTCCACGGCAACTTCGACAGCGGCAACACGCACTACGACAAAAACGGGTTTCTCGTCCGGCCCCAAATCCTCGGCGCCGTTCCCCAGGACGGCAATTTCCGGGGCAGCCGGGGCGGGATCCGCGAGCACGACGTCAACACGGTTTATCTGGGATGGGCGGGCGACGGCCATATCGGCCGGTTCAATCTCAGCCACGCGTTCTACCAGGTCATTGGAGAGGACGAGGCCAACGGGCTCGCCGGGCGCCGTGTCAACGTCAACGCCCAGATGGCGGCGCTCGAGTTGAGCTACGACCGGGACTGGATCCGGTTCAAGTTCTCCGGCTTTTACGCCAGCGGCGACGACGACCCGACGGACGGCACCGGGCGCGGTTTTGACACAATTCTCGACAGCCCGTCATTTATCGGGGGGCCTTTTAGCTGGTATGTGCATGAAAACCCCAACCTGGGAGGCACGGGAGTCAACCTCAAGCAGCGCGACTCCCTTGTGCCCAACCTGCGCACCAGCAAAACCCAGGGCCAATCCAACTTCGTGAATCCGGGCGTGATGATCCTCGGGCTCGGCTCCGACCTGGACGTCACCCCGAAGCTCAAAACATTCGTCAACCTCAACCACATCTGGCTCTCACAAACCGAGCCGGTGGAGCTCGCCCTCCACACCAACAAGGCCCGCAGCGATCTGGGCTGGGACACCAGCGTGGGCGTCAAATATCGCCCGCTCCTCACCGACAACCTCGTGTTCTCCGCGGGAATCGGGTTCTTCTTCCCGGGGGGCGGCTATCGCGACATTTACCGGCGCAGCACGGACCGGGTCCCCGGATTGGGGCCGCAGGATCAGGAGGGCAAAGTGGACCGGGCCCTGTACAACGCCTTCATGACGGTGAGCCTTATCTATTAAGAGCGGACCGCAGACGCGGCGTTCCCCCATCGAGGCCGCCTGAACAAGGCCCGCCTGGCGCCGCGCGGAATGAACAGGAGGCGAGCTCTGAAATCCGCAAAAGACTCACGCCTTCGCGTTGAACAAAGTGCCCACCTGGCCTCCGGAACCTTTCCGCAACCCACCGCTCCCAAACGTCCCGGCGGGCTTTTTCTCCTCGTCGGCCTGCGACTCCTCACCCGATGCCGAGTCCTCCTCTGGAACCGCGGCCTCGGGGGTGTCCCCGGGCTCCTTCTCTCGTGAGCGGATGGACTGCACCTGCTGCTGGACTTGGGCAAAAACACCCCGGGCCTCCTCGAGATTGCCGGACTTGAGAGCTTTGCCCAAGACTTCGAAGTCCTTCATGACGGAACTCTCCTCCTCAGGAGTGAGGCGGGTGCGAGCCAGTTGGCTCACAAACTTGCGATCCTCCTTGAACGCCGTGAAGATTTTCTGAGCCGCCGCCAGATCCCCCAGTTGCAGCGCGGAATCCAGCGTGCGCAGATCCTGCCGTCGCTGGCGTCCCAACATCTGCCCGCTGAGGGTGTTGGAATCGGTCACCGGAGAAATGGAGGAAAGGTTCATATAAAAAACCGGTTGGAATGCTCTTAAAACACCCGCGCCCCACCGTCCAAAGCAGCAGAATTCATACACAAAACCAGAGCGAACACCACCGCCCTTTTCCCGCCTCTGCCGCGAAGCGTGCCGCGCCATCGGGATTGCCACCACGTCAAACCCTCGTGCAGTCTCCCCCCCGCCTCATCTCCCCTACCCCTTATGCGCTGGATCCCCGCTCTTCTGCTGCTTCCCGTTTTTTCTCTCTCCGCAGCCCCCGCCCCGACCCTCCAAAACAACTTCGAGCGCCTCGACCCGGCGTTCGACCAACTCGTGGCCAAAGACGCCCAAGTCGAGAAACTTGCCGAGGGCTTCAGCTGGTCTGAAGGCCCTCTCTGGTTCCACGGCGCCCTGCTCTTTTCCGATGTCCCTGAAAATGTCATCCACCGATGGACGCCGGGGGGCGGGACTCCCCAAGTTTTTTTAAAACCCAGCGGAATGCTCACTCCGCGGGAAGGTGTCCGGGAACAGGGCTCCAACGGACTGGCCCAAGACGCTCAGGGACGGCTTTTGATCTGCCAGCACGGGGAAAGGCGGATTGCGCGGCTTGAGCCCGACGGGAAACAAACGCCTCTCGCCGAACGATATGAGGGGAAACGCTTCAACAGCCCCAACGACCTCGTCGTCGCCAAAAATGGCGACATCTATTTCACGGATCCACCCTACGGAATCAAAGACCCCGGCCTGAGGGAACTCTCCCACAACGGCGTCTACCGCCTTACCCCGGACGGACAGGTGCGGCTTCTCACGGATGCCCTGACGTTCCCCAATGGCATCGCCCTCGCGCCGGACGAAAAAACGCTCTACGTCGCCGTCAGCGATCCCAAAAACCCGGTCATCATGTCCTACGGAATCCTTCCAGACAGCCGGCTGTCGGAGGGGCGGGTTCTGTTCGACACTCGGGCGCTGGTCAGCCCCGAACGCAAAGGAATGCCGGACGGTTTGAAAGTGGACGAGAAGGGCAATCTCTTTGCCACCGGCCCGGGCGGCGTGCTGGTGATCTCACCGGAGGGCAAACACTTGGGCAGCATCCTCACCGGCCAAGCCTGCGCCAACTGCGCCTGGGGCGATGACGGTTCAACTCTGTATCTCACCGCCCACATGTTTTTCGCCCGGGTAAAGACCCTCACCCGGGGAGCGGGATTTGGCGCTCAGGATCAACGCCCCTAAAACGAGTCCGGCCCACGAAACGTTCCCGCAGTCGGCCCCGTAAAAAGCCGCAGCCGGAGCGAGCAGAGTCCCGGGGAAGGCTGCCCTGCCCTCCCTCCCGGAATCATCCGGGACCCTCCCCCCTCCGGCTGTGTTGCGGCCCGGCCCAGCTGCTGGGCGCGCGCCCGGCTTAGTTCATCCCGCAAAGCCGCCACATCCCGGGCAGAATGGATCGGCGCCCTGTGGGCTGGAAGAGAGCGATGGTGACGTGGTTTTTCGCGGCCACCTCCCAACCGTTCTCGGTGGCAAAAGAATGGACCCGCTGAAGTTTCTCAATGGCGCTGATGGCCTCATCCGCCCAAAGAGCGGAGAGGCTTTCCTCATCGGCGATATGAAAACCGCGGCGTTTGATTCCGCCCTTCACATTGGAAGCGAAGGTTTTCAAGGCCTCCTCTTGGAGGCAAACAACCGG
>CAMARB010000245.1 GCA_945860355.1 Chthoniobacter flavus | reverse complement strand
GAAGAGTGACGCCTACCGCCCGCGAAAGCGTGCGCAGCAAGCCATTGATGCAATCAAAGAAGCGGAGCTCAGTGGCCGACGCGAGGGGGTGGACGCCAACTTGAGCGGTTATTTTGACACCATCCCGCACGCCGAGCTGCTGCGCCTAGAGCGAGTCAGTGATGGCGGCGTCCTGCGTTGAATCAAGGGACGGCTGCGGGCGCCCATCGTGGCGGAGGACGCCAAAGGAGGCAGACGCATGAGGGCCAATCCTGTGTCGGATGCCGCACCATCCTGCCTACGGAAAACCATGAAGCAAACCGGCCAACAGCCTCCGAGAGCCGGATGCGGGAAATCCGCACGTCCGGTTCGATGAGGGGGAGGCGCGTGTGGTGGTTCACCAAGCGCACCTCCCTACTCTATTAAACGGGCGCTTCGTCCGGCTCAGGTTCCCGGGACGTTTCCAAAAGTCCGGCCATCCGGCCCAGCGCGCCCACGGTGAAAATCTGCGGATAGAGCCGCTCGAAATACCAGAGTTTCGCGAAATAGAACCCGATGGGCGCGGGTTCCTTCCAAGCGCCCGATTCCACCCGCGCGACCAGCCAGCGGGCGCCGGCGTCTGCGGCTTCGCCCCGGTAGCCCGCGAGAGCCTCGACCACCAGCGCGGTTTCCTCCACGGAGACCGGCCCGCCCGGGCAGCCGCTCCAGCCGCCCGACACGTCCTGGGCGCGCACGAGCCAGGCGACCGCTTTGTTGAGGAGTTCCCGGGGAAACCGAAAGCCGCGGTCGTCGAGCTCGCGCAGCGCGATGCAGACCTGGGCGGTGCCGTAGGTGGGGTTCTCGTCGTCGGGTCCGTGCTGGTTTCCAAACCACAGCGGCAGCCACGTCCCGTCCTCGCGCTGGGTGCGGCCGAGGAACCGCACGGCCCGCTGGATCGCGCGTTCGACCCGCCGCTGCAGGGCCTCGTCCAGTTGAGGCATCCACGCGCTCCAGGCCCGCAGCGTGTGTGCGGTCAGGTCCGGGCTGCTCCGGTCAAAAGGCAGCGCGCCCCAGCCCCGGCAGAACGTCGGGATCCCGCCGTCCCGGTTCTGAAGCCCGAGCAACCAATGGACAGCCGCCTGGCCGGCCGCCCGGGTGACGGCGTCCAGCGGGCCCAGCTTGAGCAGGGCGATCAACGCGCCCGCGGTGTCATCGGCGTCGGGGACGCCGCCCGGCAGCGGGGTCCAGGCCCAGCCCCCGGGCGCGGCATGGGTGAACGGATGGACCCGGGTGTGTTGTTGGGCAAGCAGCCATTCGCGCAGCCCGGCCCGGCATTCCGGGGTGGCCCACTGGGGTTGCAGCGCAAGGGCCTTGATGGAGAGCGTGGTGACCCAGGTCGCCAAGTCCGTGTCGATCGGCCAGCTGCCGTCCGCCCGCATGGAGTCACTGAGAAACCCCGCGCCGCGTCGGGCCACCTCGTGATTTCCCAAGCCCATCGCCGCGAGGCTCATCGTGACAAAACTGGTCAGCGGCGTGGCCTCCAAAAACCCCCCGTTGGGCGGCTGGATCCCGGTCAGAACGCGCAGGGTGCGGTTCCGGGCCAGGTTGCGCAGGGTGCGGAGGAGGGGGTTGGCGGAGGGTGCGTGATGATGGATCACCTGGCCGATGGCGATCAGCGCGGGCAACGCGTAACTCACCACGGGCAACCGGAGCGCGCCAAAGACCTGATGGGGGAGCGCCGCCAGCTCAAAAGGCAGCGCCGGCACCTGGCGCCAGCCCTCGGGTCCGAGTCGGCCGCTCAGCGCCAGCGTCATCAGGATCGGCACCGAGAACGTGCGGTCTTTGCCGTACCGCCGGGCGACGGCCCCGGGCAGGAGGGAGGGCAGTTGTTCCCGCGAACCCGCGCCTGTGGCTTGGCTCAGCCAGCGCTCGGCGGCTTCGACCGCTTCGGGATGAGCGGGGTCGGCTTTGGCGGCGCCGAACGCGGCCCAGCACAACGCCGTGGTGCTGATGTTGGAGTGGCTGCGCACCGTGTCGCCCCAGCCCCCGTCGGGGTTGCGGTGGGCGGCCAGCCATTGCAAACCCCGGGTGATGCGGGAGGCGTGTCCGGCGGGATCCAGCGTGGCCAGGGCGATGACGGCCGTGGCGGTGGAGAGCGCGCTGGCGGAGAGTTCCCCGATCCAAGGGCCGGCCGGGGTGGCCTCGGAGAGCAGCGCGTCGCGGGCCTTGGCCAGGGCAAGGGCGCGGTTCTGGGGGTTCTGGGGCGCGGACACGGCGGGGGTTCGCAGGGCGGGGGTTAGTCGAGGGTGTCCTGGCTCCGACCGCGTTTGGGCAGAAGGGCGCAGGCGTCTTTGCAGCCGAAAACCCGGCTCAAGACGTGCCGGTTTCGGCTCACCCAACGGTAGATGACTTCAGCAATCTGGATGACCCCGGGGATCCACAGGAACAGGCCCACGGGCACCAGCGCCGGCAGGCGCATCCCGACAAACCGGATGCAGCGGGCGCCGCGATGGATCCGGCCATCGCGGGTGATGCAATGGATGGCGGCGCGCAGCTCCTCCGCGCCGAGGGACTGGGCGGCAGTTTGGGCCCGGGGACTGGACAGCGGCACCAGGGCGAGACAGTTGCGCCAATCCAACCAAGTCAACACGCGCATCTGGAAGGTGCACAGGGGACAGTCCTGATCGTAGAGAACGAGGTGCTGGTTCATGGGCTGTCGAAACCTTTGGCCGGGAACACCGCCAAGGCAAGAGTGGACCCGCCGAGTGGCGCCGCTCAGCCGGTTTTCATCGGCGAATGACCGGTCGCGCCCGCGGAAACCAAAAGCGGCGGATGGACCGGGCCAAACCCGTGCGAGACTCTCTGTGTCCCCGGCGCACCGCGGACCAAGAATTCACCGGTTGATAAAAACCAACCGCAGAAAACACGGCGCGGCGTTCAAACGCCCGGAGGCGCAATAGAAGCTGAGACCTCGTTGGCTCCATTCTTTTTTGGGTCTGAGAATGGGCCCCTCATTTGACAGGCGCCCATATTCCCATATGGATGACCCATCCATGAAGACGACGATCGATCTTCCCGATGATCTTTTCATCGAGGCGAAAGCCACCGCGGCCCGTCGGCGCACCACCCTCAAAGAACTCATCACGCGCTCATTGCGCCGGGAAATCGGCTCTGGACCCTCTCTGGAGTCCCCCTCAGACCCTCATTTCCGGAGCGGTCCCCTCGGCTTGCCGGTGCTCAAAAGCACCGGTCCGAGAATGTCGGCAGATGAATACTCCCGTTTGATTGCTCAACGGGAAGCTGAGGAGGACGAGAAACACCTTCAGCGCCCGCGCCCGTGATCACCCTTTTGGACGCGAATTTCCTCATCGCTCTCATGGTGGAGGATCATCCCCATCATCACGCCGCCCTCCGCTTTTTTCCTGAGGCCCAAGCCACCGGCTGGGCCACCTGCGCCATTATTGAAAATGCGCTTCTCCGCATCGTCGGCTCCCCGGCCTTTCCGGGAGGGCCGGGCAGTCCGCAGGCGATCCGCGAACATTTCATGGCGTATCTCGCAAGCCCAGGGCACCAATTCTGGACGGACGATCTGAGTCTCTGTGATCCCACCCATTTTCCGGAGCTTCCCGCCGCGAAACATCTCACCGATATCTACCTCCTCGGCCTCGCCGTGAAACGGGGCGGACGTTTTGCCACTTTCGACTCAAAAATTGACGCGTCGGCCCTCCCCGGCGGCATCGGCGCTTATTAAATTATCCCGACCTGAAATCGGCATTTGCGGAAGCCGGCGGGAGGGATCTGGGGGGGGGGATGGTGATCTGCGGGGGATCTAAAGTGACGACCTTGAAGGCGGGCGAGATCAAGCCGCCTTGATCCGCAAACGCAGCCCTTTGGCCAAGCCGAGCGTGCATAAAATACCTGTCCCGAATCGGAGCAACAGAAGCTCTGTCCCTATCCACGCCGCTGTCCCTATCCACGCCGCTCGTAATTGAGCGCCAGGAGACCGTGTCTCAGGACTTACCTAAGGAAACGCTGATTAATTCCCGGGCAAAAAACAGCGTCAAACGATTGATGAACACAGCGGGCCCGTGCATCCTGCGGGCATGGAGTTCCAGCCAAGTTTCGCCCACTCAGAGTATGCCGGGAAAAAGAAGCTCACCCGCCGGGACATCTTCCTCGCGGAGATGGACGCCGTGGTGCCTTGGCTCCTTCTGGTGGGGCTGGTGGAACCCTTCTACCCTCAGGGCAAACGCGGCAGGCCTCCTGTGGGCATCGAGCGCATGCTGCGCATTTACTGTCTCCAGCTGTGGTATGGGCTCGCCGACGAGGCCCTCGAGGACGCCATCTACGATAGCCAGTCCATGCGCCACTTCACCGGGATCGACCTCGGCGTCGAGTCGGTTCCCGACGCCACCACCCTGCTCAAGTTCCGCCACCTGCTTGAGGAGCACGAC
>CAMARB010000244.1 GCA_945860355.1 Chthoniobacter flavus | reverse complement strand
TGGGGAAAAAGGCTGGCGGATCATTTTTTTGCTGCGCCTTTGCCCTATCCCCTTCGGCTTCTCGAATTTTGCCTACGGCCTCACGGCCATCGCGTTCTGGCCGTATTTTGTGGCCACGGTGGTGGCGATCATCCCGGCCAACATTTTCTTCGTGTGGCTCGGGTCCACTGCGCAGGCGAGCCTGGAGGCAGTTCTCGGCAACCAGCGGCCCCGGCACCCTTTTGAATACGCGCTCATGGGCGTCGGGATCGTGGCGGGATTGGCGGCGATGACCTCGATCGGAAAAACCGCGAGGAAAGCGCTCAACAAAAGCGCTTAGGCCAAAATCATTGGCCCAAAAACAGGGGTCACGCAGCGGCGCCAAAGTGAGGGCCGGGGTGCCCGAGTTGGATGGTTCGCCCCGAATCCTCCGAAACTTCCGAATCCTCGGGCCCCGGGGAGCGGGGAAACAGCCTTCGGGAAAAGAAGGGCGCCGCTCGCTGTCCGCGGGAGGCGCCCATTAAAAAAAGGCGGGTGGCGATAAGCCGAATTTTGTTCCTCCGCGCCTGCGCACGGATTCGATGATCATTTCTCTCATGTCGCCGGAGCGACAAGCCTTGCCTGCGCAAGGTGCGACTAATACCCGGGAAGGTGAAGCCGAGGCTTCACGGGTTAGGCGACCCGGCTTCCCTGTTCTGTCTTGCACCGCATGGGGTTTTTCGTGCCCCGGCGCTTGCGCGCCGGGCGGTGGGCTTTTACCCCGCCTTTTCACCCTTACCACCGGCGTCTTGCGACGCCGCTGGCGGTTTGTTTTCTGTGACACTCTCCGTCGCGCCGGACTTTGGCCCGGCGCTCCCGCGTGTTCTCCACGGCATGCTGCCTGACGGTGTTCGGACTTTCCTCTAAACCGGTTGCCCGGCCCAGCGATCATCTGCCACCCGCGGGAGCACTGTGGGGTGACGACCCTCCCCGGGCAAGGCGGGAGTTTCCACGGCGCTCGGATCCTGAAGAATGCCGGGGAGATCCCCGTGAGGATCAGCCAATCTCCCCCACGCCCCCCACGCCCCGCCGCCCGGCTTCTGGAGCATTCCTGCCCGCCATCCGTGCCGTTTACGGGAATTGGGGATTGAGTTGCCCACGAACTCTCGGATTCTCCACACCCTGCGAATGCCTCCCGCCGAAACGTTTCTACATCAACTGCGAACCGCCTTGGATGCCGGAGGTTTCGTCAAACTCACGCTGAGCAGTCCGCTCGATGCGGATCCTGGCCTGCGGAATGTTTACGGGCGCGTGGTGGCTTTAAAAGGGGGCCCCCAACTTTCGCTCCTCCTGCGCTACGCCACTCGCGACACCACCAAAAACTTCCCGTTTGCGGAGGGGTTGGCGCGCATCAAACCGCTCGTCGAGAGCGGGTTCGCATCGGCCCACCTCTTCACCACCACCGGGGACTGGGAGCTCCGCCAGCGCCCCGGGGAGCCCCCAAGGATCAAGGCCCGCCGAGCCACATTCAATGTGGCCCCGAGCCCCGACCACGACCGGCTGAAACCCCGGATTGTGGCGCCCGATGTCACCTACCTTCAGGCGCTCGGCGTCACCAACGCGCAGGGCGCCCCAAGGCCCGGCATGGCCGACAAACTGAGGCAAATCCAGCGGTTTGTGGAAATTTTCAGCCATCTCCTCAACGAACAGGAGGGCGCTCTGACTCCCTCCCCCGACGCCCGCTCTCTGCGGGTCGTGGACATGGGGGCGGGCAAAGGCTACCTGACGTTCGCCGTCGCGGACTTTCTCAGAAACGCCGGATACAACGCCTGGGTGAAAGGCGTGGAATTCCGGGCCGACTTGGTGGAGCTAACCAACCAAGTCGCAAAAGACGCGGGCATCGAGGGGTTGCATTTTGAACAAGGCACGATCGCTCAACACGGCCTGTCGTCGGGCCTCGATGTGCTCATCGCGTTGCACGCCTGCGACACGGCAACCGACGACGCCATTTTCCAGGGCATCAGCGGCGGCGCGTCGCTCATCATCACCGCCCCCTGCTGCCATAAAGAAATCCGCCCCCAGCTCACCGCGCCCCCCGTTCTTGCGGACGTCTTCCGGCACGGAATCCTCTGTGAACGCGAATCGGAGATTTTGACCGACAGCGTGCGCGCCCTCCTCCTGGAAATCCACGGATACAAATCCAGCGTGTTCGAGTTCATCTCCCACGAACACACCGGGAAGAACCTGATGCTGACCGCCGTGAAACGCCCCCGGCAAACCGACCCGGACGCCGCAAGGCGGAGGCTGCGGGAGCTTTTGGCCTTCTACGGAATAACGAACCAGAGGCTCGCGCGGCTCCTGGGCGAGCTTTAGACCGGGCCGCACCGGGCGACCGCCACTCTTTGACCATGGTAAAACACTGGACCCCTCTCGAATTGAAAACCCTCCGCCAACTGCGGGATGGGTTTCTCGCCGGCACCGCCGGCAAATCCAATTATTGGATCAGTGAAACCCAGCTGGAACTCTACGACCGTACGTTCGCGGAGCGGATCGGGTGGAAATGGGCGGGTGCCTTGAGCGAACTCGGCGAGCGCGGCTGGCGACCCCAAAGCCATCGGATTGTGGATTGGGCGTGCGGCACGGGCATCGCGAGCCGCAGCGTCTTGGACGCATGGCCGGGGCAATTCCAAAGCCTCTCCCTGCACGATCGATCCCCCGGGGCCATGCGGTTCGCCGCCGAGCGCGCCCGCGCCCTTCATCCCGATCTCCAAATCCAGGCCGACGACGGGTTGGATGAGAACACACTCGTCGTGCTCAGCCATGTGATCAACGAGCTACCCGAACCGCAGCTCATCCGGCTCCTCGAGCAGCTTCGCAAGGCCCGGGAAATCATCTGGGTGGAGGCGGGCGCGCACGCGGAAAGCCGGCAATTGATCACCGTCCGGGAGACACTCAGGGAAGGCCATCCCTCCTTTGCCGCGGTGGCCCCGTGCACCCATCAGGCGGGATGCGGCCTGCTCAGCCGCGCAAACGAGCGCCACTGGTGCCATCACTTCGCGCAGCCGCCCAGCGAGATCTTCCAGGACGCCGCCTGGCATCAGCTCAGCCTCGAGCTGGGGATCGACCTGCGCTCGCTTCCCTACAGCTTTCTCGTCCTGCAACGGGGAGCTCCGGCGCAGGCCGAGGGGTTCTCGCACACCCTCGGGCATCCGCGGGAATTCAAAGGCCACGACAAGGTTCTGAGCTGCCACGCGGGGGGCGTCTCCGAATTGATGCTCCAAAAGCGGGACGCCCCGCGGCTCCTCCGGCAGATCCGCAAAGGGCAGCATAGCGGCGTCTACCGGTGGACAATGGCCGGGGGAAAAATCGTGGCGGGCGAGCAGATCGCCGAGGGCGACCCCGACCAGGAGGCGGAGGGCCTCGCGAAATGACTGAGTCGGGCAGGTTGCGCGGAGCACGGGTTTGCGCGTAGCTTGGCGGGGATGAACCTGTTCTCTCTCAAGAAAACCGTCGCCGCCGCGGTGGCCACAATGTTACCCCTCTGCGCCATGGCTGAAACCCCATCTGAAAAGGGCGAGAAATTTCTCGCGCAAAACGCGAAAGTCGAGGGCGTCAAAACGACCGCCAGCGGCCTCCAATACAAGGTCCTCAAAGAAGGCGCGGGCAAAAGCCCCGCCGCATCCGACACGGTCGTCGTTCACTACCGTGGCACGCTGCTCGACGGCACGGAGTTCGACAGCTCCATCAAACGAAACGAACCCGCGGAATTCCCGCTCAACCGCGTGATCAAAGGCTGGACCGAAGGCGTTCAGCTCATGAAAGAAGGCGCGAAGTTCCAGTTTTTCATCCCGCCCCAGCTCGCCTACGGCCCCCGCGGAACGCCGGGCGGACCGATCGGCCCGAACGAGACGCTCGTGTTCGAGGTGGAACTCCTCAAGGTGCGCTAAAGGCGGCTCCAGCGAGCTACCCCCCTCTCTGGTCGTTTTATCGGCGCGTCTTCTTTCGAGAAGGCGCGCCTTTTTCTTTGGCGCGGCGCCGACTTTCCCCCGCTCGCGCCGTCGGCGAACTCTCTAGATGACCCAGAGGGTCTGGGCCGAAAATTCCGAGGGCACATCGGGCAGGGGTTGCTCGGTGTGAAACCGCGTCGGCCGACGCACCAGCTTCAGGCAATGCCGGGCAATCGTCTCCAAGCTCCTGCGGGTGAGCCGGGTGCAGTTGGTGGAGAGAAGAATCCGGCATTGGGGAGCGGCCACCTCCAGCGCGGCCAGCAGCAACTGCTCAAAGTCGTGTTCGACTTGGAATCGGCGGCCCTTGTTGCCCCTGGAGAAAGTGGGTGGATCGAGCACAATCGCGTCGAACTGCTCCCCTTTTCTGGCGAGGCGCGGCAAAAGATCCTGGACGTCGTCGGCGTAAAAACGATGCCCCGCCTCCGCATCCACCCCGTTCAAGGCGAAGTTTTCCCGCCCCCGATCCAGGGATTTCCTCGAGAGATCCACGCTGGTGGTCAGC
>CAMARB010000243.1 GCA_945860355.1 Chthoniobacter flavus | reverse complement strand
GCACGTTCAAAATCGACGCCCTGCCCACCTTCCTCAAAGGCCGGGAACCCAGCCAGCTCATCCGTGAAATCATCGATGACCTGCGTGAAACCAGCAGCCAGAGTTCGCGGCTGCGTTTGGGCGAGGACATGATCGCCAAAACGGTTTGCCGGCATGCCGTCAAAGCGAACGATTATCTGAGGGAGGCGGAGTTGGTGCGGCTGATCGAGGACTTGTTGGCCTGCGAACTGCCTTACTGCTGTCCCCACGGGCGCCCGACGATGATCCAGATGAATTACGGCGAGCTGGAGAAAAAGTTCGGCCGCAAGGTGTAAGCGCGGACGAAAACGCTCCAGACTCGGGCGGAGTCGAAAATCCCGGACACGGCCCCCCGGGTGCTTCCCGATAGGCGCTCCGAGGTTTCGCGATACTCTGGCCGCCACAATGTTCCTTACGAAGTTCGATGCGTCCCAGTCTTGGCGGCAGATTTTCGCCGGTGAAAACTTCCCGCATCGCAACTTCGCCCATATTGACCCGGGGCTGCCGGCGGATGATGCGCCGCACGAAACGGCGAGTCGCGACCAGTTGCTCCTGGTGCTTGAGGGGGAAGTCTTGGCCGAGGTGGCCGAGGAAAAAGCCCGCATGTTGCCCGGCACGGCCGTGGTGATTCCCGCCGGGGTCGCTCATCGGTTCATGAACGGCGGTGTGATGGCCGCGCGCACGGTGACTTTGAGCGCCCCTCGGAGCGGTCCAAACGGCCTTCTCTAAAACGGGGCGGCTTCCACCGGCGCGGAAAACTGCCGGCCGCGGATCGCGCGGCGGGAATAGGAAATCCTAATCCGAGGAGGAACTTCCTCTAGACGCGGTGCTTGCGCTCCGGCTAGGTTCCGCCCCCATGAGTTCCCCCGACCCCGTGGATTTAACGCCTGTCACCGGTGCAGCCACTGATGTCGCCCCCTTGGGCAGGGCCGGCGACAAACCTCCCCATGAACGGACGGGCGTCGAAGAAATGGGGCTTGCGGATTGGGACGCGATTGCCGCGACCCGCGAGTTCAAGGAGCTGCTCCGCTCAAAGGCCCGATTCATCGTGCCGGCCACGATCTTTTTCGTTCTCTATTACTTCGCTCTGCCGGTGCTCGTGGGTTACGCGCCGGAGCTCATGGCGCGCAAGGTTTGGGGCAACTTGAACATCGCCTACATTTTCGCCCTGTCCCAATTCTTCATGGCTTGGGCGCTCGCCATCATCTACGTCGGGGTCGCCATGGGCTGGGATCGTCGGGCGGAGGCGATCCTCGCGCGGTTCGGCAGGAAATCCGGCCAGTAGGTTTCCCGCCGGGTTCGCCCTTCTCGTTCCGCCTCTTTTTCACCGCCAAATTTTTTCCCCATGACACCCGCCCTTGGAATGTTCCTGGCCTTTGTGGCCTTCACCTTGGTGATCACCTACTTCAGCGCCCGCAAGACGTCGGGGGCGAGCTCCTACTTCGCCGCCGGAAGGCGGATCACGGGCTGGCAGAACGGTCTGGCGGTCGCGGGCGATTACATGAGCGCCGCTAGTTTCCTGGGGATCAGCGGCATGATTGCTTTCGCCGGATATGACGGGTTCATGTACAGCGTGGGGTGGTTGGTGGCCTATCTCACCGTGCTGCTCATCGTGGCCGAGCCCCTGCGGAACGCCGGCAAATACACGATGGCGGACGTGCTCGCGTACCGGCTCAGCCCGCGTCCGGTGCGCGCAATGGCATCCCTGAGCACGCTGACCGTGTCGACCTTCTACATGGTGGCGCAGATGGTGGGGGCGGGCACGCTCGTCAAGTTGCTGATGCCGGGGATCAGCTACGAGGTGGCGGTTTGCGGGGTGGGGGTGCTGATGATCGTGTATGTGGTGTTTGGTGGGATGCTGGCCACCACCTGGGTGCAGATCATCAAAGCCATCCTGCTCATGAGCGGGTCGATCTTCCTGAGCGTGTTGGTCATGAAGCAGTTTGACTACAGCTTCACGAAGTTCTTCGACGCCCTGGGCCACGTCACTTTCCACACCAAAACGGGGGAACTCGTCACCCGGGATTTCCTCCAGCCCGGCCTCAAATACGGCGCCCAAATCGGGAACGGATACGGGCCGCTGGATCTCATCTCTCTCGGACTCGCCTTGGTGTTTGGAACGGCGGGCTTGCCCCATGTGCTGGTCCGTTTTTACACGGTGCCCGATGCGAAAACAGCCCGCGCCAGCGTCGTCTGGGCCATGATCATCATCGGTCTGTTCTACATCATGACCACGTTCCTCGGGTTCGGGGCCGCCACGATCCTCAACCCGGACAACATCATCGATGCGCTGGGCAAATCCAACCCCAACGCCAGCGCGCCGCTCCTGGCCCAAAAACTCGGGGGCGAGGTTTTCTTCGCGTTCATCAGCGCGGTGGCGTTCGCCACGATCTTGGCGGTGGTCGCGGGGTTGACCATCAGCGCCAGCACGAGTTTCGCCCACGATTTCTTCACCAACGTGATTCATCACGGCAAAGAGCAGAAACCCGGCGAGGAAGTGCGCGTGGCGCGGATCACGGCGTTTGTGGTGGGCGCCATCAGCATCGCCATTGCCATCGTGCTCGGCTCTGCGGTGAACGTCGCGTTCCTGGTCGCGCTGGCGTTTGCCGTGGCGGCCAGCGCCAATCTGCCGGTGATCGTGCTCAGTATCTTCTGGAAACGGTTCAACACCGTGGGCGCCTGCGCGGGGCTCGGAACGGGGCTGGTGAGCTCCATCGTGCTGATTCTCATGAGCCCCAGCGTCATGGGGATTGATCCCGAAACACTCACCACGGGTCGCCATTTCATCCAAATGGCGCCGATTTTCCCCCTTGAGAACCCCGGGATCCTCAGCATCCCGCTCGGTTTTTTGGGGGCGATTCTCGGCACTCTGATGACCCGGGAGCCGAGCGCCGAGGCGCGGTTCACGGAGTTGACCGTGCGCGCCAACACGGGTTTGGGAGCGGAAGGCGCCTCTGAACACTGATTTCCTGCGGGAGAAACTTGCCAGCGACCGGCGGCGGGTGGAGGGATACGGGGCATGAGCAGCGGCCCGATTCGGCATCTCTACGTCCACATCCCGTTTTGTCCGAAGGTCTGTCCCTATTGCAGCTTCTACAAAGAGGCCAGCGACCGGAACAAGACCCAGGGGTTTCTCGACGCGGTTCTCGCCGAACTCGATCTCCGGCAGCGCTCGTTGGAGCTCCGCCCTGAAACCATCTTTTTCGGAGGGGGCACCCCCAGCGCCCTGAGCACCGCCCAGCTCGATTACCTCCTCGCGGGCCTCCGGGCGCGGCTCGATCTCAGCCAGCTCCGGGAGTGGACCCTGGAGATGAACCCCGCCACGGTGTCGCTTGAAAAGGCGTCCCGCCTCCGGCAACTCGGGGTCAACCGGATCAGCATGGGCGTGCAATCCTGGGACGAAGGCCTGCTTCAGGTGCTCGGCCGTGTCCACAATGGCGCTCAAGCCCAGCGCAGTTACGCCATCCTCCGCGAGGCCGGGTTCGACAACGTGAACCTGGATCTCATGTTCGCCGTGCCCACACAGACCCGGGACCAATGGTCCGCCAGCTTGGAAAAGACCATCGCCCTTCAGCCCGAGCATATCTCCGCCTACTGCCTCACCTACGAGGAGGACACCGCGTTTTTCGCTCGGTTCACCAAGGGCGAGTTCACCCAGGACGCCAGCTGGGATGCCGATCTCTTCGAGGACACCATGGACCGCCTCTCCGGGGCCGGCTACGGGCAGTATGAAATCTCCAACTACGCCCGGGAGGGCCGGGATTGCCTCCATAACCTCGCCTACTGGTTGGGCGCGGATTATCTCGGCCTGGGACCCAGCGCCTTCTCCACCGTGGGCGAGCGGCGCTGGCAAAACGTGGCCGACACCAGCGCTTACACCGGGAAAATCCAAGCGGGCACGCACGCGGAAGCCTTCAGCGAGTCCGTTCCCGGGGATCTGAGGCGCAGCGAGCAAATCGCTTTCGCTCTGCGCACCAACCGGGGAGTGCCCAGGGAGTGGCTTGAACCTTGGTCCCGGGAGGTCGCTGAGTTTGAGAGGGACGGCTTTTTCTCCGGCTCGCAGGATCGGGTCTATCTCACCCGGCGCGGCAAAATGGTGGCCGACACTCTGGCGCAAACCTTCGTGAGCGCCCCCGAACACGCCCGCTAGCCGGCACTCTCAAACCCACGGCCCTTATCCGCAGCCCGCTCAACCATAAAATCGAAGTTCCAGCGGAAGGACTGCGCGCGAGCAGTCTCAACGCCCTGGCGGTCCGTAATTTTCAAAACCCCCTCCGCGCCCCACGCGCCTCCGCGTGAAAATGATCCTTCTCTGAAACTCCGGGGTTCGGGCGTGCGCTGGGGAATCTGGCGTCCACGCGGGTGAAAGTCCCGCCGGTCGAATTAGACGGTTCACGACCGAAAGCGATGTCCGGAATGAAGCCGCGAGGCCGAAGCCGCAAGCGGGACATCGTCTGAACCAGCAGGCCATAACGAAAG
>CAMARB010000242.1 GCA_945860355.1 Chthoniobacter flavus | reverse complement strand
CGTGCCGATCCGCGTGCTCCCTGAGACTTCCGCGACGCGTTGGACAATGTCGAGGGTCACTTCGCGTTCCGAGTTGATCAGCGGAACCACCTCCAGCTTCAGGTCGACGTTGATGTACTCGATGGTGGTGTTGAGCGCCGTGTTGTCCTGAAGGTTGTTGCCGTTGGTGATCGAACTCTGGGTCTGCGCGGGCACGGCAATCTCTTGGCCGGAGGAGATGATCGCTTTTTTGTTGTTCGTGGTGAAAACAAACGGACGCGCGGTGACCCGGAACCGGTTGGTCGACTCCAAAGCGGTCACGATCGCGTCGAGGGTGTTTCCGGCCGTGAAAAAGCCGGCAACACCCGTGCTGCCGGCAACCGCGATCTGGGACACGTTCGATTGTGCGAGGATGTTTGCCAGGGAAAGAGCGGGCCGACCGTTATTGAACCCGATGAGTCTGCTGATGCCCGGCACGTTGGCGTCCACTGTTCCAGCGGTTCCCCCGGTCCCGTTCCCCGTTCCCGTCCCGCCCGTTCCCGTCCCGCCCGTTCCCCCTGTGCCGGTAGGCACCCTCACCATCCCGCCGCTGCCTTTCTTGATGATGTAGTCCACCCCGAACTGTTCGTTCTCGCTCAACTCAAGTTGGCCAATGACCGCGTGAATGGCCACCTGCGGAGGCCGCACATCGAGCCGGTCGAGCACCGCGAAAATCTTCTCTTTCACCTCCTTGTTGCCGAGCACGATGATTTTGTTGCTCAGAGGGTCCGCGATGATCCGCGTGTTGCCGACGTTCACGGCTTTCGGAGCGGTCTCCATCTGTGTGGCTGAAAGTTCCTCCCCGCCGATCCCGCCGCCGCCGCCGCCGCCGCGGCCTGATCTGCCCCGACCGCCGCCATTGCCCGAGCCGTTTCGGTCGCCGTCCCCAAACCCGCCGCCAAAAGTGTTCTGCCCGTTGGTTTGCCGGTTGTTTCCCTGGCCGTTTCCCCCCCCCGAACCGCCCTGGCCGCCCTCCTTCGTGCCGGGGTCCTGGATGGCGCGGATGACCGGCTCAAGCACGTCGATCGCCGTCACAAACCGCAGCCGCCGCTCGGCGGGTTGCCCGAAGGGCACGTCGCGATCGAACTCTTCAATGAGAGTGCGCACAAAGCTGAGGTTGATTGGGCGCGTGACCACGTGGATGCGGTTTGTCCGCGTGTCGGCTGTGATTTTGATTTTTCCCACAATCACCGCGTCCTCCGTAAGCGTCTTGGGCGCTGAGATTTCCACGATGTTGGCGCCGGTCGACTCGACGGACGCCCCGTCCGGGATGGGAGTTCCGCCCGGTGTGGCGACAGGGACGGCACGTGGCGACCCGGGAGCGCCACCGGCTTGGGATGGTTGTTTGTCGAAGATTTCCTTGAGCTTCTCAAGGACCTCCTTGGCGTCGGCCCGTTCCAGGGTGATCCATTCGCTCTTTACCTCTGCGGGCGCCGTATCCATTTGCTCCACCAGCCGGATGAGCCCGCGGAGAATGGGGGTGTTTTCCGTGACCAACACCGCCTGGGATTTGGCCAGCGGGATGATCGAAGTGTATCCCGCCTGACTCGGGGCGATGTACGCCTGCATCGTCTGCGCCAAGTCGTTCGGATCCGCGAATTTGACTTTGAAGAGGTAGGTGACCACTTGCTCTCCCTCCGGCAGGTCGGCGGGGTCCGAAACGATCGGGATTCCGCCAGTGCGCGGGTTGACCCCGTTTCCGAAGACCTTGACGAGTTTGCCGTCCTCAGAAGGCACGAGGGTGAATCCGTTGATCAACAGCGTGGTCTCAATGATCTGGATTGCCTCTTCGCGTGTCACCTCGTCGTTGATGACGATGTAGATTTGCCCCGCGAGCACTTGGTTTGGGCGGATCAGCCGCTTCCGTGTGAGCGTCTCGTAGAGGTCGAGAATGGTCGAGATGTCCGCGTTGGGAAACTGCAGTTTGACCGTGGAGGGCAGCGCGTCGCTGACACCCGTTGGCTGGGGCGGCTGGACCTGCTGTGGAGCTTGAGCCGGGCTTAAAGAGGAGACCGCCATGAGGGCGGACGTCAAAATGGAGGGATTCAGCAAGGGGCGGAGCACGGGCGTTATCTAGACGTGTGGCGGGGCGAGGTCAATGGCTCGGAATGTGTCATTCCGATGGCGGCAGTGGCACGGGTGTCGAGGTGATGTCCCGCCGCCATCCGGCTCTGAGATCCTCGGCGCGGCAGCCTTGGGCGCGCAGCGCGCGCAGGCTGGTGGCGCCGTCGCGTTTGGAAAGGCGTGTTCCCTGGGAGTCGGTGACGAGGGGGCAGTGGAAAAAGGACGGCAGCGGCAGGGAAAGCGTCCGTGCCAGGAGGATTTGCCTGAAGGTGGACGCGATGAGGTCGGCGCCTCGAACCACCTCCGTGATGCCCATGGCGGCGTCATCCACGATGCAGGCGAGTTGGTAGCTGGGCAGGTCGTCTTTGCGCCAGACAATGAAATCGCCGAAGTCGGCGCCCGACACCTGTTCACAACGGCCCACGGCGCCGTCCTCGAATCCGAGGCGTTCCCCGTCGGGAACGCGGAACCTCCAATGGCGTGGCTTGCTGGATTCCATGTTCCGGAGCGCATCGTCGTGCCGGGGTCGGCAGGTGCCGGGGTAAACGGGTTCCTCCTCGCCGACATGCGGGGCGGAGAGGGCGCGGACAACATCCTGGCGGGAGCAAGAGCAGGGGTAGATCGCCCCGGCTTGGCGGAGCGCCTCAAACGCCTGCCGGTAGAGGGGAAGCCGGGCGCTTTGATCGTAGGGACCGAATGGGCCTCCGACGTCGGGGCCCTCGCTCCAATGCAATCCCAGCCAGCGCAAGTCCTCCAGCATCGCCCTCACGAATTCGGGCCGACTCCGGCCCGCGTCGAGGTCGTCGTTGCGCAGCAACAACGCTCCGGAGCGCGCCTTCGCACGCTCATGGGCAATCCAAAACGTCCGGGCGTGCCCCAGATGAAGGTAACCCGTCGGGGAGGGGGCTAGCCGGCCGCGGTAATGCATCGAAGTGCGCCGGTCGGAATCCCGTGGGGCTGCCGGTGCGGATCGCGCCCGCGGGAAACGCCCGGAATCGGGGGTCTACTTTTTGATGGGTTGCAGTTCGGTGTCGTAAACGTGGACCTTCCCGATTTTTTCGAGTTCAGGAAGGACCTCTTTGGCTTCACCGACCACCGTGATCGCCACGTTCTCCGTGCTCAGAAATTTCCGGGCGAGCTCCTGGGTGGATGCCGCCGTAACCGCTTCCATGCGGCGGGCGTAGGTTTTGTAGAAATCGGGGGGCAATCCGTAGAGGTCAATGTCTTGTACCCGTTGCGCGGTGCGCCCGGTGTTTTCGAGGCTGAGCAGGTAGTTGCCTATATTATATTGGCGTTGGAGTTCGAGTTCCTGCTCCGGCACGGGTTCGTCGCGGAGCCGGGCGATTTCTTTGAGGGTGTCCTCGATGGCTTTGGCCGTGACGTCGTTGCGGGTTTCTGCGCTGGCCTCGAATGCGCCGGCGTGTTTGCGCATGTCAAAAGCCGAGTACGCGCCGTAGGTCCAACCGTGTTTTTCCCGGAGGTTCTGGAAGAGGCGTCCTGAAAAGCCGCCCCCGAGCGTGGCGTTGAGCACGTTGAGTTCCGGCACGTTGGGATCCCGGCGGGCAGGGCCGGTTTGGCAGACACGAATGTTGGATTGGACCGAGCCGGGCCGGTCGACCAAGTGGACCGTGATTCCCTTCAGGGATGGGGCCGGCGGAAGTTCCAGTTCGGGAAGGGTGCCCGGTTTCCATGCCGCAAGCGCCTTCTCGATCCGGGGCAGGATATCCGCCGCGGAAACGTCGCCCACGACGGCCAGCGTGGCGTTGTTGGGGAGGAAATGCCGCCGGTGAAAGCCCACCAAGTCTTGGCGGGTGACGGCTTGAACCGTCGCCGGGGTCATAAACGCCCCGTAGGGGTGCTCCCCGAAAATCACTTTTCCCGCGAGTTTGCTGGCCAGTCGCGCGGGCTCCTGTTTTTCGGCGGCCAGAGCCGAGAGAGTCTTCCTCTGCTCTTTGGCGAATTGATCCTCGGGGAATGCGGGGTGGAGAACCGCATCGCTGAAGAGGGCGAGTATTTTCTCTGTGTACTTGGTGAGTCCCCCAGCGCTGACCGCGATGGAATCTGGGCCGGCCATGGCTTCCAAACGCATTCCGATAAAGTCGGTTTCCGCGGCGAACTGAGCGGCGGTGAGCGTCGCGGTTCCGCGGTTGAGAAGGCCTGCGGTGAAGCCGGCCAGGCCGGTTTTTCCGGCGTCGCTTGTGGAGCCGGATTTGATCAGCAGCCTGAGGGTGATCGTCGGCTTGCGGTCGTCTTCAATGACAAAAACTTTGAGCCCGTTGGAGAGTTCGCGCAGCTGGTAGTCGGGGAAGGAAGCCGCCGGGGCCGGGCCCGGTTGCGGTTTCTGGGTGCGATCGGGTTCCGCGAGCAGGGTGTTGACGCTGGCTGTGAGCGCGAGCGCGACCTTCAGGGTAGAAAACGGTTTCATAGTGGAGCGGATGGGGGA
>CAMARB010000241.1 GCA_945860355.1 Chthoniobacter flavus | reverse complement strand
AGCGCGCTACGCGCCCGAGCACACCCGCGAGCAACTGCGGGAAAGACACGGCCTGTATCGGATGCCGCACCATGCTGCCTACGGTAAACCATGAAGCAAACCGGCGAACAGCCTCCGAGAGCCGGATGCGGGAAATCCGCACGTCCGGGTCGATGAGGGGGAGGCGCGTGCGGTGCTTCACCAACCGCGCCTCCCTACTCTATTTAACCGCAGATGACTCAGATGACGCAGATATGGAGGGGCGGAGGCCGGAACTCGGGGAATCTTTGCACGCTCTGAGTCCGATGCGGTGAACCTTTCCGGGAATCATTGAGCGATTTGTTCCCAGCGGTCTGGCGCTCCGGACGAGTCCTGCCCGGTTACGAGCTCCGGGGCAACGAATCGGACTCTTGCGGAGCCCAACCGATGCGGGCGAACTAATCGAGAACGGTTTTGGGGGCGGCGATGTTAATCACCGTTTTCGCGCCCGCAGGCGGGGCGGCGGTGGGCGGCGGCGGCGTGTGCGCCACGGCGAACTCCGCGAGAAGCGATCGCGCATAAAAGGGACTGGGATACAGATCCCAGCCGACGGGCATGCCGAGTTGATCCGCAACATCGCGGACGGCCAAATACGTTTCCAGAGAGTCTTTATAGACATGGAACCAGATCACCGATTTCGGGTCGGCTTTGAACTTGCGCATTAACGCCTGGAACGTGGAAACCATCCCTTTGGTTTGCTCCACGGTTTCCCCGCGATCCGGAAGCGGCGTCATCTTGACGTTGATCGTCGGAGAGGTGGGAGAGAGGACAAGCTCCGTCTTGAAGTCCCGGTTCCCGATGTTTCTGCGGGAGAAATGATCCGTGAGTTTTTTGGGTTCGAAAACGACCTTGCGCATGGGCACGGCGCGGCCGGATTTATCCCGGGTCATGAGAGGATTGCCATCGGGGCCTTTAAGCGTTTCGCGGCTTTGGGCAATGGAAGGTGCGGCCAAACGGAGCTCGGCTTCGACGAGCTCCTTGATTTCCTCGTCCGCGATGTAATAGACGCGTTTTCCGATGACGAGAAACCGCTGGATCACGGCCTTGTCAGGCATGGGCCGGGGATTTGGCAGTTTCACCACCACGGCGGGAGGCGGTTGATAGACAGGGGTCGTGTCGAGCTGCTTCTTGAGCCGATCGATCTCGGCGAGGAGTTTCTCGGCGTCGGCCTTCCGCTTGTCGCGCTCTACTTTCCGTTGGTCGAGCTGTTTGTTGAGGTCGTCAAGGTCCACGATTTTGACCTTCTGCTTGTCCTTTGTGAGCTCCAAATCTTTGAGCTCTTCCGTGGATTTTTTGAGGTCTTTGAGGAGCTTTTCCTTCTCCTTTTCGAGCTTCTCAGGATCGGCTTTCGGGGTGCTGTCCTCGACCTGCTTCTGGAGTTTGGCGTGTTCCTCAACCGTCACCGGGGGCAGATCCGAGAGCACCTTGTTGACGGACCGGGCCAAGCCGATGCCCACCATCACAAGCACAATGATGAGCACGCCGACCACGTTGGTCATCGTGTCCATCAAGGCCACGAACGGGAGCTCTTCGTCATGATGTCCTTTGCGGCGGCTCATGGTGTGGGATCAGGGTTTGGGAGCCGGTGCAGCCGGAGGTGCGGGAGGTTTGGCCGCTGGGACGGCGGGCACGGGAGCCGGAGCGGGCGGCTTCGCAGGCGGGGGCACGGCGGGAGCGGCAGGGTGTGCCGGCGGAGCAGAGGGGGGGTTCGGAGGCGGCGCAGGGAGCGCCCCCATGAATTCTTTGAAGAACTTGAGGTCGATATCGCCTCGGCCTGGGATGGGCAGTTTGCCGACCTGCTCCACCCCGAAGGTGTGAGTGGACTGCGCCCAACCGGCGCCGAGACGATAGGCGCCCATCCCGTCGTCCCTGAGAAGAAAGATGATTTTGCTCTGGGGCACGGCGCGCACCGCCTTGAGGTAGGCGTTGAAGTCCGCGTCGGCGGCAATGACATCCGGCACGGCGCTGACCGAACCTTTGTTGGATTCGTCCCAATAATAGGTGAGTTTGCCGCCGAAGGCTTCGATGAAGAAGACCTTCGAGCCTTTCGCCAGGCCGGACCCGCCGGGATGCACCACCACGGGGGCGGCTTTTTGAGGGGGCGGCTGGAGCTTCTTGATCTCGGCCAAAAGCGCCTCGATCTGCTTTTTCAAGGGTGCCTCCTGCGCAGTCAGCCCGTTGATTTCAATCAAGAGATCGTCGAGTTCCTTGAGCAGCTTCTGGCTGAGCTCTTTCTGGCGATCCCGGTCGGTCGCCGCAGCGTCAAGCAGCACGCGGAGTTTTGCGACCTGCTCCTCCTTCTGCTTTTCCTGGGCCTTGAGTTTTTCCAGAGCGGCCAGTTTCTCGCGGATCTGTTCGTTGACCTTCTCGTTTTGCTTCTGCTTTTCCTTGAGCTCGAGATGCTCCTTGGAACGGGCCACGTCCTCAACGGGGCGCGCCTTGACCTTCTGAGACTGCGCGACGCAGAGCACCACGATGATGAGGATGAGCACGCCGATGAGGGAGCAGAGAATATCCAGGAAAGGGATAAGCATCAGCTCCTCGCTGGCTCGCTGGCGGCGTCTGGCCATAGGGACGGATTAAGAGACGGCGGAACGGAGGTACCTGGAGAGAGGCCGGGTTAACCTTTGCCAAACCACCATTTGCTCTTCACCCGCTGCACCACAATCTGTTTTTCGCCCAGGTTGCTGAGAGCGGTGTTGATTCCGTTGATGCCCTGCTCCAATCCGGAGACGTAGATGGAAGTCAAACGAACCGACTCTTTCAACGCCCCGTTCACGTCGGCGCCGGTCTTCGCCACGTTGTCGAACACCTTGGACATTTCCTCAAGGGCCGTTTTGGTGACCTTCTGCTGCTGCTCTTCGAGGTTGCCGCGCAGGCTGGCGACGTTTTTGGAGAACTCCTGGCTCACCGTATTCTGATGCTCCCCGATGGCCTCGCGCATCTTGGCCATGCTGGTCTTGAACTCGTCGGCCACCGTCTGGTGATGGCGCTCCGCGCGTTCGTCGAGATGATTGGCGTGCTCCAGCATCCGCGCCGAGAGCGTGTTGAGGTCGGTGAGAAACTCCTCCTGGGCCCTGGAGAGCGCTTTGACGACCGAATCGGCCACACCCCCGAGGTCCTTGCCGGTGGGGGCGCCGCCGTCGTTGAGCCTTGGCAGCAACACCTCGTTGCAGAAGGCGTCGATGTCGTTGAGCATTTCGTCCTCGCGCTTGGCGATGTAGTTGAGCGGGAAGTTCAAGGTGACCGCGAGCACCAAGCCGAGAAGCGTCGCGTCGAACGCCGTGCCCAGGCCGCTGACCACCGCGCTGACCGAGCCCATCATCTTGTCCACGTCGGTGTCGCTAAAACTCATGCCGCCGAGCGCGTGGGAAAGCCCGACGACCGTGCCGATGAAGCCCAGAAGGGGGATGGCCCAGAGGAACGCGCGGACCATGATGTAGCTGCCGACAATACGCGAGCCGTCCACGGTGGACTGGCTGGTCATCAGGGCGCTCACGTCGCTCACGTTCTGGCGCACCTCGAAGAACTCCAGGGCTTTGCGGATCCGGTTGACCATGAGGCTGTCGCGCAGCTTGACGGGAAGCCGGTAGAGTTGGTCGATGAATTTGCCCACGTTTTGGGCGTTGATTTCCTTGCCCAACTCCGCCGGAAGCACGTCGAGCAGCAGAGCCTGGCGCTGGTGCCCGAGTTTGCGGAGCTTCAAAAAGAGGATGGCCATCGCCCAGCAGAAAAAGAGCGTGTTGGCGAAACTCACCGCGAAGTGTTTGTAGAAGAGGTTGGCCAGGAATTCGGGCCCGGTGAAGTAGGCCATGTCTTTGCCGGCGGGCGCCTGCATCGGGTAAACGATCGCAAACCAGAGCAGCGCGGCCCCCAGGCCGATGCCGAGGCTCAACTTCGCATTCGGGTTGCTCGGGTCCTCCTCTTTCCAAGCCTTGCGCAGCGGCTCCCCCGATTTGAGCTTGGGTTGGCCCGCAGCAGCCGCGGGTTCGGCCGGAGCCGCAGGCACTTCAATCTTGGTGTTGCAGGCCGGGCAACTGACCACGGTTCCGGCATACTCCGCCTCGGCCATCAGCTGCGTGCTACAGGAAGGACAACTAAATTTCACGATTTTTGAAGGGGTTTGGGTGAGCTCCGGAACCCAGCTGGTCGGTCCGTAGCTGGGGGCAAAGCCATACATTAAATGACGGCGGCGCGGGGTTTCTTAGTCAGTCACATTAAGATTTGACCAGCTTTTGATGAGAACAGACGACGCCGCTGCCCGATTTATCCCGAACTCCGAAGTTTCAGAGAGAGATTATTTTCACGCGGAGGCGCGGGGATCGCGGAGGGAGTTTTGTAAAGTTCGGAACCCGAAGCCTTTGTGCTTTCGCCCATTCAATTATTCCGCTGGAACTTCCGTTTTCGGGTGTGCGCTGGGGAATCTGGCGTCCACGCGGGTGAAAGTCCCGCCGGTCGAATTAGACGGTTCACGACCGAAAGCGATGTCCGGAATGAAGCCGCGAGGCCGAAGCCGCAAGCGGGA
>CAMARB010000240.1 GCA_945860355.1 Chthoniobacter flavus | reverse complement strand
CAAACGATGTTTGGCGCGCACGCGGGTGCGGGGTTTTTCTGCAACGGCGAGATTGGACCCGTGGGGGGAAAAACATTTATCCACGGGTACACGGCTTCCGTCGCGCTCTTCACAGACGCCCCCGGCGTTTGATTGTTCCCTCTCGTTTTTAGATCCGTGCGTTCCACCCACATGATTACCTCCGCCCACACCATGAATCTGCGCCTCTTCCCCTGGTTCTTTGCGCTTCTCGCGCTCTGCCTTCCGCTCAACGGCCAGGGTGTCTTCGACACCCCGCACATCAAGCCGAGCCTGCTCAGCAGCACCACCGCGGTGGAGGCGGGCAAACCGTTTAAAGTCGGGGTGCACCTCCAGTTGGATGCTGGCTGGCACACGTATTGGCGTTTTGGCGGCGACTCCGGCATGGCGCCCCGGGTGGAATGGGAACTGCCCGAGGGGTTCACCGCCGGACCGATTGAGTGGCCCCTGCCCAAGGCCCATCTCGATGACGGCGATCTTCTGACCTACATCTACGAGGACTCGGTCCTTCTCCTGGTGGAAATCACACCCCCGGCGACGCTCCCAGGGACCCCGGTGCCCCTCAAAGCCAAACTCAGCTGGCTTGCGTGCAAAGAGACCTGTGTGCCGGGCAATTCCACCGTTTCGATCACCCTGCCCACCTCGGGCTCGGGAGCACCCGATCACTCCGAGCTCTTCGCCCAGTGGAGTTCACGGTTTCCCCAGCCCGCTGACACTCTGGACGCCCGGCTGAAGTGGAATCTCTCCGCCAAAGAACTCTCCGTGGAGGTGTCGCAAATCCCGCCCGGAACGAAACTCGAGTTCTTCCCACTCAAACCCTCGGACACCATTGAGCTGGGCCACCCGAAAGTGTCCCCTGTTGAGGGCGACCCGACCCGCCAACGCATCACCCTGCCGTTTGAAGCCACGCCCCCGCTGCCCGGCCTGGACGCCGCGCCGGGATGGCAAGGGCTCCTCGTTCTCGAAAACGCGGCGACGGGACGAAAGGGCTGGATGGTCCATTCTCTGGGTGCCGCCAAGCCCGCCGCACCAGCGGCGTCTTCTCCAATCCAGAGCCCCAATCCGGGCCCGGCGAAACTTCCGCGCCCCCCCAGCCTGTGGAGCCTTCTTTGGGGCGCATTTCTGGGCGGCTTAATCCTCAACCTCATGCCCTGCGTTCTGCCGGTCATCGCCTTGAAGATCTTCGGGTTCGTCCAGCAGGCCGGCGAATCGCCCCAACGCGTGTTCCGGCTGGGACTCGCCTTTGTGGCGGGCGTGTTCGCTTTTTTCCTGGGGTTAGCCGCGCTGGTGATCGCCTTTCAATCGGCCGGTATGAGCCTGAACTGGGGATTCCAGTTCCAGAATCCCTACCTCCTGGCGGGCCTCATCGCGCTGGTGTTCGGCTTCGCCCTTTCGATGCTGGGAGTCTTTGAGATCACCCTGGGCAGCGGCACGGCGACGACCTTGGATCAACTCGCCCGTCGGGAGGGTTATGCCGGGGCTTTCGCGCAGGGCATGTTTACCACCCTCCTGGGCACCTCCTGCACGGCGCCCATTCTGGGCCCCGTGCTCGGATTCGCCTTCGCCCAGCCCGGACCGTGGGTGGTTCTCATCTTCGCGCTCATCGCCGCGGGAATGAGCCTCCCCTATTTCCTCCTCACGTTGCATCCCGGCTGGATGCGGTTTCTGCCCAAACCCGGCGCATGGATGGAACGCCTCAAACAGTTGACCGGCTTTATTCTGCTGGGGGTCGCCGTCTGGCTTCTGGGCATCCTTGGCGCGATGCGCGGGGTGCCGGGAATGCTGTCCCTGGCGCAATTCCTCCTCGCCATGGGGTTCATTGCCTGGGTTTACGGCCTGGCCCGGAGCCGACTGGTGAGCCTGGGATGTGTGGCCGTGCTTTTGGGGAGTTGGATGTTGTTCCTGCACGGAAAACTCGATGGCAAATCCGGACCGGCCAGCCGCGCCGAGAACGCGCCGGTGGAAAAAAATGGGATCGCGTGGCAACCCTTCTCTCGGGAACGCTTGGATCAAGCCCTGAGCCGGAAGCAACCCGTGTTCATCGATTTCACGGCGGAATGGTGCATCAACTGCAAATACAACGAACGCGTCGTGATCGACACGGAGCCCGTTCGCAAAGCCCTCCGGGAAAAGAACATTCTTCCCCTCAAAGCGGACTGGACCGAGAAAGACCCCGAAATCACCGAGATGCTCAGAAGTTTCGGGCGGTCCTCGGTGCCCGCCTACCTGTTTTATCCCGGGACAAACGAGCCCGAGGTGCTCCCGGAGATTCTCACCCAGAACTTGCTTCTGAACGCGTTCGGCAAAGTCCCGACGGCGGAGAAATAAAAGGAGTCAGCGCCTAAACCGGCCCGTGACCGGCTGCGGAAACGGGATGAAGGCTGAAAGCCCATTCTCCCGCGGGATTACCGAGCGCGGGAAAGCAAACGGCGCCGGTGTTCAGTCGATTCAAAAACCCTCCGCCTTCTCCGCCGCTCCGCGTGAAAACCAGTCTTTTTCAGTCATTCCGGAGCGCGGAATGACTGCCGCAATCCCCCTCGGCTACTTGTTGGTGGGCATGTACCGGTAAAACACCTCGAGCATCAGCACGCAGAGCGCCGTGCGGTACACCGGTCCGGAACCACCGGCGTTGACTTCAAGGCCGCCGGGCCCGCCTTTCCCCCCGACAATCGGCCAGGAGCCATCCGGGCTCTGGCTGCTGGCGATTTCGTCCTGGAACATCCGGTTCCATTTGCTCCACGCGCTGCCGCCATACATCAAACAAGCCTGCGTGTGGTAATACCACGCGTAGAGATCGGCGTGATCCCCCTTGTATTTCACCCGGTAAGTATCCTCGGCCTGCTTGAGCAGGAACTCGATGCCGTCTTTGACCACCTTGTCCTTGTCCTGTTTCCAGAAATACGTGCAGAGCACCCCCACCCCGGTCAGAGAATATCGGTCTTCCGCCTTGCGGTAACCGAACCCGCCCTTGGGCCCCTGAACCCGTTTGAGGTTGAGCATCGCCTTGTCCAAGGCCTCATCGACACCGGGAATGTTGAGTTGGGTGAGGTGCGCCGCTTTGAGGGCTTGGATCTGCCAGCCGCTCACCGAGGTGTCGCTGTCGATGCCCTTCGCGTAGGCGTACTGCCAGCCTCCGTCGGGGGCCTGGCCCTCCACGATATGAGTCACCGCTTTTTTCACCAAGCCCACCAAGCGCTCGTCCTTGGTCATGGAGTAATACTCGCACATCGCATACGTGGCGATGGCGTGTTCATAGACGCCCCCATGAGACGGAAACTGCCCCTTGGTCAGGGACATGCGACCATCGAACTCATTCCCCTTCTTCAGGAGCCAATCGACTCCTTTTTTGACTGTGGGCCCGAACTCAGGAGCCTCCGGTGTTTCCCCATGGCCGAGGAAACAAAGCACCCCGAGTCCCGTCATCGCAGAGACATAATTTGCGCCCCAGGACCCGTCCTCCTTCTGGTTCTGCTTGAGCCAGCGCAACCCCGCCATGACCGCCTTCTCACTCGCATCCTTGCCGCCGCTCATTTTCATCGCCGCCGCCCGCGCCGTGCCCCCCGCCCGGCCCGCCATCGTCGCGGGCAATCCCTTGGCGATTCCGACGGCGGTGGCCTTGGGCAGCTCTCCCAACTTCGCCTCCCCCAACGATTTGACCATGGGCATGGGCGCGGAAACCAACTGGTAACTGGACGCCTGGGTGGTCGTGCTCACGATCGCACTCACCGTCGGGGCGGAAATGTTCGGCTGCGTCTGAGTTAAAGTCTCGGTGACCTGAACCACCTCAGGTTCCGGAGGCCGAACCGCCGTCTCGCTGCCGACCAAGGGTCCGTCCGGCGCGAAATCCGGCGGGGCCACGTATTGTTTGAACAGCACCACGCTCCCTCCCATGACCACCAGCACCACGTGAAGCAGCAGCGAGAACGTCAGAAACCGCGAGGCCGCCAATTTCTCTTGGAACCGTTGGACGAGGGATTTTCTGGGCGCTGGATTGAAGGGGTCGTGTTCCATACAGAGGGGGCAGTTCAGTGGTCAAACGGGCGAGTCGCCAAGGCCACCAGGCTGGCCCGAAAACCACCCGAAAATCAGCGATGAAGAGCAATCAGGAGGGCATCGTTTACCACTAAGGCAACGGCTGAAAGCGACTGCACGGGTCGTTCCCGTTTTCCGGGGACTCGACCCCAGCCGTTACTTGTTGATGGGCATGTAACGGTAAAACACTTCCAGCATCAGCACACAGAGCGCCGTGCGATAAACGGGCCCGGAGCCCCCCACCTGCCGCTCAAGGCCTTCACCAGCTTCTTTGCCTCCGGTGGGTGGCCAAGAGCCATCCGGCCCCTGGCTGCTGGCGATCTCGTCCTGGAACATCCGGTTCCATTTGCTCCACGCACTTCCCCCAAACATCAGACAGGCCTGGGTGTGGTAGTACCAACTATACAGTCTAAAGCCCCCCCCCGACTCGCTCTTGTATTTCACCGGATGCCGCTCCTCGCTCTCTTTGAGCAGGAACTCGATGCCGTCTTTGACCACCTTGTCCTTGTC
>CAMARB010000239.1 GCA_945860355.1 Chthoniobacter flavus | reverse complement strand
TATAGCCGGGTGCAGGGGAGAGACTTTGCAAACACCAGTGATCAGAAAGCTCCGGCAGGGGAGGGGCATGGACGCTTTGGCTTTGGGCGAGTCCCAATCCTCTCTCCGTCTTTGGAATGGCGCAGCCGAGAGCCTTGATCAGAGCTTCTTTCCGAGTCCAGTAGTCGAAAAAACCGTGTAATTGGTCATCTTCAGACAGCGTATGGAGTTCGGCTTGTTCATGAGGCGAAAAGAATTGCGCAGCGATCATCAGAACATGCTCGATGGAACGGATTCTCTCCAAGTCGACCCCTACTTCTGCCTGCGCTGAAACGGCGTAGATCGCCAATTCACCGGAGTGCGCCATGTTAAACGACAAGGCTTGGCCAATACCCACAAGCCTTGGTTTCCCGTGCGGGTCGTTTGCCAACTCAAGGTCGCCCGGAGGGGCTGGGATGTAGCGGGCGAGGATGGATCTGAGAAGTCCATGGGAAGCGATAAATTGCCGTCTCAAAAAGCAGGAACAAAGCTCTGCGGCCTTTTTTCTCTCCGCTTTGCTGAGCGTTTTTTCAAACGCGTCAATGCGACTCCGGGGAATGTCCAGCGAGGCGCACCAGAGATGGACGGCCTCTGGGCCGAGCACCCCTGTGGTTGGGGGGATGCCCCACTCAATGTCGCGAATGAGCATGGTGTTTTTTCTCCTTTCCGGGGGTGTTGTGTGGCCCGGAGATCTGGGGTTTTTATGTTCCGCTGGCAGCCGACTGCCCCGAGAGGGCCGGGACAAACGGGGAGCCCGACTCAACTAACGCACTCCAAATTTCTCTCCCTCTGTCACGATGGGCTTTGTCGTCCGCCGGATCGCCTCGTCGCATGCGAATGGCCCTCGGCTTTCCCCCGTTTCAATTTCCGCTCGCTTCTGCCCGGCATTCCCATTTCCGCTGCAACGGTTCTCCCTGCCCCAAAATCTAGCCGGGACTCCGAAAACGAAAAGGGGGGTGAATTCCTAGCAGATTGAACAACCACGGCTGCTCAAGTTCCCTGAGCAAACTTTTGTGTGTGGCCGCGCTCCCCTCAGGCCCTCTCGCTCTCACTTTCGTTCGGCCTGGATTGCCAACCTTGATCGGAGGGAATATCGGCGGATTGACGCCACTGCCGATGGGGCATTCTGACATCGCAACTCGCGATGCGAAAGGGGCGGTGAATCACCTTCCTGTTTCGTAAATGTGCGGACCCCCTGAAAAACCTGCGAAACCCTGTTGCGCTACCCTCAACCAGGAGTAAATGGGCTGCGTTCTTTTCGGTGATGACTCGGGTGGCTGCGGGCGCGTCAGTCGATGTCCCGCCTGCTGCGCCGGGGATGCCGATCTCTGCAATGGTATTTTTGGAAAAACAAAACGTCTTTCAGGCCGCTCGAAATGGCTGCGCACGTCCGCTGTCCTCGGGCGTTTGCGGTCGATCCGTTGACAATCTATGAAGTCTCTTTCTCAACGCCCAAGGGCTCGGAAGTCGCAACGCCGCTTAAAACCCGAGGCCCAGCATCTGGGCGTAGGCCAGGCGGTTTTTGATCTCAATGAGTTGTGTCGACATGTTCTTCTACCATCCGAAGCGGGAGGCGTCAGGGCGTCGAAATTCCGACACATCGACGCCTCATTTCTGGAGCGGCGGGGGGGCGAGGAGGGCCATCTTTCTCAGTCGCATTGGCGGGGACTCCCTGTGGCAATGGTGTTTCTGGATCGGTGCGGACGGATTCTCGAAGCGACCGATTTCGCGAAGGCGCTGTTTAAGAGGGATTTCGTGCTGAGCGCCTTGGGGAGCGTCCACGAATTTCCCGGATATGAAAATGAGCCTAGCTTGGCCTCCTTCTTTGACCGCAGCCTCAAATCGAAAGCTGGGGCGTGCTGTGAGGGAGCGTTTGCTTCAAGAACCAGTGACGGAGAACCTCGCTATTATGAGGCTTTTGGAAAACGGTGTCCTCGGATTGAGGGGGCGCCTGCCGCAGTGATCTATTTTCACGAAATCACCGGGCATTTGCAGATGCGCAAACGCTTGGAGCGCAGCGAGGAGCAATTGCGCAACTTGTCGGCCCGTATCCAGGCGATGCGGGAGGAGGAGCGCAAGCGGTTGTCTCGGATCGTTCACGATGAATTGGGGCAGCCCCTTTCTTTGCTGTCTATGGGGATCGCATCCTTCAAAGTGCAGGTTTCTCAAGAGCCTGAGGCTGCGCGCCTCACGGCAGATCAGGCGGCCGAACACGTAAACTTTCTCCTTCATCGCGTTCGGAGGATAGCATCCGACTTACGGCCGCCGATTCTCGACGAGTTCGGTCTGGCTGCGGCAATTGAGTGGCAGGCAAGGGAGTTCCAGTCTTCGACGGGGATCGGCGTTGATATCGACGTTTGCGAGGACCCGCCGCAGATCAGCAATTCCATCAGGGTCACATTTTTCCGTATCTTCCAAGAGGCCCTCACCAACACGCTCAGGCATGCTCGCGCCACGCAGGTGCGGATCCGGCTCTCGTTACAGGGGGGGCGATTGGTGCTTCAAATCAGAGACAATGGCTGCGGGATGCGTGAGGCGGATGTTTCCAATGTCGGCTCGATCGGTCTACTGGGGATGCGGGAGCGAGCTGCAGGTATCGGCGGGGACTGCGAGATTTCCGGCGCGCCCGGACGAGGTGTGAGCGTGATTGTCAAAAGTCCCCGATTAGTTGGGGAGCACAATTCACGCAGGCACGCTGCGTCTCATTTAAAATGAACGTGCTGATCGCAGACGACCACGCCTTGGTGCGGCACGGTGTCATGCAGATTATCAGGCAGGGATTTCCGGATTCGCAGTTTACAGAGTGTGCGAGTGCCCAGGAGGTGCTCGATCAAGTCTGGCGAGGTAAGTGGGATGTGGTGATTCTTGATCTCAGCATGCCGGGCCGGAGCGGATTGGAAACGTTGCACGAAATCAAAAGGACTGCGCCGGAATTGCCAGTGCTCATTTTAAGCATGCATCCGGAAGAGCAGTTTGCCGTGCGTCTCCTGAGGGCCGGGGCCGCAGGTTACGTCACCAAGAGCTGCTCTTCATCGGATCTCCTCGTCGCGTTGCGAAAGGTAGTCGATGGGGGGAGCTACCTCACCTTGCGTGTCGCAGAACTCCTTGCAGGAAACCTGCGGAGCAAGACCTCTCGCCATCCGCACGAAAGCCTCTCCGACCGCGAGTTTGAGGTGCTACTCGCGATTGCCGCCGGCAAAACGGTGGGTGAAATCGCACGCGAATTCTCGCTGAGCGTAAAAACCATCAGCACCCACCGCACACGGATCCTCCGGAAAATGGGGATGAATTCCAACGCCCAGCTCACCCATTACGCAATCCGCTCACGTCTGGCGGAGGAAGTCGTTTGAGTCACAGCCGCCCATAGCGAGCGGAGGTTTATCGATAATGCCATGGTTTATCGCGTATCGCGTGAGCCCGGCCGTTTGATGGATGTCGAGTTTGTCCATGATCCGCTGGCGGTGCTTTTCGACAGTCTTAATGCTGATGCCTAGCTCAGCCGCCGTCTGCTTGTTGGCGTAGCCCTCGGCGATGAGCTGGAGCACTTCAAGCTCCCGGGAGGTGAGTTGCTGCGAGTGGGCGCTCAAATGCACGCCGGCGACAAAGTTTTTCTGGAGGTGTTCCCTCAACCGGTTGCCAATTTCCGCGCTGAAGACTGCGTTGCCACGGTGCGCCTCCCAAACCGCATTGATCAGCTCATCGGCCGAACAGTCTTTCGCAAGGTATCCGATGGCACCCACCTCGATGAACCGCCGCACATGCTCGTCGTCCGTGTAAGACGAGAGGACTAGTACTTTCGCCGAAGGCCGAGCCCTGAGAATCTGCTTCGTGGCTTCCAATCCATTCAGGCCCGGCATCGCAACGTCCATGAGAACGACTTCGGGCTCCAAATCAGACCACATCTGCACTGCTTCGCGCCCACTCCTCGCCTCAGCGATTACCTTGATGCCGGGATCGCACTCAAGAAGCACACGCAGCGCGTGCCGCACGATCGTGTGGTCCTCCGCGATAAGAACCCCAACCCGTTCTCCCTCGCCACGACCCGCGTTCACAGTCCTTTGAATACTACCGTATGGGGGCGCGCAAAACTGCCCCAACCAGCGTTGAATCCTGCGAGCCTTTGGATCCAACTGCTCCCTGTGTTTAGTCTCCATGTCTTTGTGCCGCTCCGCCGTTCGCACAATGCAAACGCCCTCGAACGGACACAGTAGACCCATTTTCCGGAGAGCAGAAAATCAGGGATGCTCCTTAGATACACTGCGGTGCACCGAGAATCTTCATCGCGCCCGAGCTTCAGCCTCGCCGAATCACGGGACGGCGTGAGGCTCTTTTTGGTTTTTTGTGAAAAAAAACCCAATTACTTGTTGACCCGAGGCGATCCTCCGCTAGTTTGTCCATCCCGCCACGCAAGTGGTTGGGAATCGGTGAGAGGCTAAGAGCTTCTTTCGAGAGCGCCGAAAGGTGTTCGCCGGGGGTCAGAAAAAAATCTGAAAAACCTGTTGACGAAAGAAGATGATGAGATAGATTGCCCGCCCCGCTGGTA
>CAMARB010000238.1 GCA_945860355.1 Chthoniobacter flavus | reverse complement strand
CAAATCGACCCGAGCCGGGTGCGCTTGGGCGATCCTGTGGACCTCAACGAGCGCTTGGATGGCACCCTGCGCCTTCGGATCCCGGGCGTTTCCTGAAGCCGGGCCGACCGCGGCTACGGCTTGGTGGGTTCCGGCGCAAGCCCGGTGAGCTGCAGGCGCGGGTCGGACTCGATGAGTTCGGCCAACGAGCTCCAGCCGTTTTCGTCCAACGCCTGGAATGCGTTGAGATAGACGGCCACGACCCCTTGGTCGTGATTTTTGAGCAGCCCTTCCACGGCGCGCGCCAAGTCGGCCACGGGCGGGGCGGGGGGGAGATCCTCAATGGTGCCGTTCTCATCGTGCGCGATGCCCAGCCCGTCCAGGAAATCGCAGAGCAGCTTGGATTGGGCGCCCACCAGCCAGATTTGAAGGAGGTGCGCCGCGATGGCTTCACTCTGTTTGCGGCCGAGGTTTTCCCGCATCCAAGCAAACCGCTCCAGCTTGGGTTTGCGCTCCACGAAAAGGGGCCGGAGTTTGCGCGCCTGCGCCAGGGAATCGACCGTGGCTTTGAACAGCGGCTTCTCCTTTTCAAAGAGGAAGTGGAGCAGCTCGGTGGCCACCGAGGGGGACATGCGGGCGAAAATGTCGTGCGGTTTCAGCATAGGAAAGGGAGGCGGAGCGTAGGTGTCGGACCGGGAAAGTCGAGGCGTCTTCCTCGCTTCCGGGCGATTCCGGGGCTTGGCGAAGAAAGCGAGCTGAGCGACACTGCCTGAATGGAACAGTTGCCTCAGCGTTTGCCCATTCACTCCCTCTCACTCCCGGAGGTGGAGGCCCGCTTGGCCGCCTGCGGGCAGCCCGCCTACCGCGCCAAACAGGTGTTTCAGTGGATTTACGGGAAACGCGCCAAATCCTTCTCCTCCATGAGCGACTTGCCTGCGGGGCTGCGGACGGAGCTGGAGAGCCAGTTCCTCTTCGACAGCCTTGAGCCGGTCCGCACCCTGGGCTCTGAGGACACCACCCGGAAATACCTTTTTCGGCTCAACGACGGCAGCCTCATCGAGTCGGTGCTGATCCCCGCGTCGCCGGCTCTGTACGGGGAGGCGTCGGATCGCCGGACCCTCTGTATTTCCACCCAGGTGGGTTGCGCCTACGGCTGTAAATTCTGCGCCAGCGGCCTGGACGGCTGGAGCCGCAACCTGCTTCCCGGGGAAATCGTGGGGCAGGTGCTGCGGGTGGAGGAACTCTGCGGGGCCCGGATCAACAACATCGTTTTCATGGGCATGGGGGAGCCGATGGCCAACTACGCGAACCTGATGACCGCGATCGGCATCATCAACGCGCCTTGGGGAGTGGAGCTGGGGGCGCGGCACATCACCATTTCCACCAGCGGTCTGGCCCCTCAGATCCGGCAACTGGCCGATCAACCGCTGCAAGTGCGCCTGGCCATCTCCCTGCACGGGGCCACCAACGCAGTGCGCGAGCAGATCATGCCGGTCAATCGCAAGTATCCCCTGGAGGCGCTCATGGAGGCTTGTGAGTACTACACGCAGCGCAAAAAACAGCGGATCACCTTCGAATACATCCTCATCGAAGGGGTCAACGATCGGCCGGAGGACGCCGCCGCTCTGGTGCGCTTGGTGCGAAGGCTCAACGCGAAGGTGAATTGCATCCCCTACAACCAGGTGGAGGGGCTGGATTGGATCCGCCCCAGCGAGGCGCGGCAGGATGCGTTCATGGCGGTGCTGCAGCGTGCCAAGGTTCCGGCCACGATCCGGCGCGAAAAAGGGCATGACATTGCGGCCGCCTGCGGGCAGTTGCGCCGCCAGGTGGCTCCGCAGGCCGCAGGCGGTTAGTCCCGTCCCGGATCGGCTTCTGGGGACGGGCAGGGCGGCGTGTCAGGGGGCGAAAAAGCTTTTGCGCCGACACCCCGCGAAGGCGTAATGAAGGGGCATGGCCGACAAAGAGGAACCCGAGAGAGTTTGGGACGAATACGACTGGGAACGGTTCCTTCAGCAGCAGGACCAGAAGACGGAGAAATACATGGAACTGCTGGAGCGGTACATGGACGACCCCAACCGCGACCAAATCATCGCCCGGGAAATGGGCTGGTTTCATCTCCTGGATAAAGACGGGGAAAAATGGGCTGAAAACGTCGATTCCCTCTTCGATCTGGAGCTTCAGGAAGGGGAAAAGGCCGAGGTGGAAGCCGAGGGGGACGTGGAAGGCTTCGAGGCGCATCCCCTCTACAAGGCGTCTTTTGCCCTGACGATCTGGATCGACCAGCTCTACGAGGATCTTGGGGACCTGCAGAGCCAGTCGGCGGCGGTGAAACTCTCCACCCAGGCCGCCGTTGCGAGCGCAAAGCTTGCGGCGGCTCTTAGCGACGACGATGTCGATGAGATCGGAATGACGATCGCCTACCTCAAACGCGCTCTCAAGGCGGTGATGCTGGCCCAGGAGGCGGCCGTTCAGTTGCGCAACGAGATCGGCCTCGACGGGGAGCGTTTCGGGATGCTCAGTCACCGGCTCTTTCAGATCCGGGACGGGATCATCGAGCTCATGGGCGATTACCGGGCCGAATGGCGGCGTCGGTTCAAATCCGAGTAGGAATGGGGACCTCCAGCCCGGTGTCTCCGGGATGCGGCTCCGATTCCGGAGAAGAAAAAAGAGAAAAAAGGGAGGAAAGAGTGAATAACGGCCCGGAGACTCCGTCCAACTCGACGCCGATGGAGGCCGAACATTCCACCGATGGTCCCGATGATCTTGAGCTCGTCGCGGGCTGCCAGAGGGGGGACACGGCCGCCTTTAACACCTTAGTCACCCGTTACCGGAACCGCGCCTACTCCATCATGTATCAGTTAGTCCGCAACGAACAGGACGCCTGGGATCTCACCCAGGAGGGTTTCCTGAAGGCTTGGCGCTCCATCGGGCGTTTCCGGGGGCAGTCCTCGTTTTACACCTGGTTTTACCGGATCCTGATGAACGTGGGCATCGACTGGCTCCGCCGCAAACAGGTGAAAACCGAGCATGAATTTGACGAGACTTTGGGGCTCAAAAACGCGGCGCCCGGCGCCGCCACGGTGCCTCATGCGGAGTTGCAGCCTTTGGTTCAAATGGCCGACCGGGAAATCCGGCATCGCATCGATGCAGCGTTGTTGCTGCTTTCGGCGGAGCATCGGGCAGTGATTGTGCTCCGTGAAATCGACGGACTTGATTACCAAGAAATTGCCACCCTCACCGGTTGCTCTCTGGGAACGGTCATGTCGCGCCTTTTCTACGCCCGAAAGAAACTCCAAACCCTACTCCGAGACGTCTATGAAAACCTTTGAGGAGAAGTACACCGCCTGGATTGACGGGGAACTCAGCGGCGCCGAGTTGGCCGCTTTCGAGAGGGAACTCGAGGGGCATCCCGACGCTCAGGCCGACAGGGAGTCAACGCTCAAGCTCGGCGAGTTCCTCCGCCGCAACTCCGAAGTCGCCCCCCTGGCGCATCCTGATTTTTTCAACCACCAGATCCTGCAACGGATCGAGGCCGAAAAAACCGTCGCTCGTCCGAGGGGCTGGGAATGGTCTTGGCCGCGGTTGGCGTGGGCGGGTATGGCGGCGTTGTTGGTGGCCGGGTTCCTTTTCAAAGCGTGGATCCCAACGGAACCTCAGCCTCTGGGGTTTGCGGAGAGCGGCTCGGAGGCTCCGGGTGTTGCGGAAATCGTCCATGTGAGTGCGGGTGACCCGAGCATTTCGGTGACGCCGATGCACGATTCGAGGGACAACGTCACCGTGCTTTGGTTGGAAGGTCTCGACTATTTGCCAGCCAGCTACAATCTGCGCTGATCCCACCGTGAACCTCCGCCAGATTCCTCTCATTTTCATCGCCCTCCTGGCCTGGGGGCAGCCCGGTTCGGCCCTTGCCGAGACCAAAATCTGGAGTGCGGTGATCCTGGCCTCCAACGCCCCGGAGCCGAAGGAATCCCCGGAGGTGCTCAAGCCGGTGTTCCAGGGTCTCAAACGGTTCTTTGGCTACAACCAGTTTGAAATTCTGGGAAGCTCGACTATGAGCGTCGACGCCAAGGTGGAGGAATGGTTGGTGCCCACCGAACATTTTTGGCTCAGTGTGCGCGCCCGCAAGACCACCTCCAAGGAGGCCCGGGGCGCTTATCTGCTCAATTTGGAGCTTTTCCACGACAAACGGCCGTTGGTGGCGACCGAAGCCCGGCTGGGGCCGGAGAGCCCCCTGTTTATCCGGGGGCCCGTGCATGCCACCGGCCAGGTTTTGGTGGTGCTGCAGGTCCAGCGCTGAGGTTTTTTGCCCCGCCGGAAAACGAGGGGTGCCCGGATGGGGGCTTACCCGAAACGAAGCGCCGAGATCGGATCTAGGCGGCTGGCTTTGAGCGCGGGATAAAAGCCGCTGGCGACGCCGATCACCACGGCAAAGCTGAAGCTGAGCAAGACGCTGCTCCACTCGAGCACCGGTGCGTTTTCGGCGGGGGAAACCAACACGAGCAGGCGCATCATGCCCAGGCTGGCGATGAGGCCCAGGAGCCCCCCGATAAAACCGATGACGGCGCTCTCGACGACGATCTGCAGAAAGATGTCCCGGCTCTTCGCCCCCACGGCCCGGCGCACCCCGATTTCCCGGATCCGCTCGGTGATGCTGGCCAGCATGATGTTGGTGATCCCGATGCCGCCCACCAGAAGG
>CAMARB010000237.1 GCA_945860355.1 Chthoniobacter flavus | reverse complement strand
CCCGCTCCCGCACCCGGGCGGAACAAAACGCTCCGGACCGGGGGCTTGCAAAGCCGGGTGGCTCACTTATTGAGAGGGATAGAGCATCGGCTCCGTCGTCCGGGCCGTTCCTCGAAGTTTTCACCCCTCCCGCTATGCGTAAAGTCACCCTGTTTTTGGGCATTTTCTGGTTCCCGCTTCTCCTCGAGGTTCAAGCGGCCCCCCGGCTGCCGGGGGTCTTCACGGATCAGATGGTCCTTCAGCGGGATGCCGTCTTGCCGGTCTGGGGCTGGGCCGATCCGGGTGAGAACATCGTCGTGGAGTTTGCCGGGAAGTTTAAAGTGGCGACGGCCGACGCGGGGGGCAAATGGGGCGTCAAACTCGATCCCTTGCCGGCCTCGATTGTGCCGGAGGTGCTCACGGTGAGAGGCCACACAACCGTGTCCCTGCGCGGTGTTCTGGTCGGGGATGTCTGGCTCTGCACGGGGCAGGGAAACATGGGCGTTTCCATGCGAACGCCTCTCAATGATCTGCTCCAGAAGCGGATCGCTTCCGCCGCCTCGCCTCTGCTGAGGCTTTATCAGACGGCGCATCAGTTCTCTGCGCAACCCGCTGAGGACACTTCGGGCCAGTGGCAGGAGGCCGCCCCGGAAACCGTCCGCGGTTTTAGCGCAATCGGGTATTGGTTCGGGGAAAGGATCCACGCCGAAGTCGGTGTGCCCATTGGAATCATCGAGTCCGCGATGGGAGGCACCAAGATCGAGAACTGGATCCCGGAAGCCGTCCTAAGCGCCAACCCCGCGAACGCGGCGTTTCTAAAAAACCATGCGCGGGCGCTCGCGGAGTTGCCCGCTTTGCAGGCGGATTACGAGCGGGAGCTTGGCCAGTGGAAAAGCCGGTTCCCGAATGCGGCCTCTTTGGCCGCTGAGAACCTGGCTCGGAAAAAGCGCGGCGAGTCGGAACTGCGTCCTCCGCGGAAACCGGTTGGATTACCGGGACAACCCGACGGACCGTCGGCCTGTTTCAACGGGAAAATCGCGCCTCTGGCGCCTTACGCCCTCAAGGGGATCCTCTGGTATCAGGGGGAAGGAAACGTGGAGGGCTTTGCGAACTATGGGACACAGCTGGGTGATTTGCTGCGTTCTTGGCGCACGCTTTGGGGTCTCCCCAGTCTGCCTTTTTTGATCGCCGACCTCGCCCCCTACGGAGAGCCCTCGGAGGTTCCCCAGGACAGCGCGCGCGCCCGTTTTGGGGAGGCCGTGTCCAAGGTGGCGAAATCCGACGGCAACACTTGGGTGATCACTCAAATCGACGCGGGTGATCCGGAGCAGATTCATCCCGCCCGAAAAGAGGTTCCAGCGGAGCGGTTCGCGGCGATGGCGCTTTCGAAAGTCTATGGAAAGAGCGGCGTGGCTCACGGACCCCAGGTGGCGAGTTGGAAGGTGGACTCCGGCAAAGTGCTTGTCCAGTGGGGCTCCGTGGGGAGGGGCCTTTCCGTAAAAGCCCTTCGGTTGGGCGGGCAGAATCTCTCGGCGGACGCGCTCCGCGGGTTCGAGCTGGCGGGAGATGACCGCCGATTTTATCCAGCGCAGGCGCGGCTGAGCGGGAAAGAGACGGTCTTGGTGAGCGCGGCTGAAGTCCCTCAGCCGGTCGCGGTGCGGTACGGATGGGCGGCTTTCCCGCTCGCCAATCTCTTCAGCGAGGAGGGTTTTCCCGCATATCCCTTCCGCAGCGACGAATGGCCTTGGCCGGTCGCAGCGCCCAGCGCGGATTCAAAGCCCGGGAGGTAATCCCACCGGCAACCGCGGCGGAGGGGGATTATTTGGTGAGTTTATCCAGGGCCGGGTCGGCTTCTGATCCAAGCTCGATGGCGCGCAGGTAACTTTTGCGGGCGGCTGCCTTGTTAGGCGGCTGTTGTGTCGCGTAAACCACGGCGAGGTTGAAATACGCGTCGGCGTAATTGGGGTCGATGGCCGTCGCGGTTTCCAGGTGATTGTGCGCGGCTTCCTGCCAGCCTTTCTGGCTGGCCGTGATGCCGAGGTAATTGTGGGCGGTGGCGTTTTTGGGTTGGAGGGCGAGCGCCTTGGTGAGCGACTGCACCGCCTCGTCATACTTGGCCGCGCTGTAGTAAATGATGCCGAGGGTGCAATGGCTAAACGCGTCCTCCGGAGCAATGGCAATGGCTTTTTTGAACGTCTCCTCGGCCAGTTGCAGTTTGCCGCTCCGGAATCGGACGACGCCCATGTTGCTGAGCGCGTAGAGGTTGTTGGGCGCTTTGGCCAAGATCTTTTCGTAAGCTTTCTCCGCTTCCCGGTAGTTTTCCCGGTCAAAGTGCTCTTTGGCCTCCTGGGCGAGGGGAATCAGTTCCGCCGGAACGTTGGGCGCTCCCGATCCCCTCTGGGGAGGTCCAGCAGGCGTGGAAGGCTTCTGGGCCGTTGCATCGGGCTGTTTTGCTTCGCCCGCGCGTTCAGCCCCTGTTTCTTTTGATTTTGCGGGCGCGTTTTTGTCAGCGGCCTGCACCGGGTCGGTCGGGGGCTGCGCGGCGTTGAGTTTGGGGGCCCCGCTCGCCGGGACTTCGGACGGGGCATCACTCGCCGCCGCGATGGAGATCTCCGCCTCGCTGATTTCCACCACCGGCTTTTTGAAGAGCTTGCGTTCCTTCTCCGTGAGCTTCACCACGGGCTGCCCCAGGTAATCGATCTGCTGCAGCAGGGACTTGGATTTGAGCTCGAGCTTGGAGAGTTCACCCAAAACCAGCTTCTTGGTTTGATCCCGGCGGGCCTGCTCTTTCATCTCGCGCACCACAATGCCGCGAAGGACTTCGTTCTCCTCGACCAATTTTTTGCGTTCCGTCTGGCTCGCCGTTGCGTCGGTCTTTGCCGTGGCCAGCGCTTTTGCCTGGGCGTCGAGTTTCTCGCGGAACTCGGCCATTTGCAGCTGGTAGCTGTCGCTCTGTTTTTGCGCCTCGCCTAGCTGCTGTCTGGCCAGGGTGACATCTTTCCTGAGACTCGCGATCTGATCGTCTTTTTTTGTGCCGTCGTCCTTGAACTGGAGGATGAGCTTTTCCGCGTCGCCGAGTTTGGCGGTGAGGGCGGAGTTCTCCTGGATGAGTTTGTCGACCTGTTTTTGTGACTCCTTGAGCTTGGTGAGCTCGGAGAACAGTTTCTCGCGGTCTTCGGAGACTTTTTGGAGGGCTTCCTGGTTCTTATCGAGCTTGGCATTCAGGTCGCTTTTCTCTTTGAGCACCTTGTCGATCTCCTTTTGCAGGGCCTCAAGTTTTGCGGGGGCCTCAGAGTTCTCCTTGCGTGCCTGATCTCGCTCCTGGGAGGCTGTTTCAAGCTTCTTCCTCGTCGTGGCGAGACGCCCCGCAGTCTGCCTCCTGAGCTCGTCCTCCGCCTCGCGTTCGATCTTCAAATCCCGCATCTGTTTCCGCAGCGTTTCAAGCTCCGCCCTAAACTTTTTGGCGGCTTCGGAGAACTTGGCTCCGTTGGACTCGGCTTTGATGAGGGCTTCCTCCGCCAGATCTGCGCGCGACTGGAGGCGCACCTGCATGTCGGCCGATTTGCGGGCCTCTTTCGCCTCCGCCTCGTATTTGCTGGAGAGTTCGTCCCTTTCCCTCCTGGTTTCAAAAAGCTGGTTCCGGGTGGATTCGAGGTCGTTCTGCAGCGCTTCAAGTCGCCGCTGGATTTCTCGAAACGGATCGCCTCCGGGCGCGAGTGGCGGCTCGGCCGATGGCGGGGTCGCCCGGGGGAGTTCGTCGCCGAATCCAGGCGAGTCGGATCGGGGAAGCGCACCTTCGATGTCGACATCGCTGGGTTTGTCTCCGGGCTTCCCAACCCGGCCTTGGATTCTTTGGATCGCGTCGACGGTGGCGTCCCGCCGCATCTTGAGCATGGGCGGATTCCAATTGGGCCAGCGTTCGATGATTTTATCGCAGAAATTGAGGACCACCCTATATGACTTCACGGCCCCGGTGAAATTGGAGGAGGCCTCTGCTTTCTCCCCGTTCAGCCAGACGGCGTATAACTCGTTGTAGAGGCGGTCCGGGCTCACGGGTTCGGCCCCTGCGGGGCTCAGGGAGATCGCGAGAGTTGCTAAAAAAAGGAGCAGGAACGTCCGCATAAAAATACTGGGGGGAAAGGCGGCGGAAACTACTTGATCGAAGAGGGGGATGCAATCAGTTCTCCTGTCGCAACGTGGCTCTCCTTTCCTCTTCCTCACTGACTATGGCGCCTGACTCGGGTTGGATTCGTCCGGAAACTCTTGAGGCGTTCGCCGCCGCACAAACCACGGCCCACCGGCTTTACTCGAGCGGGTCCGTTTGGGTGGAACGTTTCGGGGAGGATCTGCTGCTCTCCCACCAGAATGAATCCCTCCGTGACGAGTTGCTGGAGTTGCTGCCCGGTTGGTGCGCGGCCCGGGGCTTGGGTTGGCGGCGCATTTTTGGAAAGTTCATCCCGCGTCAGAACCAGGAGCGCACCGCGCCGGTGCTCCTGCTGGGGGACGCCGGTGCGCCCATGGAAACCGTGGTGGAGGAGGCCGGGATGAAGTTTGCGATGGATTTTGCGGCGGGGTATTCCGCCGGGCTGTTTATCGATCAACGGGCCAATCGCGCGTTCGTGCGCCGGGTCGGGGTGAGGCGACTCCTCAACACGTTCTCCTACACGTGCTCGTTTTCGGTGGCGGCCGCCCTCGGCGG
>CAMARB010000236.1 GCA_945860355.1 Chthoniobacter flavus | reverse complement strand
GGCATTGAGACCCGGGAACCGCTGCGGGGCGACGGCCATCTGCACATCGAATGGGCCACGCCCGCGGAGGTCAAAGGCAAGGGCCAGGGCCGCGGCAACAGCGGGGTGTTTGTCGGCGGGTATCCCGAGGTGCAGGTGCTCGATTCCTGGCAAAACGACACGTATCCCGACGGCCAAGCCTCCGCATTTTACGGGCAGTATCCGCCCCGGGTGAACGCCTCGCGGAAGCCGGGGGAATGGCAGGTGTACGACCTGGTGATCGAACGGGCGCGGCAGGAGGGGGCCCCCCGCAAACAGCGGATGAGCGTCTGGCACAACGGCGTTTTGGTGCATGAAAACGTCGAGTTCGACGGGAACCTCAAAGAGGGACTGCTGGGGCTCCAGGACCACGGCAACCCGATGCGGTTTAGGAACGTCTGGTTCCTGCCCGCCGCCGCCGCCGCGAAGTGATCGGCCGGACGCCGTCGGCAAACGCTTGCCGCTGCGGACCGTTTCGCCTGAACGCCGATGTTCACGCGGAGAAAGTTTTGGAAATTACCGTACGTCAGCGTTTTGCGATTTCGCCCTTTCAGTCACTCCGCTGGACCTTCGGTTTTTAAGATGAAGATCGTCGTCCGGGGACCTGCCCCAAAGTCGCTTCAGTGATTTTCAAAAAGCCCTCCGCGCTCTCCGCGGCTCCGCGTGGGAATGCTGTTTCCCTGGAATTGCGGAGTTCGGTTTAGCGCAGGACCGCCGGCAGATCCGCCAGACTGGTGATGAAAAAGTCGGCGCCGGTCCGGACCTTTTCGCGGACGGCATAACGGCCAAAACCGATCACCACATCGGCGTCGCCTTTGACCTCCAGATCGCTGGCGCCGTCTCCCACCATCACCACGCGGGCGGCGTTGAACTCGGCCCGGAGTTGGCGGGCCACGACGTTTTTACCTTTGGTCCGGGCGGTGGGGCTTTCCGGGGCGAACCCGGCGTAAACACCGGCGTCATCAAAGAGCAGAGGCACGGCCTCCACCCGCGGGATGCCGAGGTGCCGCGCGAGGGGCAGGATGGCCTGGGTAAACCCGCCGCTGACGATGGCCACCTGCCAGCCTTCCGCGTGGAGTTGGGCGACGGTTTCTTTGGCGGCCGGCTCGACCTGGGCGATGTATTGATCGGCGATGAGGGCCAGCTCGTCCAAGGTGGGGCGGATCAGATCCAGGCGCCGGGCGAAGATGGTTTCCATCGGGGTGCCGCCCTCCATGGCGGCCCGGGTCATTTCTTCGACGGCCGCGAACGTTTCCGGGCCGCGGAGCCGGGCAAGTTCATCGATGCCCTCAATGGCGCTCAGGGTGGAATCGCAGTCGATCAGGACAAGTTGGGTGGCACTCACGCCCGGACTCAAATGAATGTGTCGCCCGGGGTCAAGAGCGGCCTCCCCAGGGGACAGGGCGCACGCATCTAAAATTGAGCGGACAGGTGGGCTGTTGTTCGGTGGCGGATTTTTTCAGGCGGGCAGGGACTCGGAGGGACGCAGATCAACGCAGAATTATGAGAACGCAGAAGAACGCAGATGGAGGAACAATTTCTTGTATGTCTCTTTCCCTGTGTGCATCTGCGTGATCATCCACCTGCGCTCCTCTGTGTCCTTCTGGGTCCCTTCCCCGCAGTAGGCCGGAGGGGATTGTTCCAGGAGGCGTCGGCGTTTGCCACGCAACACAGGCGTCGCGCCCTCAATGCGTGAGCCCTGCCTCAGGGGGAGGCGAGGGCGGAGCCGAATGATTGTTGCTGGCGTCTTTTCTTTCTGTCAGAACGCGCGCCAATCCAAGGACGCCATCCACCGGGCGTGACGAGGGCAAGCGGTTGCCCGGTCTTTTCCGGTGTCGGCTTCGCCCCCGCTCCCGGTGTTTTACACTCCCATGTCCCTTTCCCCCGACTCCCCGGACCCCGCCGCGTTTCTCGGAAACGCCCATCGTCGGCTGGCGTCGGAAATGGGCAAGGTGATCGTGGGCCAGACGGATGTCATCGAGCAGCTGCTCATCGCCGTGCTCGCCGGCGGACACTGCCTTCTTGAGGGCGCGCCGGGCCTGGCGAAAACGGCGATGGTGCGGGCGCTCGCGCAGGCCATGCACCTGAGCTTCAGACGGATCCAGTTCACCCCGGACCTCATGCCTTCGGACATCACCGGCACGGACATCCTTCAGGAGGATCCCGGCACGGGCGGGCGCCGGTTTGTTTTCCAAAAAGGGCCGATTTTTTCGCAGATGCTTTTGGCGGATGAAATCAACCGGACCCCGCCCAAGACGCAGGCGGCGCTTTTAGAAGCCATGCAGGAGCACGCCGTCACGGCGGCCGGGAAAACCTACACGCTCGAAGAGCCCTTCTTCGTGCTGGCGACCCAGAACCCCATCGAACAGGAGGGCACGTATCCGCTGCCCGAGGCCCAGAAAGACAGGTTTCTCTTCCATATCCGCGTGGATTACCCCGAGCGCGACCAGGAGCGGGAGATTGTCACTCGCACCACCGGGGCGCGTCCGGCCGAGATTGAGCCGGTGATTGACGGGGCGCACATCCTCGAGTGCCAGCGCACGGTGCGGGAGGTGCCGGTGCCCGATCATGTGCTGGATTTTGTGGTGGATCTCGTGCGGCGCACGCGGCCGACGGACAAGGCGGCCCCGGGGTTTGTCAAGGAGCTCGTCGAATGGGGCGCGGGTCCGCGGGCGAGCCAATGCCTGGTGTTGGCCGGCAAAGTGCGCGCCCTGCTGAGGGGCCGCGTCCACGTCCGCTTGGAGGACATCGAGGCGCTGGCCGCTCCGGTGCTCCGGCATCGGATTTCCCCGACGTTTCACGCCGAGGCGCAGGGTGTCGGCGCCGACGAGATTGTGGCGCGCATTCTCAAATCAGTGCCGCGTCCCGGGGGCGGGTCTTTGTTGTAGGCGCGGAATGCATCCGGATGGGCCTTCTCAGAGCTGTGCCGAATCCGACGGAGCCCTGGTTTCTTATCCGATCCCGCTTGCCATACGGCTCGTTTTGGGAGCAGCGTTCGCGGTCTCGGTTCTCCTCCCCCAGCCACCCCACCCCTGAGCCGCATGTTCCGCCCTGCGATGAACCTTCGCGCTGAACCCGAACTCCGAAGTTTCAGAGAGAGATCATCCTCACGCGGAGACGCGGAGGGCGCGGAGAGATTTTTGGAAATTACTGAACGCCAGAGTGTTGTGCTTTCGCCATTTCAGTCATTCCTCTGCAACTTCCGTTTTCGCGCTGAAGAGTCGCGACTCAAGCCCCGCCTCCCGAGTCGGCCCGTGTTGGAGCCGGCGCCCGCGCGGGGTGCGGCGTCCAAGCGCGTCTGGATCTTTCTGGCGGCGACGCTCATGGCCTCCGGCAGCCGCGCGGCGGACACCGGCCCGGAGCCGGTCAGTCTGAGAAAATGTGTGGCCCGGGCTTTGGCGCACAATTTTCAGATCCGGCTGAGCGAGTTGGATCGGCGAAATGCGGAGGACGATTTTGAGGCGGCCCGGGCGATTTTCGATCCCGTGTTTGCGTTGGGCGGATCGCGGAACGCGACGCGTTCGGCGGCGGCCACCACCCAGTTGGACGGCGCGGCGGTGCCCGAGACTGAGAGTGCGCAGTGGAATTTCGGGGTGGAACAGCGTCTGCCGCTGGGAGGCAGTGTGAGCGTGGGCAACGGGGCGAGCAGTTTTGAAACCAACTCCCAGTTCTCCCTGCTCAACCCCGCCTACAACGCGGACTACAACCTCACGCTGCGCCAGCCGCTGCTGCAGGGCGCCGGTTGGCGCATGGCCCGGATGCCTCTGCTCCAGGCGCAGATCGGGATCGGCAGCGCCAGCCTGGAGAACCGCCGGGCGCTGTTTGCGACGTTGCAGGAGGTGGAGCTGCGGTACTGGGATGTGAGCCTGGCCCGGCTGGAACGCGAGGCGACCGAGCTGGACCTGCAGACTTCAAAAAACCTGCTTGAGGAGGTCCAGGTGCGGGTGCAAGCGGGGCTCTCCACCCGGCTCGACGAATTGCAGGCCCGGACCGGGCTGGTGGGCCGGCAACAACGGCTCATTGTGGCCGAACAAAACGAGGCCGCGAAGATGGACTCGCTCTTGGAGGTGCTCGGTGAGACGCAGTTCACGGGGCGCAGGTGGAAGGTTTCCGGGCAGCTGCCCATTTTCGGCGCGCCTTGGGTCGACGAATCCCAGGAGGTGCGCCGGGCGCGGACGTCGAACCCCGAGTTTCTCCTTTCGATGCAGGATCTGAAGAGCCGGAAACTGACCGTTGAACAGGCCCGCAACCAGGTGTTGCCGCGGTTGGATGTCACCGCGCGCGGAGGTTATTCCGGCCTGAGCGAAAGTTACTCCAGCGCCTACAACCGCGCGGCGCGCGGCGACGGGCGGGATTGGTTGATTGGCCTGGAGGTGCGGGTGCCCTGGGGGCTCCGCGAGGAACGCGCCCGGCTCCGGCAGGCCAAAACCGCCGAGGAAAGTGCCGCGTTGCAGGTGGCCCAAGCCGAGCAACGGTTGGTGCTCGCCGTGCGGGCCGCCTGCCGCGCCCTGGGGGCGGCGCATGAACAGGTGAAGGTGGCGCAGCTGGGGCTCACGCTCAGCGAAGAGCAGTTTGGCCGGGCAAAATCCCAGTTCGAGGAGGGCGTCGTGGAGTTCCGCGAAGTCATCACCTCCCAGCAGGCGCTGGCCGCGGCGCGGATTGTGTCTTACCAGGCGCGGATGGGCACGGTGCGCGCGGACCTGGAGTTGAGCCGGTTGAACGGGACGTTGCCGACCCGGAACGGGTTGGTGCTCCAGGAACCCAAGCAACGTTGATCGCATGAAAAAGATCCTGATTCTTCTGGTGGTGCTCTCCGGCCTGGGCTGGGGG
>CAMARB010000235.1 GCA_945860355.1 Chthoniobacter flavus | reverse complement strand
CGGATCCACGTTGAGATAGGGATCGAATTTCTGCAGCACAATCTTGAGTCCCCGGTTCTCAAGCAAAGTTCCCAGCGACGCCGCCGCCAGGCCTTTGCCGAGGGAACTCACCACGCCGCCGGTAACAAAAATGTATTTCATGAGGATGGAAGAGGCTCAGGCTCGGATGGAAAAGCGGGGGAGCAAAAACGATTCCGGCGAGGAATGCGAGAGGATGATTATCGAACCCCCAGGAGTTTTTCCGCAACACCCACATCCTCAGGGGAATCCACCCCGACGGAGACTGCTTTCGTGACGAGCACCCGGATGCGGGTCCCGTTTTCCAAGGCGCGCAACTGCTCGAGCTGTTCGCAGCACTCAAGGCGTCCGGGTTTCCATTTCACAAACTGCAGGAGAAACCGCTTCGTGTAACCGTAGATGCCCTGATGCCGAAGATACCCGGCGGAGGCCGCCGATCCGTCCCGCACAAACGGGATCGGGCTTCTTGAAAAATACAGCGCGTCGCCTGCGCGATCCACAACCACCTTCACCGCGTTGGGTTGCGACACGTCTTCTTCGGGGCCGAAGGCATTGGCCGCCGTCACCATCGCCAACTTCGGTTGGCTGCGCAAAGTCCTCGCCAACCGGCCGATGAGCGCCGGATCCACCAGCGGTTCGTCTCCTTGGACATTGATCACGTGAGAGACATCCTTCAAACGCCGAGCCACTTCCGCGCAGCGATCCGTGCCGCTCACGTGCTTGGGGGATGTCATCGAAACCTCTGCGCCGAAATCAAACGCCGTTTCCGCAATCCGGAGATCGTCCGTGGCCACGATAACGCTCCCAATTCCTTTGGCCCGGGAGGCCCGCTCCCACACATGCTGAATCAACGGTTTTCCACCAATCGGGTGCAAAGGTTTGCCCGGGAACCGGGTGGATCCGTATCGAGCGGGGATAATGACGGCAACATTAGCGGGCATACGGGTGCTTTAGGATGAATTCCACTGCGCAGGCAAAATCTTTTGCCACGAACTCGGCGGCAACCCCGGATGCGTCCCGCCCGTAGCCCGTTTGCACCAAAATCGACCGAGCTCCCGCGGCTCGGCCGCATTCGACGTCGATGGCCTTGTCCCCCACAAACCACGAACCGCCCAGGTCCAGTCCGTGATCCCGAGCCGCCTCCAACACCATCCCAGGCGCGGGTTTCCGCCGAGTGGAGGGTTCTCCTGGCACATCCGCACAGTAATACGCCCCATCAATCAGGCCCGGCCCCAACAGTGCCAGCAGACGCTGATGCACCGCCTGATACTCGGGAAGCGTGATGCGCTCCCTCCCAATCCCGCTCTGGTTGGTAATGATCATCGTCCGATAACCCGCCGCCTTCAAGGCCCTCAAACCCGCCTGCACCCCGGGTAAAAGACGGACTTTCTCGGGGTCCCGGCAGTAATGGACCTCTTCCATCAGGGTGCCATCGCGATCTAAAAAAACAGCGGCCAGCGGGGCGGGGGACATGAAGCGCGGTAGTCTACCTCGCGCGCTCGAGGCGGCGAGCCCATCTTTTTCAACCGCCAGAAGAAGATCGAACAACTCGCAGGGAAAGAACCACCGCTCACGCATCAGAGGTTTGCGGCTCGGCGCGGCATCTGCCATGAAGATTCCTTTTTTTATGAAGACCATCCTCTGTTTCGGCGACTCCAACACCTGGGGCTGGGACCCTGTCGCCGCCGCCCAAAGCTCCGCACCCGTCCGGCACCCGCACGCCGTGCGATGGCCCGGGGTTTTGCGGAACCACTTGGGGGCTGGATTCCATATCATTGAGGAGGGGCAGAGTGGCCGAACCACCGTGCACGACGATCCATTGGAGGGCTCTCGAAATGGCCGGGTCTATCTCGAGCCTTGCCTGGAATCTCATCAACCCCTGGATCTTGTTGTCATGATGCTCGGGACCAACGACCTCAAAACCCGGTTTGGACTGCCCGCAGGCGATGTCGCCCTGGGAGTCGAGGCCCTTGTCAAAATCATCCAACGCAGTAAATCCGGTCCCCAGGGACAACCTCCGCAAGTCCTTCTCATCGCTCCGCCTGCGGTCGGAGACCTCTCCCATTTGCCGGCGCTTTCCGACAAGTTTGCGCGGGCCACGGAAAAATCCCTTCAACTCCCGGAACTCTACAGGCAGGTTGCTCAATCCCACGGCTGCGCTTTTTTGGACGGCCAACTTCATACCCGTCCGAGTGCGCTGGACGGCCTGCATTTGGAGGCGGCGGAGCACGACCGCCTCGGCCAAGCGGTTGCGGAGATGATTTCCAAACTCAACGGCCTGAACAAGTAGCCTTATTCACCACGCGGGCGGCTGAAGTTTCCTTCAACTTTTTCCTAACGAAACCGCCTCCCCCAGGTCTTAACATTCGTTCTGGGGGGAACAGCGGGGTCGTCAGTCTTTGGGCTGGCGGCCCCGTATTTTTTTTGGCGCGGCGTTGGAAAGCCATTGGACGGATTCATGGGGGTGTTTAACAGCCGGGCGATCGGGCGAGTCAGCGGGGTTTCGCCCGCTGATTTTGGGCTGCATTGCGGTGGCTGAGTGTTCCCGTCGCTGAGCTGTCTTTCCCGGGCTAGCGCCCCGGCGGTCTCGGGAAATCCTCTCAGTGCGACGATTTGACGGGTTCAAAGCGCCTCCCTTCATGCCCTATGCGGGTCTTATTTCCTCACGCGAGCGGAGGAATGAAGGGAAGGGCTCAAAATAGAGGCCTTTTGAGGCGACTATGGGTTTTTCTGCCGATCCGCTGTGGCGAGCACCACCGGAACCGCCCCTCCTTTCGATGACTTGATGGAGGCACGCCATGATTGGTTTCGCGAAAAGATCGGTTTATCCGAACCTGGGACTTGCGGAGAAGAGCGGCTCACTTTTTGAGGTGGCCCCGGACATCGCCAGCCTCCGAGTGGGCTGGGTCAATGTTTATTTCCTCGGTGAACCGGGCGCATCCCACTGGGTACTCGTGGATTCGGGCCCCCCGGGGTTCGCCTCAAGAATTCGCCTTGCCGCACAGGAGCGTTTCGGTCCGGGAGCAAAACCAGCGGCCATCATCCTCACCCATGGTCATTTTGACCACTCCGGTGGACTCCACCAACTCCTCCAGCATTGGAACGTGACCGTCTTCGCCCATCGCATGGAGCTGCCATTTCTGAACGGGCGCTGCAGTTATCCTCCGGCCGACCCCACGGTGGGCGGTGGCCTTGTCTCTTGGTTGTCCGTGTTTTTCCCGCGCAAACCGATTGTCCTCGGGAGCCACGTTCAACCGCTGCCCAATGACGGCAAGATGCCGGGACTCGCGGGCTGGCGCTGGATTCACACTCCGGGCCATACCCCTGGCCACATCTCGCTCTTCCGCGAGCACGATCGGGCTCTCATCGCCGGGGACGCCCTGGCAACAATGCGCCAGGAATCCCTCTGGGCGGCCCTTTTTCAAACACCGGGTTTTTTTGGCCCGCCCGCCTATTTCACCACCGACTGGCAAGCCGCCCGCGAGTCCGCCCAGCACTTGGCAGCGATGAAACCCAAGTTGATCGGAGCCGGGCACGGGATTCCCCTGCGCGGTGAAGAAATGCTGAGTTTGTTTCGCAATTTCGCCGGGCACTTCGATTCCGTCGCCCTTCCCCGCAAAGGCCGGTATCTCAAGCACCCGGTGCTCGCGGGCAGCACCGGTATCCTGAGTATTCCGCCCGCCCCGAAAAACCGTTTTCTTCGGAATCTGCTCTGGCTGGGACTCATCGGCGGGGGGGCTTTGCTGGCGAACAAACTGATCGTGCGGCACCGGGTCAAAGAATTGGGGCAAGAGCCGAAGCTGGAGGACCGGTAAAACAAGCGGGCATCACCGGCGCTCGATTTGGACTTAGGGGGAGAGAATTTGTCCGTGGCAGAAATCCGGCGCCAGCGTCAACAACAGCGCAGGAGGCAGCGATCCGCTCGCTGGGGCGACGGACTTCCTCCGCGAATCCCATCCAACGGGGCTTCCAAGAGAGACTCTCGCTCGGGAACGCGGTTTCAACAGAGAGCTTCGCCAATGAATCCATCGCCCTCCAAGGTCCATCGCCGCTGGCCGATTGGAGCCGAAATCCAGCCAGATGGCGGAGTTCATTTCCGGGTCTGGGCTCCTGCGACCCACTCTGCGGCGGTGTTGCTCGAGAGCGAAGATGCGCAGCCGGGAGGGAATCTGCTACATCCTCTCCAACCGGAGAAGGGCGGCTACTGGTCGGGCTTCATCAAGTCGGCGTCGCTTGATACGCGCTACAAATTCCAGATCGATCGCGGACTTTTTCCCGACCCGGCATCCCGATTTCAGCCCGAGGGTGTCTCGGGCCCTTCCCAAGTGGTGGATCCGAGCCAATGGCAGTGGACGGACCGTAATTGGCGCGGAGTTAGACGCGAAAACCAGGTGCTCTACGAGATTCATGTGGGGACTTTCACCCAGGCCGGGACGTGGAATGCCGCGCTGCGAGAACTGCCCGCGTTGGCTGAACTGGGGGTGTCCGTTCTGGAGATCATGCCGGTCGCGGAGTTTCCTGGACGGTTTGGCTGGGGTTACGACGGAGTGAACCTCTTTGCACCAACCCGGCTATACGGGAGTCCGGACGACTTCAGGGCGTTTGTAAACGCAGCGCATGCGCTTCGGATGGGGGTTATTTTGGACGTCGTTTACAACCATCTCGGGCCCGAGGGAAATTGCCTCCGGCAATTCGCGCCGGACTATTTCAGTTGCCTGCATTCCAGTGAATGGGGAGAGAGCCTCAACTTCGACGGCCCCAATTGCACCCCGGTGCGCGAGTTTGTTCAGACCAACGCGGCCTATTGGATCCAGGAGTTTCATCTTGATGGACT
>CAMARB010000234.1 GCA_945860355.1 Chthoniobacter flavus | reverse complement strand
GGCGCATGTTGTTCCCCGCCCCTCATGTTTTCAGTCGAGACGCCGAGACGGGCGCGCCCGCCCTCTCTGCCTGGGTGTCGATGGTCCTCTTTTTCAAACTGGGCGCGCTTTAACAGCCCCGGCCGGGCTGCGGAGGCATGGGAATCGCTTGTCAAACCGCAAAAGCCCTTCCCGCCCCCGCGAACGCGGGCTTCCTGAACGCCAACAAATCCGTGCATTGAGTGGTTAGCTTAATCGGTTTGCTCCAAGGAGCACCCCTCACAGCGCCCCCCACAATCCACGGCAATCATGCACGCAATGCCTCCCCGTCACGGCCACTTTTCCCGGGTATTCCTCGGAATCTCGTTCATTTGCGCCCTCGCGTGGGCAACCGGCTTTGCCGAGGAACCTGTCGCCGCCTCCGCCCCACGGGCCCACAACGCGACGGAGCAGCCGGGGGCACCCCGGTCGGAAATGCCGGAAAAACACCGGGCGTTTTTTGAGAGCTACTGCGTGGAATGCCACGGGGAGAAAAAACAGAAGGGCAAGGTCCGCTTGGACAACATTTCGTTCTCGGTGGATTCATTGGAGAAAGCCGAGCGTTGGTCCAAGGTTTTGCTCTCCATCAACTCGGGCGAAATGCCGCCCGAAGACGCAAAACAGCCTGAGAAGGGCCACAAAGCCGATTTTTTGGAGGCACTCTCCCAGACGATGGTGGCGGCCCGGAAAGCCCTCACCGATCAGGGGGGCAAGATCACGATGCGCCGCCTCAACCGGCGCGAATACCAGAACTCCATCAAGGAGCTGCTGGGAGTACACCTCGATGTCGGCACGCTCCCGTCCGATGGCGGCTCCGACACGTTCGACACGGTGGGCTCCTCCCTGTTTATGTCGCCCGACCAGTTCCAGCTGTACCGGCAGCTCGGGAAAAAAGCGCTCGACCTCAGTTTCAAGGCGGCCGCCACCCAGACGCAGGTGCAAAAAGCGCGCTTTGAGGCCGAAGCCGAGACCATTCCCATGGTGGAACGCCAAGTGGCGGAATTTGTCAGCATTCGGAAGCGGTACACCCGTTGGACCCGCCAGGTGGACGCCGTAGCGCGCCTGCCTGAAAACGCCAAAGTCGCCGCTGACCTTCGCGAGAAACATAAAAACGAGAAGTTCTACCTGCACTGGGACGAGCTGACAGGCGCTCCCTCCCCGAAGGACTTCGGTTTTCCCGACGCGATCGACGCCAACATGATGAACGGGCGTTGGGACACCTACGTGCCCCAGGCGGCCGACTATCTCACCCTGCCCAAAGTCAAATCCGGCACTTATCTGGGCGTGGCAGAGCTCCACCATCGCTCGGTCCACCTCCCCGTTCCAAGGAACTGGCCCGCGGGGGAATACAAAGTGCGGGCCTGTGTGGCAGCCCCCCCGGACGGTCCCGTGGAACGCCGTTTTGTGGATTTCCTCACCGACTACCCTTCCACCCAGGTCCTCAGTACCCACCAGGTGACGGGCACCATGGAGAAACCCCAGATCCTGGAGTTTACCTGCTCGGTTGACGCCGACAGCGGGCGCCGGTTCAAGTTCTCGGAGAAAGCCGTTTCGGGGAACGCCGATGGGAAGGGCCCAGCCGGCGACATCTTTCGCGAGGGCTTCCAGGAAACGCGGATTGGGCCGGAATACGCCGTGTGGATCGACTGGGTGGAGGTGGAGGGCCCTTTTCAGCCCGCGCAAACGGCCAAAGTGCTGGGCGATGTGCGCGGCCAGCTCGAACGATTAGAAAAAAAGGAGACTGATCCGCGCCAGTTCCTCAACACATTCGCCACCAAAACCCTGCGCGGCCGCGAGATTGCCCCGGAGTTCCTCGATAAACTCGTCGCAATCTACGAGGCACGCTCCAAGGAAGGCGCCAAGGAAGGCGCCAAACCGCTCGACGCCCTCAAGGAACCCCTCTCCCTGCTCCTGGCGTCCCCCAGCTTCCTGTACCTAGCGGAACCCGCCGCAGAGGGCGGCCCCCGCCAACTCACCGAACTTGAACTGGCCACCCGGCTCGCTTTCTTTCTCTGGAGCAGCCCGCCCGACGAGGAACTCATCGCGCTGGCCAAACGCGGTGAACTCCGCAAACCGGGGGTTCTCACCCAACAAATCGAGCGCCTGCTGGCCGACGAACGCAGCGAGCGCTTCACCAAATCCTTCGTCGCCCAATGGCTGGGGCTCGCCCGGCTCGATTTCTTCCAGTTCAACACGAGGCTCTACCGCGACTTCGACCTGCCCACCAAGGCCGCTTCCAAGGATGAGATTTTTGAGACGTTCCAAGCCCTGCTCAAAAAACGCGCCAGCCTCAGCCAACTCCTCAAATCCGACTCGGTCTTCATCAACGGCCTGCTGGCCCAATACTACAAGATCCCGGGGGTCGTCGGGGACGAGTTCCGCGAGGTCAAACTCCCCGAAGGCTCGCCCCGGGGTGGGCTTCTGGGCATGGCCGCAATCCTCGCCATGGGCAGCAACGGCGAACAGACCAGCCCCGTCGAACGCGGCGCGTGGGTCCTGCGCAAACTCCTGCATGATCCGCCCCCGCCGGCCCCGGCCAACGTCCCCCAGCTCAACCGGCTCGCGGGCAAACCTCTGACCACCCGCGAACGCATCGCCCTCCATCAAGAGGAACCGCAATGCGCCCAGTGCCACCGCAAAATCGATCCCATCGGGTTTGGCTTGGAGAACTTCGACGCCGCCGGCAGATGGCGCACCGAGGATCTGCGCCCGGACGTGCCCCCGAAAAACCGGCTGATCAATCCTGCGGGCGCTTTCCATAAGGGCGCGGCCTTCCGCGATTATTTTGAGCTGCGCGACCTGATCGCAGCGAAACCCGAGAGGTTCGCGCGTGGATTCACCGAGGCGCTGGTTGAGTTCGCCCTTGGGCGACCGTTCGGGTTCTCCGACGAAGATCTCGCCAACGAAATCCTCGGGCGCGCCTCAAAAAAGGATTTCCAGATCGCCGAGTTCATCCACGCGCTGGTGGACACCAAAACCTTTCACACCAAGTAGCCCGACGCCCACTCACCGCCTCCCATGAAAACCCAACTCTCCCGCCGCCATTTCCTCCGCGCCGCCGGCTCCCTCATCGCTTTGCCCGCGCTGGAATCAATCGGGTTCCGAACGTTTGCATCGGAAAAAGCCGTTACCCGGCCCAAGCGCATGATCTTCCTCGGCATGGGCTTCGGGGTGACGCAGGAGACGTGGTTTCCAGATCCGACACGAGTGGGAACCGACTACATTCTTCCCGATGGCCTGGCCCCGCTGAGCCGGCATCAGAAAGACATCACAGTCATCCAAGGGCTCACCAACAAATACTCCCAAGACGCCCACTGGGGCAGCACATTCTGGCTGACGGGCGCCAACCGTTTTGCCGAACCCGGCCAGAGTTTCCACAACACGATCTCCGCCGACCAAGTCGCCGCCGCCACGATCAGCCAGGACACCCGCTTCGCTTCCATTCAGCTCAACGGCGGCGACCCGGACCTCGTGGGGCACCATCAAGGCCACGGACCCGGGCTCTCGCTGGCGTGGGATGCCGGCGGCAAACCCGTCGCCGGCCTGGATTCCCCGGCGCTGCTTTTTCACCGGCTCTACTCCCCGGAATCCATGTCCCTAGCTGAGCGACAGGCGCTCATCGCCCAGGACCGCAGTGTTCTCGACGCCGTGCTCTCCGACGCAAAACAACTCCAGCGCGGACTCACCAAATCCGACAACGACAAACTCAACGAGTATTTCCAGAGTATCCGGGAAATTGAGACCCGCATCGCCAAGGACGAACAATGGCTGGGAATTCCCAAGCCCAAGGCCCCTATCGAGGAGCCGCCGGCCAAGATGCGCGGCAAAGAGGAGGTCAAACTGATGTATGATCTCATGGCGGCGGCGTTCCAAACCGACAGCACCCGCGTGTTCACCTACCGTCAGCCCTCCGAGGAGTTTGTGAAAAGCCTCGGCGCAAAAGTCGCCGTGCACGACATGAGCCACTACGCCCCGGGCGAACGCATGGAAGTCTCCCAGCTCCGGGACCGCACCCAGAGCGAGCTGCTCGCCGGCCTGATCGACCGGCTCAAATCCATCCGCGAACCCGACGGCTCCACGCTTTTTGATCACACCTGCATCGCTTACGGGAGCAACCTGCGCACCGTCCACACGCTGGAAAACTGCCCGACGGTGATCGCGGGCGGGGGCGCCGGGGTGAAAATGGGGCATCATCTGGTGGTCGAAAAACACACCCCGCTGTGCAACCTCTGGCTCACTCTTCTCCGGGGAGTTGGTGTGGATGCCGAACGCCACGGAGACAGCTCCGGAATCATCCCTCAACTCGTCGCCTCCTGAATCGGGGAGCTCGAACACCGACGTTCACTCGAAGCCCCGGAGAGCCCGAAGGATTGCCGGGCTCATGAAGAAAGGTGACTCATGAGCCCTCTGCGCTTTCCTCGTGAACCCTTTCTGCGCGCCAAAGCAGATGGGCCCCGCGAAACACCAACAAGCCGCGAAGATGGCCGCTGTCTGGGGACAGGCCCGAATGGCGCTAACTTGAGGACCATTTGGGACGATACCGTCCTCTGCAAATCTCCGAGTATGGAGGCTTGGCAAAGGCTCACGCCGCCGGTGGAGCCCAAAGCGGCACAGCCTTCCTGGCTGTGACTGTCACAGATCACAGGCTGGAAGCCTGTGCCACTTTCCCCCACCGAAACACCGCCACCTCAAAACCTCCCAAAGTGAGCTTATCTTAGCGCCATTCGGGACAGGCCCGAATGGCACTTAGTTAAGGAGGTGTTTCGTGGAAAATTTCCGCCAACGAAAGGGGGTGAGAAGGGTTGGTGAGGAATGCGATGGAATACCCCGATGTTTGAACCGATGCGCAAGTTGATGGGCCGTTGCCGCGGCAGCTTGCGAAG
>CAMARB010000233.1 GCA_945860355.1 Chthoniobacter flavus | reverse complement strand
GAAGGACGGGATGCGTTGTGCATCACCACTGGGCGAACGGGTTTTTGACTGTCCGCCGGGCATCGCGGCCATGCTGCAACGGGGCGCGTTTTTTTGCCAACTTCCCACTTACAGAGTCCGGCCTGCCGGTGAGCTCCGCTGAAGGGGCGATTTATCGTTGGCCACACGATTTGGGGCGCCCATTCAGGGCTCGATGTTGGTGGTTGCCGCCGCCCCCGGGCGTTGCCCGGGTTATCTTATTTGGCCCCTTCGGGGCTGGGGCGGAGCGACCGGCCTAACCGGGAGCTGAACGTGTGCATCTCGCCCCTTCCAAAACTCAAGCGCGCAGCCTTGAAGAAGGGATGAGGCGGGTGAGGAGTGAGGGGGGGCGCGGTTCTCAGCCGCCCAGGGTGAGCACCAGCACCTGGGCGACAAAGATCCGGGCGAACATCGCCAGGGGATACACCGCCGCGTAGGAAACCGACGGCGCCTCGGAGTTGCTGAGGGATGTCGCAAAGGCCAGCGCCGGCGGGTCGGTCATGCTCCCCGAGAGCAGCCCGCAGAGGGTGAGGAAATCGAGCTTCAAAACCGCGCGTCCGATGCCGCCCACCAGCAAAAGCGGCACCAGCGTGATGACCGCCCCGGCCCCGAGCCAGAGGGCGCCCTGGGCCGTCAGCACCGTCTCGATGAACGCCGGGCCCGCCTTGAGCCCCACACAGGCCAGAAACAGCGTGATCCCCAGTTCCCGGAAGGCGAGGTTGGCGCTCTGGGGCATGTGCAAAATCAGGGGGCCGATTCGGCCCAGCCGGCTCAGCAAAATCGCCAGCAGCAGCGGGCCTCCGGCGATTCCCAGCCGGATCGGCAACGGCACGCCGGGCACCTGCAGGGGAAACGCCCCGGCCATCACCCCGAGGGCGATCCCGATGAAGATGGGAACGAAACTCGTCATCCGCAGCGCGTGCCTTGAGTTGCCGAGCACCGCCAGGGCGCTGTCCAGATCCTTCGGCGCGCCGACGATCTGCACTTCATCTCCGAAATGCAGGTGGCGATCCGGGCGGGCCGTCATTTCCAACCCGGCGCGTGTGACGCGGGTGAGGGTCACCCCGTGGAGCAAACCGGCCTCCAGAGCGGCGATGGGCTGGCCGATCACGCGTCTCTGGGTCACCACCACCCGGCGGAAATCCACCTCGCCCGGGCTCTGCATGAGATCAATCTCGCTCACCCTGCCCAGAACGCGCTGGAACTGGGCAAGCCCCTGGGCGGTGCCGACGGCCAGGAGCCGGTCGCCCACGCAAAGGAGGGTGTCGTCGGTCGCCATCCGCACCTCGGTTTCCCCGGCCCGCTGGATTCGCGAAATCACCACTCCGGTTTCGCTCCGGGCCGGGATCGATCCGACAGAGACTCCGTGCAGGTTGGGGTTTTCCACCAGGAAACTTTGCCGGGTGAGCGGCTCATTTTTTTTGCTGTGCTCCGCCTCAAACCGGGCGACTTCGGTCGGGAGATGGATCCGGAAAACCCGGCGCAGGAGCAGCAGCGAGCCGATGATGCCCACCACGCCCCCCGGATAACTCACCGCGTACGCAAGTGCCGCCACCGTCGCGCCATCGCCCTGGGTCACCATGGGCAGGGCCTGCTGGACCGCGCCCAGCGCGGGGGTGTTGGTGCTGGCTCCGCAGAACAACCCAAACGCCGCCGGGTATCCCGTGCCGAAGAGCCACGCCACCGCGAGGGTGACGGCGGCACCCGAAAAAATCACCCCCAACGCCAGGCCGTTGAGCCGAAGGCCGTCCTGTCGGAGCGATGAGAAAAACCCCGGGCCGAGCTGGAGCCCGATGGAGAACACAAAGAGGATCAGCCCGAATTCCCTCACAAACTCCAGCACCTCGTGTGGAATGCCGTAACCGAAGTGGCCGAACCCGATTCCCGCAAACAACACCCCGGCCACGCCCAGGCCGATGCCCCGGATGCGCACCATGGCCAGCAGCAGCCCCACGGTGGCCACCAGCGACAGCACCAGGATGGCGTTGCCGGTGGGTTGCCCCGCGAGAAGTTCCTGAGTCGGATGCATCACAAATGGAATCGGTTCAGAGCCGCCAAACACGGGGTGGGTATCGGCCCGGGGGCGCGATGTCGACCCCGAACCGGAGGGTTCTCCCGGATGGCGCTCTGTGCGCAGCGGGTTCTCGCTGTCCCGGCTGCCCTCAGACGCGCACTGCGAGACCCATAGGACCCATAGGACCCATAGGACCCATAGGACCCATAGGACCCATAGGACCCATAGGACCCAGCCCGCCAATCCCCGTGCCGCCCCAAATGCCCAAATGCCGCTGGACGCTCCGCCAAAGGCTCACGCATCTTAGCCCGATGCAGGTCCCGCTCCTCGATCTCCGTCTTCAGTATCAGCCGCTCAAATCCCAGATCCTCGCCGAGATCGAGGCCGTCGCGGATTCCCAGGGGCTCATCCTCGGACCTCGGGTGGAAGCCTTTGAAAAAGCGGTTGCGGACTACTGCGGCGCCGAACACGCCGTTGGCGTCTCCTCGGGCACCGACGCCCAGGTCCTGCTGCTCATGGCGCTGGGCATCGGCCCTGGCGACCATGTCATCACCTCGCCCTACACATTTTTCGCCACCGCCGGGTGCGTGGCCCGGGTCGGCGCGACCCCGGTGTTCGTCGACATCGATCCCGCCACTTACAACCTCTCCGTGCCGGCCCTGAAAGCCGCTTTGGAAAAATACCCCGCCGCCAAAGCCATCGTTCCCGTTCATCTCTTCGGCTGCTGCGCGGACATGGAGGCCATTCTCAAGCTCGCCGCCCAACACGGCGTCCCGGTGCTGGAGGACGCCGCGCAAGCCCTCGGGGCCGAGCATCCTCTGGGCGGGGCGGGCGCCATGGGGGAGGCCGGGTGGTTCTCGTTTTATCCCACCAAAAACCTCGGAGCATTCGGCGACGCCGGCATGGTGGTGTGCAAAGACGCGGAGTTCGCCAGCCGCCTCAAAGCCTTCCGCAATCACGGCATGGAGCCCCGGTATTATCACCGGTGGATCGGCGGCAATTTCCGGATCGACGCCCTTCAGGCGGCGGTGTTGCAGGTCAAACTCCCGCATCTCGACGGCTGGAGCGCCGGACGCCGGGCCCGGGCGGCCTTTTATCGCGAGGCTTTTGCCGCGGCGGGGCTGGTCGGTAAACTCACCCTCCCGGTGGAGCCCTGGGCCGACAGCGGCCGGGTCAACCACCACATCTACAACCAGTTCGTCATCCGGGCCCCGCAGCGCGAGGCGCTTCGCAGTCACCTGCAGAAGGCCGGAGTCGGGACGGAGGTTTATTACCCGCTTCCGCTGCATCTGCAGGAGTGTTTCCAGTATCTCGGATACCAGAAGGGGCAGTTCCCCGAGGCGGAACGGGCGGCTTTGGAGACCCTGGCGCTGCCGATTTTCCCCGAGCTCACCGAGCCGCAGCAGCGGTATGTGGTGGACCAGATCGCGGCGTTTTACGCGGGCGCGTGATGGAATCAGCAGGGGTGTTTTCGGTAGCTGACGGTGCTCTTACGCTGCGGCGCTGCGGCGAGTAGATGAAGCTCCATCGAATGCCCTAGATGGGGCTGATGCATGAAAGAGGATAATAGACGTGATTTCGGCGTGAGGATTGACGATATGCCGCGCGCCGTTGTGGCCGCGTTTAAGGGAGCGTTCGCAGGGGTCGAGTTGATCGATCCGAGGATTGAGATCGACGAGGCCGTCGATGAACTGCGGAGGCAAAAACTGCGGGCACGGTGGCCGGATCCTGACAGGCTTCGGGCCTACATTCCCATTGGGCCAGCCTTTGATTCTGAACGCCTCCGTGTGATGATTGCCGAGCATTCCATCAAGTTGGCGGATATCGACGTGATCATCGGGTTGGAAATGCTTGGAGACTCTGAGTATCAGGAGCTTCCGGAGAGTGTTCTGCACGTCATAAGAACCCTCGGATGCTCTGTTATGCTGAACGTCACGGTGAATTATTAACTGTTACGTTTTTCCTGATAGAAAGCCAATAGGGGCAAAGGTTCTATTAGTGGCTCTGGGGACAAGTGGCGCTGGGGACAGGCAAACTGTATGCCACTCGCACGGAGCCCAGATTCCGGAAGAATTCATATTGCGGAGCCTGAGAAGGCGCGTCCGCCGATTAGAATGGCTATCGTGGCTGATTAAGGTCCTGGATTTCTACATGCACGAAAATAGATGTCGTATTCTTTGTCTCGCGGGTTCGTCATTCTTGTTGGCTTCCGCGGGGTGTTTGGTTTCAGTGTCTGCGACGAAGGCGGGGAGCTTTGTGCCGCTCTATAACTATTACTTTCCGAAAACACTGATTTTGTTTCTACCCAGTATCGGAAGTGGTTCGATAAAAAATTCCTTTCTCCAACTGCGCCCGAAGGTCTGTCCAGGATTGAAATGGATTTCTACTGGGCTACGCGCGGTAGAGAGGCGGGGTTTCGATCATTTGTTCACTCCCCTTATCGGGGGGGATGGTGAATTTGGTGAAACATAGGCCTGTCAGTGTCGTCTGCTTTTGATTCTAAATTGCCTGACGCATGAGGCACATCGCGGAGCTCCGCAGTTTGTCTGTCCCCTTCCAGCTCCCCCTTCCAGCTCCCGCTGCATTGGTTCACTTCATAGCCCCACAGGCTCCGACCTCCACGCCTTTCTTGGATAAAAGCGCTTGGCGGGACGCTTACGATTCACTTGCTATCGAATCAGTCTTGGTTGGGAACAATGCGGTTGCTGATTGTCCCCAGTCGATCGTAAGCATCCGGGCAACCCATTCACCGAGTTGTTGACTCAGCGGTGCTCGGAGTGGATGCCGGCTTGTGGTTAGGCCGCGGCACTCGCCTTGGCCGCCTGCCACGCGAGGGGTGTCAGCTCTTGGACGCGGTGAGTTGGCCAGTTGGC
>CAMARB010000232.1 GCA_945860355.1 Chthoniobacter flavus | reverse complement strand
GCCCAAGCCGGGAGGGGGCCGCCGGAGCCGTCGCGTTGGAGTCATCGGTGCGGGCGAAACCGGGGCGCTTCTGGTGCGGGAACTCCTGGGAAAGGGGTGGATGGGACTGCAGCCCGTTGCGTTTTTTGACGACTTCCGAAGGGTCGGTTCCCGGGTTCATGGGATACCGGTTTGGGGGCGTCCGGAGGATCTTCTGGAGGAGCGCCTGAGTAGGAAACTCGATGAGGTGATCGTGGCGTGGCCTTCCGCGCCCGCGTGTCGGCTCCGAGCGATTGCCAGCGTCCTACAGAAGGCGCAGGTCCCGTTCCGCACCATTCCCTCGGTGCGCCAACTGGCCACGGGGGCGGTGAGCGTCACGCATCTGAGGAACCTCCAAATCGAGGATCTTCTGGGTCGGGAGACCGTGCGACTGGATCAGGGCAATGTTCGCAAAATGGTTTCGGGCAGAAAGGTTTTGATCACCGGAGCGGGAGGGAGCATCGGGAGCGAGCTCTGCCGTCAGGTGGCCTCTTTTGACCCCGAGCTTCTCATTCTCCTGGAGCGCTCAGAAGCGGCACTTTTTCCCATTGAACAGGAGATCAAGGAGCGGCAGCAGCAGCTTCGTATCGTGCCCATGGTGGCCGACATCCTCGATCGCCCGCGGATGGAAGCCATCTTTTCGGAGCTGCGTCCGGATCTGGTTTTCCATGCCGCCGCTCACAAGCACGTGCCGATGATGGAACTCCAGCCCGGCGAGGCCATTCGGAACAATATCTTCGGCACGGCCCAGGTGGCCGAACTCGCGGCGCGGTATCACGCGGATCGGTTTGTTCTGGTGTCGACGGACAAGGCCATCAATCCCACCAATGTCATGGGGGCCACCAAGCGAATGGCGGAGCGTTTTGTGCAGTCTATGCAGGCGGGCGGCGGGGGGCGCACAAAGTTTCTGGCGGTGCGTTTTGGGAACGTTCTGGGTTCCTCCGGGAGCGTGGTGCCGATTTTTTCCCGCCAGATTGCGGCGGGAGGCCCCGTCAAGGTGACGCACCCGGAGGTGACCCGGTATTTCATGACGATCCCCGAGGCCGTCAGCCTCGTGCTGCAGAGCGCCGTGCTGGCCGAGGGGGGGGAAATCTTCGTTCTCGATATGGGAAAACCCGTGAGGATCGTGGACTTGGCCCGACAGATGATTGAACTCAGCGGCCTGCGTCCCGATATCGACATTGAGGTCCTGTTCACTGGGTTGCGCCCCGGCGAGAAGCTTTATGAGGAGCTCAGCCACTGCGGCGAAAACGTAGCGCCCACCTCTGAAACGAAAATCATGCGCTTGGTGTGTGAACCTTCGACCCTCGGCGAGATGAAGGCGCACCTGCAAACGTTGGCAGCCGCGTTGTCTGGTTCCGACGGTGCGAGCCTCAAGCTGCTGTTGCGTCAGCTGGTGCCCGAGTATGTTCCGGATCTGAACCCTCACCTGCCCGCGGCACGGTGCGCAGAGAGAGCGATCGCTCCCGCGGACTCGGCCAGTCCGGATTTGGGATGCGCCTTTGTCGGCGGCTGAAGCACCGCGGGGCGGCTTTGGGCCGATCGTTGTCTCGTTGGTCTGCCGAAAACCCCGACGGTTCCGATTCCGGCTGCCGACCCGGGTTACTCGTTAGTCGCACGGTAGCGGGTCAGAAAGCCGCGCACGATCTCCTCCGTGGTGGAGGTTTTGAGCCGCTCGACGTAGCCGTGCAGGGCCTCTAACGACACCTCATGGCGTTCAATCTCAGGTTTTCCGGTCAGTGCGCCGAGCACGCGCATCACGTCATCGAGGTTGTCAAAGATGATTTGGAAACGCTCCGCGTCAGGGCGGCAGGCGTTCACGGACTCCTCAATCCAACGCCCGTGTTTCTACAGAAAAAAAACGGCTTGCCGGAATGTTGGATCCATCGGATCGGCGCCCAGTTGGGCGACGACGAACGGAGTTCTGGGGTTCTCCGGTTCCGCGCGAATGAGTGTGCAATCGCCGTAGTTGTTGCTGAGCGTGCGCAGTGGAGCGGCCATATTGGGTGGATTACAAACACGAGCCCCCGGCATGCGCCCAGAGAAAAAACTCGTCAGCCTTCCATCCCGCACGGCTCCACGCAGCGCCATCAAAACGCCCAAATGAAAGACATGAAGACGTCTTTAAGAAGCGGAGCCTACGGGACTCGAACCCGCAACCTCTGCCGTGACAGGGCAGCGCTCTAACCGATTGAGCTAAGGCTCCTTGAGGAGGCGCGGAATCTAGTAAGGGAGTTTTCCTTGAGCAAACAATTTCTTCGTTTTTTTGCGATCTGACTCCGGAATCAGAATGGGAGCCACGGAGTGAGCGAAAGGGATGGGCCAATTCACGGCGTGAACACGCCTCTGACCCGATCCACGCAGGTCAATGCCGGGCCAGGAATTCGTCAGCCAGCGCCTTGTAGGCAGTGGAGCCGAGTCCGGTCGGCTCATACTCGATGATGGGCTTCCCGTGGCTGGGGGCTTCGGCGAGGCGCACACTGCGGGGGATCACCGTCTTGTAAAGGAGTTGGCCGAAGTGCTCCTGGACCTCGTGGATGACCTGTTGGGCCAGGTTGTTCCGCATGAACATGGTCATGACGATTCCCCCGATTTCGAGGGCGGGATTGGCGCCGCACTCCCGGATTTGGGCCACCACATGATCGATTTTGCTGAGCCCCTCCAATGCGTAATACTCGCACTGGATTGGAATGAGCAATTCGTCGGCTGCGGCCAACGCGTTGGTCATGAGAATGCCCAGGGAAGGGGGGCAATCGAGCAGCACGTAGTCAAAGGGGTGATCCGCTCGTAATGGCTCCATGGCGGTCCGCAGCCGGGTGAGGTGCCCCTCGGATCGGGCCACTTCCACCTCGGAGCCCGCCAACTCCAAGTCTCCCGGGATCAGAAAGAGATTCTCCCAGCGGGTGGGGAGAACTTTGTCCGCCAAAGGTTCGTGGCCGAGAAGAGGGCCGTAGATGCTCTGGCCTTCCATCGGAGGCACTCCCAGTCCGCTGGTTGCGTTGGCCTGGGGGTCGAGATCGATCAGCAGGACGCGCTTGCCTCGGGCCGCCAAACAGGCGGCAAGATTGACGGATGTGGTTGTTTTGCCAACTCCGCCTTTCTGGTTCGCGACTGCGACTATTTTCATGGGCGCGCAGTGTATGCCCCAACGGCTCGCTGACCAGAACCAAGATGCCTGAGCAGGGATGCGCATCGCGGCGCTCGCAGAATACTCGGTGCGCGCGGGGCAAAACGCATGGACCTTCCGATGCGAAAGACCGAACAATGGCGCGAAGGCTATGATTGAGTTAACCGAGAGACTTCTAGGGGACGCTGGCGGCTGGCAAGCGCTCAAACTGGCGCGCAGTCTGCATTCCGCGGGGCGCGTCTCGGGCGCGTCTTACACGCCGCCCCTGCTCCAGGGCCGCGTCCGGCAGGGGGACTCGGAGTTGAAATCGGGGCTCAAGATTCTCTCCAAGACGAACATTGAAAACCTCTGCACGTGCCGGGAGTCCCGGCAACACGGCAGGATCTGTGAGCATTCGCTTGCGGTGGGGCTTGAGGTGATGAAGCCCAGCGCAGCGCCGGCGCAGGCGCCCACTCCAGTGTCGGCGAGCGGCGTCCCGCTCCCCCCTAAAAACCAAGACAAGCCGCTCTCACTTCCCTTTCTGGCCGCCGCGGGCGCCGGAAAGGACGCTGTCTTGGAGGTCTTTTTTATCCTGGCCCCAAATCTGGGCTCCGGCTGGGAAAAAAACGCGGTGACTGTGGGAGCGGAGGTTCAACTGGCGGGCAAACGGATGCTGCTCAGCGCCCTGGATTGCTCCAGGCAATACGAGTGCGGCGAGGTGGACCTGCGCTGCGTTGAGGCCTGGTGCCGCGTGGCCGGGGCCGATGAACCCGCACCCGGCCAAGGGCGGCGAACGTTGCCGGGAATGGCTGTGTTGGATCGAGAGAGTGTCGCCCAGCTCCTGGGGCATCTGGCAGGGCATCCCCGGGTGACCCTGGGCAAAAATGAACCCCTCCAGATCCTCGGGACGGATCGGATGCTTCGCCCGGTTTTACAAGGGGAGCGCGGCGCGGACGGCGGACTGCGTTTGAGGACGGTGCTGCCGGACTCCACTCGTTTGCTGGAAGCCGCCTCAGGAGTTTGGGCCTGGCAAGGGGCAGTCCTGCGGCCGGTTGCGTTCGGTCTGCCTGCGGCTTATCGGGAACTTTTACTCCGTGAAATCCGGATCCCAGCCGAGGCGGCGGATCGTTTTCTGGCAACGGAGGTGCCCGCGTTGGGGGCGTATCTGACTCTGGATTCCGCCCTCGTCCGAACCGGGCTTGAGAGTGCCGCATCCGCAGGAGGCGGGGCGGGGAGCTCGGAGCGTCGCGGGAAGGCGGAGTTTTTCCTGAAGCTTGAGGGCTCACTAAACCATCTTGTGGCGAGCCTGGAGTGCCGCCGGGGCGACCGGAGAACCAGCGTGGGCGGAGCCGGATACCAGGCCGGGGACGCGGAGCACGAGGCCGCCCTTGGCCGTTTGGTGGCCTGCGGGTTTTCCCGGCCGGATGCCAAGGGGCAGATGGTGCTCAAGGGGGAGCCTGTGATTTTGCAGTTTTTCGCCCGCGAACTGCCGCGTCTCGAGCAGGAGTGGACGGTGGAAATCGGGGCCCGTTTCGAGCATGTCACCCGGGACGTGCAGAGGATCACACCGCGTCTGGAGATCCGGAGCTCGGGTGAGAACTGGTTTGAGCTTCAGGTGGAGATGGGCTCGGCTTCTGGTGAACGTTTTTCAGCGGCCGAAATTCAGCGTTTGCTGCAATCGGGCCGAAATTCGGTTCGGCTGAAAAGCGGCAAGCTGGCGGTGTTCAACGCGGATCTTCTGGATGAGTTCCAGGAGGTTCTCAACGACTGCAGCCCGCAGCAGCGACAGCCCGGGCAGTACCGGATTGACCGTCAACACGCGGCATATTTGGAGGGGAT
>CAMARB010000231.1 GCA_945860355.1 Chthoniobacter flavus | reverse complement strand
GCCTTGCCGGCGCAGCCGGGCGTTTTCCTGTTCAAGGCGTCCGACAAAAAGCATGACGCTGCCCCCGTTGGGCAGGGCTTCGCGGATCATTTCGCCGCACATCCGTCCCGCCTTGTAATTGTCCATGCCCACGTAGAGCAGGCGGTCGCTGTCCGGTGCGTCCGAGTCGTGCGTGATGAGTTTGGTCCGGCGCGCCGCCGTGTTGAGCAGCTCGGTTTGGTTTGCGGAATCCATCGGGCTGATCGCAATGCCGTGCACTCCCCGGGTGAGCAGGTCTTCGACGATCCGTTTCTGGTCGCTGATGCCTTCGGAGGGCATCAACGTCTGGGTTTTGACGCCGAGTTCCTCTCCGGCGGCTTTGGCGCCGGCGGCGGCGATGTTCCAGAACGAGGCCACGCCGTTGGTGACAAAGGCGATGTGCCGGGGTTTTCCCTCCCCGGGAGCGGTTTGCGTCGAGTCGGTCGCGTTCTTTTTGCAGCCGCCCAGGGACAACGCGGCGAGCGCGGCCCAGCAGGCGAGGGAGTGGCGGGGGATCTTCATAGGGAGGGGAGTCCAGGGGTGTGACGAGGGCCGCGGGGGCCGCTGTCGAGGCTTGGGATGGGCGAAAGGGTACGCGGCTATTGGGTCGTAATGCCACCGTTGATGTGAAGATTTTGGCCCGTGACAAAAGAGGCGGCTTCGCTGGCGAGAAAGACCGCGGCCCCCCCGAGATCCGCTGGCACTCCGAAGTGGCCCATGGGAATGAGGCGCTGGTAATCGTCTTTCATCTGCTGGGAGTCGTTGTCGTGGCGCTCCACCGGAATCCAGCCGGGCGAGATCATGTTGACGGTGATCCCGTCGGGAGCCAGCTCCGTGGCGAGGCTGCGGTGGAAACCGTTCTGCGCGCCCTTGGCGGCGACATACGCGGTGAAGCGCGAGACGCCCCGGGCGACCACCTCGGAGCCTATGTTGATGATGCGTCCCCAGCGCTGGGCTTTCATGTGGGGCAGGCAGGCTTGGGTCATGAGGAAGGGGCTCTTCACGAAGAAGTCGAGCATGCTCTGGCAAAACGCCCAGTCGTATTCCTCGATGGGTTTCTGGGGCTGCGCGCAGGTGGCGTTGAGCACGAGGATGTCCACCGGGCCCAGCCCCGCGGCGACCTCGGCCATCATCCGGCCGATTTCCGCCTCGTCGGTGACATCGCCCCGGACCAGCTGGGAAACGACCCCGGCCTCCTGGAGCAGCGCGAAGGCGGCCTCCGCCCGGGGACGGCTGTTGTGGTAGTTCATGGCGACCTTGGCGCCGGCTTTTCCGAGTGCCAGGGCGAGCGCTTTGCCGAGGCCGGTGGTGCTGCCGGTGACGAAGGCCACACGGTTTTGGAGCGAGAAAGAAGGAGCGGACATTTTTTAAAGAGCGGGGGATTAACGTGCGGCCGGGAGGACGTCGACGGCGACGGTGGCGTTGCCGAACCGCTCGAAATCGGAGTAGGACCAGACGACGTTCTTGGCCGGATCCACCTCGATGCTCAGGGGCATGCCGGGTCCGGCGTGGCAGTTGCCGAAGCGGGTGTTGCCGTTGGGCAGGCGCTCGACCCGGGTCACCCAGGCGAGGGTGATCCCGGGCAGGTCGTTTTGTTCCACTTTCCACACAATCTCGCCCTGCGGGTTGACCTCCAGGACGCTGTGGCCGTTTCCGGTGCCGATGAGGGTGTTGCCGTTCTCAAGGCGGACGACGCTGAAGAGCTGGTTGCCGAAGCCCTCCGGGCCGTGGCCGCCCGCGGGTTTTTTCCCAAAGAGCGGCACCGCGTATTCCCAGACAATCTTGCCGTCCCGGTCGTATTCGCGGACTTTTCCGTCCATCTCGTGCGCGACCACGTAGGTCCCGGCGGGAGTGGGCCGGACTAGGCGGGTGTCGCTGTGTTTGTTGGGGCGGTCGACTTTGAGTTTGATGACGTGCTGGAGTTTGCCCTCGCGGTCGACCTCGATGAGGCGGGCCGGACCGGACTCGGCGATCATGGTGTTGCCATTGGCGAGCCGGAACACGGAGTGGACTTCCAGCGGGACGCCTGCGCTGCCGTTGGATTTGGCGGAGTCGTATTCCCAGACGGTTTTTCCGGAGGGATCCAATTCGATGGTTTTGGTCCAGCCGCTCTGGGTGAGCAGGTTGCCATTGGGCAGGAGGGAGAGGTCGTGCAGACCGGGCACTTTCATCTCGCGCTCAATGGCGCCGTCGGGGGACACGATGGCAATTTTGCCTCCGGCGCTGGCGACGAGCAGCCGTTGGGGCGCGCCTTTTTGCTCCGTGGCGGCGCGGAGTGTGGGCAGGCTCAGGCCGAGCAGGGAGGCGATCAAAAGGCCGGGGAATGCGGTGCGGGTTTTCATGGAGCGGGACGGGTTTGTGGGCGGAAGGGGGGGCGGGGTCAGGCGATGAGGGCGCGGATGGGGTCTGCGCCCTCGACACCCACGAGTTTCTGGTCGAGGCCTCCGTAGAAAAAGGAGAGGTGGTTTGGGTCGATCCCCAGCTGGTGGAGAATGGTGGCGTGGAGCTCTTTGACCTCGCAGCGGTCGGTGACGGCGCGGTTGCCGAGTTCGTCGGTGGCGCCGAAACTCACCCCGCCTTTGATGCCGCCGCCGGCCATCCACATCGTGAAGCCCGCGGAGTTATGGTCTCGGCCCGTGCCCGCGGCGTATTCCGCGGTGGGTTGACGGCCGAATTCGCCTCCCCACACCACGAGCGTTTCATCGAGCAGCCCGCGTTGTTTGAGGTCTTTGAGCAGCCCGGCGATGGGTTTGTCGGTGTTGCCGGCATGGAACTCGTGGTTTTTCACGAGGTCCCCGTGCGCGTCCCAGTTGTCGTCGTTGTGGGCGCCGCCGGAGTAGAGTTGGATGAAGCGCACCCCCTTTTCGACGAGGCGCCGCGCGAGCAGGCATTTGCGCCCGAAATCCTCCGTGCGCGGGTTGTCGAGTCCGTAGAGTTCCCGGGTTTGCTGCGACTCCTTTTCCAAGTCGATGGCTTCCGGGGCTGAAGCCTGCATCCGATAAGCCAGCTCATAACTCTCGATCCGGGCCGAGAGGTTCGAGTTGTCGGCGCGGGTCGCCAGATGCGAGCGGTTGAGTTCGTTGAGCGAGTTGAGCAGGAGACGCTGTTGTTCCGAGCTGACGCCCTCGCGCGGACTGAGATCCAGGATCGGCGCGCCTTTGGCCCGGAACACGGTGCCTTGATACGAGGCGGGCATGAACCCTGAGGACCAGTTTTTCGCCCCGGAGATCGGGCCGCCGGTTTTATCGAGCATCACCACGTAACCGGGCAGGTTTTGGTTCACGGTGCCCATGCCGTAGTTGATCCAGGAACCCAGGGAGGGTTTTCCGCTGAGGATGGAGCCGGTGTTCATCTTGAGCATCGCCGAGCCGTGGATGGGCGAGTCGGCCGTCATGCTGTGAATAAACGCGAGGTCGTCCACGCACTGGGCGAGATGGGGGAAGAGGTCGGAGACCCATTTTCCGCACTGGCCGTGTTGTTTGAACTTCCACTTGGGCTCCACGATGCGCCCCTCGTTTTTCGAGCCGCCCCGGCCTTTGGTTTGGATCTGGATGGTTTTGCCGTCCATGCCGACCATGGCCGGTTTGTAATCAAACGTGTCGATGTGGCTGGGGCCGCCATACATGAAGAGGAAGATCACGCTCTTGGCTTTCCCCGGCAGTTTGAGCGCTGAGGTGGGCGGGGTGGAGGCGGCGAGGCTCGGGGTGTTGAAGAAACCTTCTTTTGCCAGCAACCCGCACAGGGCCATGTGGGTGAAGCCGCCGCCGACCGTGGTGAGAAACTCGCGGCGGCGCAGGTTGCCGCAGAAGTTGGGAGGGGTTTTCATGGGAAGCGTGGGATGGGTTAGTCGAGGTAGAGAAACTCGTTGAGGTTGAGAATCATGAGCGCCACCCGTTGGAGGGCGCTCTCCTTGGGCAGCTGGAGTTCGTTCTGGAACTTGCTCAGCGTGTTCAGGCACAGGGCGACTTCTTCCTTGGAGGGCTCGCGTTGGAGCGCAAGCCGCAGCCCGCGCCGGATTTGGGCGGCGGGTTCGTCGCCGGCTTCGCGCCGGAGGCGGCTCGCGAAATGCCCGGCTTGTTCCTCCAGGAACTCGGAGTTGAGCATTCCAAGCGCCTGGGTGGGGACGGTGCTGGTGAAACGCACGGCACACGGCGAGTCTGTGGCGGCCTGGTCGTGGTTGGAAAGCAGCGGCACGGAGAGGCTGCGTTTGACGTGCACATACACGCTGCGCCGAGCGGTTTCCTCGGAGGTTTGTTTGGGCCAGCCCCGCCCGGGAACTGACTGGGTCTCCAGCACGGCGGCGGGCAACGGCGGATAGACCGGCGGACCGAAGCGGTCGGGCTTGAGCGTGCCCGAAACGCTCAGGATGGAGTCCCTCAATTCCTCCGCGGTGAGCCGCCGCATGGGGAACCGCCAGAGGAGGCGGTTTTCCGGGTCCTTGGCCAGCGCAGCGGGATTGCTCAGGGAGCTCATCTGATAGGCCTCGGAGTTCATCAGTAGCCGGTGCATCCCCTTGATGCTCCAGCCCTTCTCAACAAAAGCCCGGGCCAGATAATCCAGGAGTTCCGGGTGGGAGGGCGTGTCGCCCAGGCGCCCAAATTCGTTGGAGCTGGGGACAAGCCCACGCCCGAAGTGATGTTGCCAGAGGCGGTTGACCAGCACCCGGCTCACGAGCGGGTTCTCCGGGCGCACCATCCATTGCGCCAGCGCGAGCCGTCGGCCGGAGGACTTTTTGCCAATCGGGACCACTTCCGCCGGGACCGGCGCGGAAGCCCCCGAGAGGACTGCCGGAAAGGCGGCCGTGACGGGATCGCCGGGATTGTGCGGGCTCCCGCGTCGGTGGACTGCGAGGGGCGCCGGGGCGGGGCCGGTTTCCGAGACCGCGCTGAGAGGAATGCCGAGGGGTTTTTCAACCAGCTCCAGCCAGGCTGCGGAATCCGAGTTGGCGAGTGCTAGGACGTCGCCCCCCAGCTTCTTGTTGAGTGCGGCGAGGTC
>CAMARB010000230.1 GCA_945860355.1 Chthoniobacter flavus | reverse complement strand
GAAGGACGGGATGCGTTATGCATCACCACTGGGCGAACGGGTTTTTAACTGTCCGCCGGGCATCGCAACCATGCTGCAACGGGGCGCGTTTTTTGCCAACTTCCCACTTACAGAGTCCGGCCTGCCGGTGAGCTCCGCTGAAGGGGCGCTTCATCGCGTGTGCCGCGGTTTGGGACGCCCTTTCAGGGCTCAACGCATTGGGTGGCCCCACGTCCCCGGGCGCTGCCCGGGGCTCCTCTATTTCGCCCCTTCGGGGCTCTCACCCCGTCATCCCGGTCATCCCCGTCATCGCCCCCGGCCCCGTCATCGCCCCCGGCCACGTCATCTCCCCCGGCCACGTCATCTCCCCCAGCCCCAACGGGGCGGACTTTATGGGAGCCCCGGGCACCGCCCGGGGTGAACGCGTTTAAAAAACGAGCAAAGCCCTGAAGGGGCGCTTCATCGCGTGTGCCGCGGTTTGGGGCGCCCTTTCAGGGCTCAACGCATTGGGTGGCCCCACGTCCCCGGGCGCTGCCCGGGGCTCCTCTATTTCGCCCCGGTGGGGCTGCCGCATCCCACACATTTACGCCCTCGCGTGAGAGGGACCCTGTCCTCCCGGGGCTCAGGCCAATTCCACCACCGCGCCGCCGGTTTGCTGGTTGAACCCCACCACGGGCGCCACCGCGCGGGTCGCCCCGCCCTTTTGCACCGCCAGCGCGGCCGCCACCACCTGGATCAGGGCGGACGCCCCGGGCGCCTCCCCCAAAACCCGTTTCGGGTGCAACTCGGCCGCTTCCGGATAATACCGCCGCAATGCCGCGCGCTCGGCCGTTTCCATAAACGGCTGGCTCGCCGAACACACCGCCCATTGCGCCGGACCGCCCGTGGCCAGCTCCGCGCACACCCGCTCCAGCGCTGCGGGCACTTCCCTGCGCCGGAAAAACGGGATCCCGGGATGGGTGCTCAGCCGCCACGGACCGGACCGGCCGAGCAGCACCGCGGCGGCCCCCTCCGCAAACGGAGTCCGGGCCAGACGCCAGTCCTGGTAAGCCTCGCAGATGATCCAGTCGGATTCCTCGGCGCCGACAACCAGGCAGTGGTCGATGTCGAGCGTGTCGAGGAGTTGCCCGGCGAAATGGAGCGCGGCCACGCCCACCGAACCATCGCCCACCAGCGTGTAGCTGGCGCCGTCCAACCCCAGTTGCGACGCCAGATGGCTGGCCGGCGCGTTGTAAACCGTCTCGGGAAAAAGCAGCGGACTCGCCCCGTTCGCCCCCTGCCGCGCAATCTGATCGTAAAACCGGCGCGTGTACTGCACCCCGCCGTCGCTCGTCGCAAAAACCACCGCCGTGCGCGCCGCCATCTCCGGTGTGATGGTCAGCCCGGCGTTTTCCAACGCCGCCAGACCCGCCGCCACGGCGTAATAACTGATCGCGCTCGAGCGCCTCAGCCGCGGGGTGCGCCCGAGAAAATCCACGCATTGCGCCGGGACCGGCAGGAACGCGTGGGACCGCGCGGCCCCCGGGAGCGTCACGGGCTTCGGCTCGGGACGGTCGCCGCGCATCCAGCGTTCCCAGACGGGTTCGAGGCCGGCGCCCAGCGGGGTCACCCAGCCCATGCCTGCGATATGAGAGTGGCCGAGCGCGTTCATGAGTCAGCGGGCTTTTTCCATGACAAGAGAGGCGTTGGTGCCGCCGAACCCGAAGGAGTTGGAGAGGATTCGATCCACCCGGGAGGGCCGGGTGTGGTTGGCCACGATGTCGAGGTCCCAGGCCGGATCCGCCTGGGAATAGTGGAGGTTGGCGGGCAGGAACTGATGCCGCAACGCCAGCAGACACACCACCGCCTCGATAGCGCCCGCCGCGCCCAGGGTGTGACCCATCATGGATTTGGTGGAACTCACCGGCACACCGCCCGGACCAAAAAGCTGGGCGATCGCGGCGCCTTCCGTGGCGTCATTGAACGCCGTGGCGGTGCCGTGCGCATTGATGTAATCCATCTCCCCGGGCGCGCGTCCCGCCGAGGCCAACGCCCGCTCCATGGCGCGCAACGGGCCGATCCCCGAAGGATGCGGCTGGGTAAGATGATGGTTGTCCGTAGAAAGACCGTAGCCCGTGATCTCACCCAGGATCGGCGCGCCGCGTTCTCGCGCGGACCCGAGTTCCTCCAGGGCCATCACGGCGGCGCCTTCGCCGAGCACCAGGCCGGTTCGGTCCCGGTCAAACGGCCGGATTTTGTCCGGCGTGGACGCCTGGAGGGCGTCGAATCCGACGAACACCAGCTCGGAGAGCGCGTCGTACCCGCCGCAGAGCACCCGGCGTTGTTTGCCAGCGCGGATGAGGGAAAAGGCGTGGCCCACGGCGTTGGTGCCGGAGGCGCAGGCGTTGGCAATGATTTGGGAGGGCGCGCCGGATCCCCAGACCGCCTGGGCGTCGAGCACGGGTTTTTGGGGGAGATAATTGGCCAGCCACCGGGCCCGGCGCGCCGGCCGGTCATGGAGCGCCCGGTAAAAAGCCTCGCCGAAACTCATGCCCCCGCTGGTGGTGCCAATCACCCAAAGCTCCGGCTCAAACCCGGGATCCCCGGCCCGAAGTTCCCGGGTGGCGGCCATGAGCATGAGGCTGGCCCGATGCAGCCGGGTGCGCGGATCCGGGTCCAGCCAGGCGTCCGGGATCTGGCCGGCGGTCTTGGCCCGGGTCAGGCTCACATCAAACCGGTCCACTGGGGACACCGCGTCGCGCCCCTCCAGAAGTGCTTCCCGGGTCGCCGACAGCCCGGGCCCGAGCGGGCTGAGAATCCCGGCGGCGGTGATGGCGACTCGGCAAGGGGCGGGCATGAGGAAAATAAACCCGTCTATATCGGGATCCGGCCCCGGGAGTTCCAGCGCCGAATGCGGATTGGGAATCCGGCGCCGCCCCCAGCGTGCAGGAGTGCGGGGTTGGCAAGCCCCGGGGGATCGCCTATCAGGTCTCGATGAAGAACGAACCCAACCCCGTCGAGACCCGCCAAGCGCTGCGGTCCCGGATTTTTTGGTTTCTGGCGGGGGCGGGGCTCAACTACCTGCTGATCGCCACCCCCTTCAAGTATCTGCGCCAGAACACGGAGCTGCCCGTGTGGGCCGTGTCGGCGTGCAGCTTGGCGGTGAGCACCACGTTTTTCTTTGCCTGGAATTATTTCATCAACTTCCGCACCGACGCCCGGCGCCGGGACGCCCTGGCCCGATACGTGGCGGCGGTGGCGTTCATGTGGGCGCTCTCCTCGACGGCCCTGACCCTCTTCAAGCAGTTCAACGCCCAGATGAGTTTTAGTCCCCTGGGCAGAAGCATCGACTTGGACATCGTGGCCACGCAGTTCTTCCTGAGCGGGCTGAAGTTTTTCCTCTATCACCGCTGGGTTTTCCCACTCAAAGCGGCCCGGCCCAAGATGGCGACGCCCGAGGAAACCGCCCTCTCCCGCTAAACCCGATGCCGGGAAATCGCCACAAGGGACGAAGTCGCCATTAAGTCGCCATTCGGGACAGACAAAATGTCGGTCACACGAAACGATCCGGCCTCTGGTTTTCAGGCGCGGTGTTCTGAGTAGAAAGCCCGTCCCCGGACACCGCTTATCAGATGCCGCCAGACACCCCGCCAAAGCCGGGGATCCAGAGGGCGATTATTATCACGCGGAGGCGGCATACAAGGCGCGCGTCCTCCAAGGCGACCCCGAGATCAACCGGCGCCAGGGCGATCGCCATTATTCGGCCACACCGGTCGTCGAAGAGTGGGAGAAACGTGGGCTTGCGCAGCGGCCGGAGCGGCGCGGAACCGGGCACACCGATAAACGTGAAAACCGAAGTTCCAGCGGAATGATTGAAATGACGGAAGGGCAGCGCCCTGGTGTTCCGTCATTTCAAAAAAGCTGTCCACGGCCTCCGCGTCTCCGCGCGAAAATGATCTTTCTGCGGAATTTCGGAGTTAGGGATAAACACAATCACCCCGCACCGCTTTTGGTTTGATAACAAATCCTTACAGGCGATTTGTTTATAGACAAAGAAGTGATCAAAGTGAGCCCCCCATTCTGCCTAGTTTCACACAGGGGGCTCACTTAAGGCTATCATCAAGGATGTCACCCTTAAGGTGGACTAACGCTTCACTCCACGTGACGCGCGGATACTCCCCATTCCATCGGATGGTCTTAGAATACCATGAACCTTTAAGAACCTTCGGGGTGTCTACCGCTGTATAGATTGGAGTAAGGTCATTTCCAATGGGTTGCGAAGAGGTTTGCGCCTGTGCGGGGCTTCCTGAGAAGGCGGTGAGTGCGCTTGTGGCAGCGATCAGGAGCAGCTGTTTTTTCATCATTTTCTGGTTGGTTGAAGCGCATTCTGCGGCCTGACGGACCTCAAGAATCGCGCTTACACAATGAGGGACGAATGAATCGCTTCTTCGATTGCATCGAATTTGAGTTTTTTTCCGGAGGCTTGCCGGGCTATTTCACAACAAGGCGGAATTATTGGCGGGGCGTCAGCAGTAACCGGCTATGGTTCTTTGTGTTACATGGCAAACCAAACGAAACCCCGCCATTGCCAAACTGCACACCACCCGACTTCCGTTTTGACAGCTTTGACCGCAGAAACATCGAGGTGTCATTTGAAGGCGGCGGCCTCCAGGGCCACACCGAGATCAACAGACGCCTGGGCCTGAAAATATATCGGGATCAAGCAAACCGGCCGCTGGTTTTCTCGATAAAAAGTCAGTCCCGAATGGCACTTAATTAAGGCCTCTTTTCGATCCGTCTGCGGGCCAAGGGCCCAGCTATTCCAGCCCGGGGCAACGCCGGGAAGGCTCGTAAATTCAGGGGCGAGCCCTGAAAGGGCGTGCCAATCTGCGTTCTGCGCTCTTGGCCCGCGCATTCAGGGCTCCCGCAAACGCCTGCGGAGGCCTAGGGCGCTGCCGCGGGGCCTTTGGCCCTGCCCGGAATTGGCGTGGAAGGTCCTGCGAGTCAATAGGCCCTGGCGCTCTGTTCCTGCTTGTTGTCGATGGGTTGCTCCGCACCCGAAG
>CAMARB010000229.1 GCA_945860355.1 Chthoniobacter flavus | reverse complement strand
AACGGATTCCGGTGGATGGCACCGTCGAAACGGGGAGCTCGGCGGTCGACGAATCCATGCTCACCGGTGAATCGCAGCCGGTGGAAAAATCGCCCGGCACACCGGTGATTGGGGGGAGCCTGAACACCCTGGGAAGTTTTGTGATGACGGCCGACCGGGTGGGCGCCGAAACGGTACTCGCGCGGATGGTGGACATGGTGGCGGCGGCCCAACGAACCCGGGCGCCGATCCAAGCGTTGGCGGATCGTGTCGCGGGCTGGTTCGTCCCCGTGGTGCTCGGATGCGCCGTCTTGACCTTCGGCCTGTGGTTGTGGCTCGGCGCAGAACCGTCCCTCGGAGCGGCGATTTTTCATGCGGTGGCGGTTGTCATCATCGCATGTCCCTGCGCGCTGGGATTGGCGACGCCCATGGCGGTGATGGTGGGCGTAGGGAGAGGCGCGCAGGCGGGTGTTCTGATCCGCGACGCGCAATCCCTGGAGACCCTGCACCGGGTCGACACCCTGCTCATCGACAAAACCGGCACTCTGACCGAGGGCAAGCCCCGCGTCATCGCATGCAGTCCCTCCCCCGCAAGCGGGTTTGACACCGCCGAACTGCTTTATGCGGCGGGCTCGGTGGAGCAACACAGCGAACACCCGCTTGGGGCGGCGGTCGCGGCCGAGGCCAGAGCGGCCGGATTCATTCTCAAACCGGCCACCGGTTTTGAGGCGGTGCCGGGCTCAGGGGTCCAAGGTGTCTGCGAGGGGAAAGGAGTCAGGGTCGGAAAACGCGAGTGGATATTCAACGAAGGCACCGAGCTCAACCCGGAGCTGGCGGCACAGGCTGACTCACTCGAACAAGCGGGCCACACCGTCGTTTTTGTCGCCATCCAGCATCAGCCCGCCGGATTCATCGCCATCGGCGATCCGATCAAGACGAGCGCAAAAGAGGCCATCCAAGCCCTGCAAGCTCTGGGAATCACGGTCCAGATGTTGACCGGCGACCGCGCGCAGACGGCAAATGCGGTCGCCCGGGCGCTGGGAATTGATCGCGTCCAAGCGGGAGTTTCCCCTGAGGAAAAACACCTGGCGATTCGGGCCCTGAAAACCCAGGGGCGCATCGTCGCGATGGCGGGCGACGGGATCAACGACGGGCCGGCGCTGGCGGTGGCGGATGTGGGAATCGCCATGGGCACAGGCGCCGACGTGGCCATTGAGAGCGCCGGGATCACCCTTCTCAAGGGGGACTTGAACGGCATCGTGCGCGCCATCCAACTCAGCCGGGCGACTCTGCTAAACATCCGGCAGAACCTTTTCTTTGCCTTTGTTTACAACCTGCTGGGCATCCCGCTGGCCGCCGGAGCGCTTGCCCCATTTTTCGGCCTGAGTCTGAACCCCGTTTTCGCCAGCGTCGCCATGAGCCTCAGCTCGGTGTCGGTGATCGCCAACGCCCTGCGCCTGGCGAGGCTTCCGCTCGGGGACGCGGCGGCGTCCCCGCCAAAGACCGCGCGGTGAATCTTTGCCCGCACGCAGAGGGATCCCGTGTTGCAAAGGAAGAAACCATTGCGCCCCCCGCTCCCAGCTCCTTATGCTCAGGCCTATGGCGTCGACTGCCGAGTTTCCTCGGGCCCACACAGAGTTATCCGCAACGGAGAAAACTTTCCTCCAAGCTTACCGCTGGATGCTTCTGGCCCGCGTGGTCGAGGAAAAACTGGCGAGCCTCTACCGTGGCGGAAAAATATTCGGCGGCGTTTTCCTGAGCAAGGGCCAGGAGGCTCTGAGCGTTTCCCTGGGGATTTCCCTGCGAAAGAGGGACATCTTCGCCCCGTTGATCCGGGATCAAGCCGCGCGCCTTGCTTTTGGGGAGCCTCTGCTGGATTGCACTCGGACTTACATGGGATCCCGACTGGGGCCCATGCGTGGCCGGGACGGCAACGTGCACCGCGGCCGCCCCGCCGAAGGCATTCTGCCCATGATCAGCCACCTGGGCGCCATGATTCCCACCGTCGCGGGCGCTCTCATGGCCCGGCGGTTTCGCGGGATTCAAGGCACCGTGGGGGCCACCTGCATTGGTGACGGAGGAACCTCCACGGGAGCATTTCATGAGTCGCTCAACTTGGCGGCCGTCGAACGGCTTCCGCTGGTGCTCGTGGTGGCCAACAACCAATACGCCTACTCCACCCCCACCACCCGCCAGTTTGCGTGTCGCGACCTGGTCGACAAAGCCGTGGGGTACGGCGTGGAAGGGCACTCCGTGGACGGAACGGATCTCCTCGCGAGCCTGCAAGTCGTGGGCCACGCAGTCGAGCGCGCCCGCGCCGGGCACGGCCCTCAGCTCGTGGTGGCATCCCTTCTCCGACTGGCGGGTCATGGCGAACACGATGACGGGCATTACGTGAGTCCCGGCTTGAAGGAGGGGGCGCTGGGCCGGGATTGCCTCAAGGTCGCCGAGGAACGGATCATCGACCAGGCGTGGGCAACCCGCGAAGAGCTTGCCCTCTGGCATGAGGACGCCCAACGCCAGACGGAGGAGGCGGTGGCCCAGACCCTGCGCGAGCCTCTGCCGGACCCGAGCCAGGAAGACTGGTGCAGCCTCGCCAGCCGCCACTTGAGCGAAGGCTGAGAGAAACCCAGTTGGAGCCCTTCGAACCGCCCACTTTGACGCCACAAGTCCCTTGATCACTTACCTCGAAGCCATCCGCGAAGCCCAAGCCAAAGCCCTGCGCGACGACCCCCGCGTTTACATCTACGGCCAAGATGTGGGGCAGTTCGGTGGAGCTTTTAAAGCCACCAAAAACCTTGCCCAGGAATATCCCGGCCGCGTCTTGGACGCCCCCATCAGTGAGGACGCCATCGTCGGATCCGCCATTGGGGCCGCGATGGAGGGCATGCGCCCGATCGTGGAGATGCAGTTCGCGGATTTTTCAACGGTCGGCTTCAACCAGATCGTCAACCACGCGGCCACACTCCACTGGCGCACGGCGGTGCCCTGCCCCATCACCATCCGTCTTCCCAGCGGAGGAACGGCCGGGGGCGGCCCGTTCCACAGCCAGAGCATGGAGGCGATCTACGCCCATTACCCGGGGCTGATAGTCATGGCGCCAGCCACCGTCGAGGACGCATACAGCATGCTTTTGGAGGCCGTGGCGATCGATGACCCCGTGGTGTTCTGCGAACACAAGTATCTCTACTACCACCTCAAGGCCGAATCCCTGCCCACGGAGGCCATGCCCACCGGCAAGGCGCGCATCGCCCGAACGGGCCGGGACGCGACCATCGTCACATACAGCGCCATGGTGCACGAGTCCCTCGCGGCCGCCGATGAGCTCGCCGCCGAGGGCTGGGAAATCGAGGTGATCGACCTGCGCACGGTCAAACCGCTGGACACCGACACGGTGCTCGCCTCGGTGGCGCGGACCGGCCTGTTGCTCGCGGTAGGGGAGGCTTTCCCATGGGGCGGTGTGACCGCTGAGATTCTCGCCCGGGTCGCCAGTGAAGGCTTCGACCTGCTCGACGCCCCGCCCCGTCGGCTCAACGCAAAAGACACTCCGGTGCCCTATCATCCCAACCTCTGGGGGACCCACCGCCCCACCGCGCGCACCATCAGCGCCGAGATGCGCGATTTACTCCGCCGTTAGCCCCCGCTTTTCCCGAATCTTTTCATCCTCCTCGCGATGCCACGGATCCCCATCATCATGCCTCAACTCGGCGAATCCATCGCCGAAGCCACCGTTGTCGCCCTACCCTTCCAAGTCGGCGACGATGTGGAGAACGACCAGGAAATCATCGAAGTGGAGACCAACAAGGCCACCATGGGCGTCACAACGCCCTGCAGGGGCCGCATCACGGACCTCCTGGTGGAACTTCAGATGAGTTATCCGGTGGGCGCCACCCTCGCCCATGTGGAAGTGAGCGACGAGGACGCCAAACGGCTGGGCCTTGATGAGGCGAGCCCCTCGCCCGCCCTCGCGGAAACGCCCGCAACCCAAGCGAGTCCGGTGCCCGAGAAACCGCGTCCGGCGCGGGTCGAACCCACCGTTCGCGGCCTGCCGGTGCCCGCGAATGCCTCGGGCGCCAGCTACATGTCGCCCCGGATGAAAGCGCGGATGCAGGAGCTGGGACTGCATGCGGCGGATCTGGCGGGCATTGCCGGCAGCGGCGCCGCGGGGAGGGTGACCATCGACGATTTCGAAAAATTTCTGACCAAACTCGAAGAGCACCGGCTCTCGCCCGCCTCCTCCATGCGTGTCGCCGTGGCCGACGCCATGCGCCGGAGTTGGACGCGCCCCATTGCCACGGTCGGCAGCTCTGTGGCGTTGGACAGCCTGCTCGCCCACCGGAAAGCCAGCAACCCGAAGCCCGGCCCGGCACTCTACGCCCTCCGCGCACTGGCCCTGGCGCTCGGTGAAAACAGCGCCCCAGCGGGCCGCTTGATCGGCGAAAAAATCGTTCACCCCACCTCCATCGACGTCGGTTTTGCCGTCGAGGCGGAGGATGGCGTGCTGGTGCCCGTCCTGCGGAACGCGGACGCCACGTCCCTGGCGGAGTTGGTTGCGCGCTACGCGGAGCTCGTCGAACTCGCCCGCCAGAGGCGGCTTCCGGTCAGCGCACAAGGGGGCTCCATTGCCACCGTGACCAACTTTGGCACATTCGGGCTGGAATGGGCGACGCCCATCCCGCTCCCGGAACAGACCCTGGTGCTGGGCATGGGCGCCGGCCGGATCGTGCCGCGCTGGGATCAAGTCCAAGAGAAATTCATCCCTGTCACGGAAGCCCAAATCACATTGAGCTTCGACCACCGGGTGCTCGACGGCGGCGGCGCGGGCCGCTTGCTGGCGCGCGTCTCTGAACTGCTCCAAAAGCCCGAGCTGCTCTAATACGGCGCCGAAGCCGTCAACCTCTCCGCCGCCAAGAGGCAGGCAGAAACTGGGAGCCTAGGCGTCCCCCAGGCGCAGCCGGCGCTGGAACATTTCGATCGCCATCGCGAGGGATTGCTGAGCGAGAACCGGATTATACCGGGGCCCTTCGTCCCGGATAAAAGCGTGTGCGGCGTTGA
>CAMARB010000228.1 GCA_945860355.1 Chthoniobacter flavus | reverse complement strand
TGAACGCACCATCGCCTGGCTAAAAAACTTCAGGCGTCTGCGCGTCCGCGATGAGCGCCGCGCCGATATTCACCTCGCGTGGCTTATCTTGGCTTGCGCCATGATCTGCTTCCACCAGCTCTGAAAGCCGTTTTGTTAGAGCCTCTTAGCCTCCTCTGCGGGAGGGTTCCCCAGCTGGATGACCCGGTCGCCGGCTCCGGGTTCCCCCTTCACGACGTCTGCGATGACCCAGGCGCGTCTTTTCTCCAGGCCCACTCTCAAAACAGCCGTTTCGGTTTGCCCGCGGTAGGCTCGGAGTTCCGTTCCCGGCTCGGGGCTCGCGTTCTGTTCCCCGGCAATCAGAACAAACCGTTGGTCTTCGTTGAAGAGTTTGATGACCCCGGTGAAAGGCGCCGGAACGGCGCCGCCAAAACGCGGCTCCTGTTTGGAGCGCGTTTTTCCCGAATTCTCCGGCCCCCGCGCCGCCGGGTTCTTGCCAGAACGGGCCGCGCAGCCCGAGAACATGGCGATCACTAAAAGGACAAAGAATGGGCGCCCAAGAAAAGCCGCCCGACCGCGCGTCCCGGAGAGTAGGTGGTCTGAGAAAAGGTTCATTCCTTAAGGGGCGAGATAACGCGGAGTGAGGAGCTGATTTTCTTAGAAAGAGAGCCGCCCCGGATCCCGATAAAGATCCAGGGGCGGCTCAGGAGTGTTTCGAGAGGCTCTCGGTTCCTTGCGGTTGTTTGTCTCAGCGCGGAAGCGGGTAGCGGCTCGTGAGTTTTTGAACTTCCTCGCGGATTTGCAGAAGAGTGTCGTTATTACCCACGTTGGAGAGCGCGCGATGGATCAGATCGGCGATTTCCATCATTTCTTCCTCCCGCATCCCGCGTGTGGTCACGGCGGGGGTCCCAATCCGGATGCCCCCACCCAACGTGATTTTTTCTGTGTCGAAGGGAATCCCGTTCTTGTTCACCGTGATGCCGGCGTGGTCGAGGGTCTCTTGGGCGAGCTTGCCGTTGAGTTTGTTGGGCCGCAGATCGACAAGCATCAGGTGGTTGTCGGTGCCGCCGGAAACCAGGCGGTAGCCGTTCTGGGTGAGGCGGGAGGCCAAAGCCTTGGCGTTGCTCACAATCTGCTGGGCGTAGGTGGTGAAGCTGGGTTGAAGGGCCTCGTGGAAGCAGATGGCTTTGGCGGCGATCACGTGTTCGAGCGGGCCGCCCTGGATGCCGGGGAAAACCTGCGAGTCGACTCCCTTGGCGAACTGGGTTTTGCAAAGGATCAGGCCGCCGCGCGGTCCGCGGAGGCTTTTGTGGGTCGTGGTGGTGACAAAGTCGGCGAGTTCGACCGGGCTGGAGTGGACTCCCGCCGCGACCAATCCGGCGATGTGCGCCATGTCCACAAAGAGGTATGCGCCGACCGAGTCAGCGATTTCGCGCATCCTCTTGAAATCGATCGCGCGCGGGTAGGCAGAGGCGCCGGCGGTGATCATCCTCGGCCGGAATGATTCGGCCTGTTTGGCCAGGGCATCATAATCGATCCGCTCGTCGCTTGCGCTCACGCCGTAGTGGGAGATGTCGAAGAAGCGCCCCGAGAAATTGGCTTTGTTCCCGTGGGTGAGGTGTCCCCCGTGAGCCAGATCCATGGTGAGGATTTTGTCCCCGGTCTGAAGGACGCTGAAATACACGGCCATGTTTGCCTGGCTGCCGCTGTGAGGCTGGACATTGGCGTGCTCCGCTCCGAAGAGCTTTTTAGCGCGGTCAATGGCCAGCTGTTCGACCACGTCCACGTGTTCGCAGCCGCCGTACCAACGCCGGTTGGGATAACCCTCGGCGTATTTGTTGGTGAGGCAGGAGCCCTGGGCTTCCATAACGGCCCGGCTCGTGAAGTTCTCCGAGGCAATCAGTTCGATGTTTTCAAACTGACGGCGTGATTCCGCCGCGATGGCCGCGAAGATCTCCGGATCGGCTTCGGCCAGCGTCTCGCAACCGCGCACGCCCGCCATTTGCTCGAGTTTCTCGATGCGCCGCTCGTGCCGACCCCCTTCGAAGGCGGTGGTGAGGAATGCGTCCACGACTCGGCCGATTTGAGAAGGCTCGACGTGGTTGGCCGCGAGGCAAAGCACGTTGGCGTTGTTGTGCTGGCGGGTTAATTTGGCGTCCTCTGGGTTGTCCACCAGAGAGGCGCGGATTTGGGCGTGGCGATTTGCGGCGATGCTCATGCCGATGCCACTTTTGCACACCAGAATCCCGAAGTCCGACTTGCCATGCATCACGTCCCGGCTGACTGCCTCGGCGTAGTCCGGGTAATCCACCGAGGTCTGCGCCGAATGCGCACCGAAATCGGACACGATGTAGCCCTTCTTGGAGAGGTAGCTGTGGACGGCCTCTTTGAGTTCCGCGCCGCCGTGGTCCGCGCCTAGCGCGATGCGCAGAGGACGGTTGGAGGAAGCGGCGCCGGCTGCGGGAGCGGCGGCAGTGGGTGAAGGGGCGGTGGCGGATTCAGGAGTGGACATGGTTTGATCGATAAACTTAAGGAGGCTGGGCAGCGCTTGGTGGATCGTGTCCCTGCAACGCAGGTAGGCTTCGAGGCCTTGTCCGATGGGGTCGGGAACATCGGGCGACACCCGGTTCGACGAGGGGTTCTGGAACTCGCAGACGAGATAGGTCTTTTCCGCGGCCTCGGGGAAAAGCATGTGGATCGTGTCCAAATGTCCCCGGGTCATTGCGAAGATCACCGTGGCTTTTTCGACCAGATCCTCGGTGAGCGGCTGGCTGCGCTGGCGGGTGATGTCGATTCCCCACGGCCGGAGCACCTCAACGGAATGGGCGCTCGGGGCCTGCCCGTAGATGGCTCCAACACCGGCGGAACTCACCTCAATGTCGTTGCGCTCCCGGGTCATGGCTCGGAGGAGCCCTTCTGCTAGAGGGCTGCGGCAGATGTTACCTGTGCAAACAAATAGGACGTGCTTCTTCACGAGGCGCAAAAATAGGAGCGTGCAACATATTGAGCAGGCACGGCCAAGTCAACGCGGTGGGATTGCTGTCAGCCGATTGGCTTGCTCTTGGGGTGGGTGCAGATCCTGCTTGATTCAGGGTGTTCCGCTGAAGAGAGACCTGATCATTCCCCGACCCTAGCCACTGGCCTGCCTGGAAAAGCCACTTCACCCTTGCAACGCAACTTTCATCCCCCTGAATGATTTCCTCCCGACGGCCTGCGCCTCGTCGTAGGGCGTTTTCGGGGGCTTTAAAGTCCTGCAAGGGCTTGCGGGAAGTGAGCGGATGGATTGAGATTCCGAAAAAGAGGGTGACGGCGAGGTGGTTTTCGCCCCTGTTTGCCTGATCCCCCTAACTATTTCATTTTGCACAACGCACTGATTTCCCAGGCCGTTTTGAATGAGCTGTATCGGTTTGCCCTCTTGCTGACGGGCGGGAGCGAGTTGGCGGGCCGGGCTCTGGATGCCGTGTTGTCGGATTGCGAACGCCGGATTGCTCAAATCCGGGACGAGTCGCACCGGGTTGCCTGGCTGGTATCGAGGATTCGACAGAGTTGTATGGAAACCCCGGCGGTATCGACGGAGCCCCCCCAGGAAGCTCCACTTTCGGGGCGGTGCGGCGATTCCGGCTCCGCTGACCGCGGTTTGCCGCCGGACACCGTGATTTTGGCTCAGAGTTTTCACTCTCTGCCCGAACCCGAGCGCAGCGCTCTGGCCCTGTTCTACCTTGAACTGTTCGATGTGGAGCAGATCGCCCAAGTCCTCGGCCTGGCCTTGGAGGAGTTGTCGCCAGTTCTGGATCGCGGCCGCCGACAGATTGAGAGCCTCCTGAACCCGGAATTTTTCAATTCGTGAATTTAAAAACCGCTCACAGTTATTTGCCCTGCTTTCGCCCGGGACGACCGCTCGAAAAACGGGTCCTCAAAGCCGTGAAGATCGCAGAGGGGGATCCGGAGCTGGCGGCCAAATTGAAGGCTCAAGTCGGATTGGATGAAAAATTGGTGAGGGTCATCCAATCCATTGAGCCGCCCCCGGACCTGATTTCCCGCCTGAGCGCATTGACCCGAGACGACTCCCGGGGGGGCGGGTCTTTGCGCTCACAACTATGGCATCCAGCCATGCTCCCTGTGCTGCTGGGCGTGGTGGTCATCCTGGCCTTCCTCGTATGGGAAAAAATGGAGAGCGCGGCGTCTTTCCCGGGAAAAGAGTCTGTTGTGCGAATGGTGGCAGTGGCCCAGGGAATGAACGGCACGGAGTTGGAGCCGACTCAGGCCCATGCGGGGCAACTCGCTGACGCTTTCTACATCCGGGGGTTTGAAGGGTTCCGGATCCCCTCAGAGTTGACGCAGTTGCCCGCGGTCGGCTCGCGCGTATTCAAGCAGAACGGGCACCCGGTTGCACAAGTGGCCGTGGACCCGCATAACGCGCTGCTTTACGTCTTCAGGTCTGCGGACTTTGGACTTCAGTTGCCCGAGGATGGGCAGTGGAGGGTTTTTTCTCAGGATGGCTGGGGATGCGCCCTCCAGCACAGTGGCGGGCTGGGAACGGTCATCGCGTTGAGAGGAACCGCTGAAGAGGTGCGCCGGTTTTTGGGGAGCTTGCCGCATGAATAAATCTTTGGGCTTGCGACTCCTCCTTTGTGCGCTGGGTTTGGGCCTGGGCGCTTGCGCGTCGATGAAAGACAGGCCGAAGGACCCCCGGAATGGATGCATCCATCGCGAGCCGGCTTCCTTTAAAGCGCCTTTGGCAGGGTGTTGGGAGGGGCGCTGGATTAGCCGGAGACATGAGAATTCCAGCGGTCGTCTCCGTTGTGAGATGACGCCGACCGAGCCCGGAGTTTACCGGGCTGGTTTTCTGGCCCAGTGGCATGTTTTTCGGACGCGATACGCGGTGATGATCCGGACACAGTCCAGGGGCGGGCGCATTTCATTCGAAGGTGCCCATTCATTGCCGGCGATCTTCGGCGGCGAGTATCGGTATCAGGGGGTGGTGAGAGGCGACCGGATGGAGGCCCTCTACGACTCGCGTTACGACTCTGGGGTTTTGGAGTTGAGGCGAGTCGTCGCAGACTCGAACGTTGGCGGGAGCGCAAATCCGGGCTCTGCGAATCGTTC
>CAMARB010000227.1 GCA_945860355.1 Chthoniobacter flavus | reverse complement strand
TCGCGCGTGGCAGCCGGCGCAGCGCGGATCCTCACGGTGCCGCTCGAGCCGCTGCCGAAACGTCAGGCCGTCCTTGGCCTTCTCCGAGGACACTTTCTGGGTGTTGACGAAGGGCGGCGGGGGCGGCGGCGGAGATCCGAGGATTTCCTCCATCACCCATTTTCCACGCAAAACCGGGCTGGTGCGCCGGGCGTAACTGGTGAGCGTCAACACGCCGCCCATGCCTAACACACCTCCCCGGTTCGGGTTCTGCAGCCGGACCCTGCGAAAATCCGGCCCGCGCACCCCCTCAATTCCGTAGAATCGCGCCAATGTCTCATTCGCGTAGGTGTAATCGGACTGCAGCAGGTCGATGAGGGTGCCGTTCCCCCGGATCAAACCGGAAAAAAACTCCACGGGCTCCCGGTAAAAAGCGTCCCGCAAGTCGGCGGTGAACTGGGGAAATTTCTCCGGCGCTGGCGCCACCCAGGTCCGCAGCTCCCGAGTCCGCAACCACTGGCTTGCAAAGTCTTCGCTGAAAGCGCGGGACTTGGGATCCGCCAGCATCCGCAGGACTTGGGCTTCAATCTGCGCGGGATCGGTCAGACGCCCCTCACCCGCAAGGGCGAGCAACTCTGCATCCGGCATCGAGGCCCAGATAAAGTAGGAGAGTCGGGTCGCCAATTCGTAGCCGCTCAATGCGTAGGGTTTCTCCTGTCCGGGAGGATCGGCTTCCACCCGGAAAAGGAACTGGGGCGCGACTAAAACGGCCTCGCAGCCCAGCCGCACGGCGTCCTCCCACGACTCACCCCTCTTTCGCGCTTCCTCATAGAGCCCCATCAGTGCGTCCAGTTCATCGTCCAGAACCGGGCGGCGAAAACCGCGAGAAGCAAACTGCGCCAAATTGTGCCGAGCCGCCGCGCCCTCCGAGAGCGCGGGGCTGGGCCTCTTGGGAAAAATCATCTCCTGCCCAGCTGCGGCGATGGATTCGGCCGCCGCCTCCACATATTTCTCCATCAAGAGGGGCGGAACAAAGAGCGTGGCCGCGTTGTTTTCAAACCCGCCCCCACCGCCGCCATCCGGAGGAAAATGATCCGCGGGCCGGTGATCCGCCCCCAGAAGGTCGCGCAACGTGTTGTTGTACTGGAGCCGCGTCAGACGGTGGATCGGCGCCCAGCCGGGATCCTTGGGAACCGCAGAAGGATCGGTGTTCTCAAGGATCTCATGGATCCAGCGAGCCAAGCGCTCGCGCTCGCTCAGGGAAGGCTGGTCTTTGAGCGCCGGGGGCATGACCCGGTCCTGCAACTGAATGAAGACTTTTTCCCAGAGCTTCGGGTTTCTCCAGATCTCCGAAGCCTCCGTAAACTGCTCCAGATTGACGTCCCCTTTGGCCTTCTCCCGGCTGTGGCAGTCAAAACAGTAGTTCTCAAGCAGCGGGCGAATTTCCCGCGTGAAAGCCGCGTTGTCCTCTGCACCGGCCAAGCCGGACAAAAAACATAACGCGCCAAAAGCCGCGGCTGACGAACGGCACCACATCCTGCACGGACTATAGTGCAGGTTCCGTGCTCAACGCCCCCTGAATCGGAGCAGCTGCGTACCCTGAGCGCTCCCCCCTTCAGTCTGGCCGCCGATCCGCTCGTCAGAAAAAAGAGAGGGAGCGCCCCCCCCTGTTCGATGAACAGATAGAGCCAGCGCCCCACGCAACGCCCCTGTTTCTGCGGATCCGGAGAAGGAGCGCCTACTTTTTCGGGATCTTGCGCAGTGTATAGGCCATGCGCGCGTTCAGCGGGGCGGTCCCCGACTCCGAACGCAGAGCGTCCAGGTGCAGATCGTAAACGAAGTTCTCCTTGAGCGCGGGGAGCTCAATCTCCGCAGTCCTGTTTGAATTGGAGAGCCGGACCTTGGTGGGCGTCAGAGATTCCTTCTCCATTTGGGGGGATCCGTAAGCGATATGGTAGGCATACGTGTATTGCTCCACGCTCCAAGCTCCGGGATCCGCCGCAGCGGGGGAAAGAGGTTCGGTGAAATCGATGCGGAACCCGCGCGGCGTGACGTGAATGTCCAGCGGATCAAACGGCAGCGTCCCCTGCGGCCTCAGGGTGACCAGTCCCTCGGCCCCCGCCCAGGAGAGGTGGATCCGGCCGACATGGAGGGTGTCCCCGACAAATGCGAGCCGGTGCAGCCCCCGTTTGAGGGCCTCGGAATCCACCAGGTTGACGCACGCGCCCTGCCAGACGCCTTCGACTTCCTCCATCAAAACGCGGAGCAGCCGGGGGGAGTTCATCTCCCCGATCAGCACTTGGCCGCCAAAAGCCCCCCAGGCGGGGGTCTTGGGGATGAGCACAGGCTGTGTGGGCGAGTTCGCGTAAATGTTATGCGGAAACCAAACGGCAGCCGGCGTGCGCAGAGCATCTAACCGGGAGATCGGCACATTCAACGGCTCCGCGCCATCCCAATCCTTGCGCCAAACCAAGCTGGCTGGATGCCCGTAAAAACCGTCTTTTTTGACCACAAACAACTCACTCGAACCGCGCCAGTCGCCCTGGTTGTCGGAAACCAAAAGGTTCCCCTCGGAATCGAATCCGAGGCCGTCTGGCGAACGCAGGCCTGAAGCGAAGGGCGTGGCAGCACCACTCACTGGGTCCAGCTCCATGATCCAACCCCGCCATGGCACCCGGGAATACATCCGCCCTGCTTTGTCGCTCACTTTTTTCCAGTTCGCCCCATAAAACTCCTGCCTGGGCAGCCCGATGGGGCTCCACTCCCCTCGGATCTCCTTCCGGATGCTGTCCCCGCTGGAAGCCACGTTGAGCCCCACATAAAGCTTGCCGCCCGGGCCGCGCACGGGGCCGAAAGCGAACTCGTGGTAGTTCCCCGAGAGCCCAAAATCATCCCACACGGTCTCGTAATGGTCCGTCACCCCGTCGCGATCCGTATCCCGCAGACGGGTTAACTCGGCCCGTTGCATCACAAGAAATGTGCCCCCTTTTTCAGGCAGGATTCCCAGAGGCTCATGCAGACCTTCCTCGATGATTTTCCAGGACGACTCCTTGGGATCATAAACAGCGACCTGCCCGTGATGGAAAGCGGCGGCCAGACGCCCATCCTCAAGGGCGACCAGCGCCCCCACCTGCGAATCGATCCCAGGCGGCCCCATCAGCTTCTCCACCTTGTAGTGCTTTGAAATCCGACCTTCCCCCGAGGGAGGCGGCCCATCATTGGCCGAAAAGCCGGAGGCACTCAGAGCGACAGCCGCGGATGCAGAAAAATAGAGCGTTTTCATCAGTGAATGGAGGGACCTGTAAGTGTGACGGAAAATTGCGCGGCTTGGGCGGGAGTCAGTTCCAGCACGCCGCCATTGAACAGCCCCACGGGACTCGCCCACTTGCCGCCCTCGGCGTCGGCGGCTCGGTAAAACACAGCCTGATTCGATTGATGCACCTTGTAATGCAACTCGATCGCGCCACGGGCATCGTCAGCGGTGACTTTTTCAAAAACTTCCACGTCCCCCACCTTGAAATGAAACTCGGGCACGCCTGCTTCCACACGGTAACCAAGAAATTTCACCTTCGGCGCTGAAGCACTCGCGCTGCCAAACCGGAAAGGAAAGTCTCCAATCGGAGCACTCCACCAAGGAGATGTCGGCACTTTGGCGAGATCCTTGCCATTGCCCCGCCAGTGCTCGCTGGGATCCACCCCGGCGCCGCTCCACACGTAGCGCAATCGACATTCTCCGGCGTCCCAGCAGAAGTTCTGCTTTCCCGGAAGCGACACCGCAATGGCCGCGGGCCCCGCATTTGGCAGGAACATCCGCTGAATAAATGGACGCCCCCCCCCCCCCGGAAGCAGTGCCTGGACAGCCGTGGGCGGGATGTTGGGATCCTTGTCGATCGCGGGGAGAGTAACCCCCAAATAAAGGGCCCCATACATCACCATGCCATGCCCCGGCATGGTGCAGACGTAGGGGTAGACACCGGGCTCCGAGGGCAGATCGACTGAGATCCGCGACTGTTTCTCCGGATCCAAAACTGTGCTATGGGCCAGAATATCAGAGCTTTGCGGAACAAAACTTTGCGCGGGCCCCCTCTCCCCCAATGCCATCGCCGATTCCACAATCTCCTTCAATTTTCCCGGACGGATCAGGAGAAAATTATGGGATTGGTGGCTCGAATCTTCGTTCTCCAATTCAATCACCAATTTCTGGCCCGGCTCCGCCGAAAATCGGGGGGGATCAAAACGCAACCCGTCGCGCATCAACATTTTAACCGTCGCGTTGGGTTTTCCGGGCTTGGCAGGCGCTTTTTTCGCGCTCAAGACAGGCTCCGAAAAGCTCCGGGGCGTCAGACTGGTGCTTGAAACCACAAACAAAGTCAGGCGGAGCAGACTGAGGGGGACAAACTTCTTTCTGTGCATGATTGCCCGAGCATGATCCGAAAACACGGAGTTTGGCGAGAATCAGCTCAGGACTTTGCCTGCTGGCAGTCGGCCGTGGACGAGTCGGAGGATATGGGTTCAGCAGGGCTTATGCGAGTTTCCCTCCAAGCAGCGACCATTGCGCTTTCCGGAGCCCCACCAAGTAAGGCGAGCGGGATGGCGGGCCGATAAAAAGCCAATTAACCATCGGCAAACAACCGGAGTTCCAATGCCGGTTGCATCAAGTAAGAAAGCCACCGGGTAGGAAAACCAAGGGGAACTTGGACACTTCTTAATGGCTCAGGCGAGATAGCGGGAGATTCTGCTTCAAAACGGCTCTCATGGAGAATGCACGGAGGGCAACTGGGTCGGAGGACGCGAGTAGATGGAAATCAGGCATTGAACCCAGAAAGCCTGAAGAAAAAGTAGGCTTTCCGGCAGGGTTCCGGTCGGCCCTCAGCCGAGGCAACTGGATCTCACCCAATCTAAATAGGCTGGAAGTCCTTGGCTCACGGAGAGGGCGACGTTTTCTGGTACCTGGTAGGAGTGAAGTTCCTTGATCCGCATTTGGAGGGCCGGATAGGCGAGGGCCGTCGTTTTGATGATAGCGAGGATCTCGGATGCGGAGTGAAGAGCTCCCTCCCATCGGTAAAAAGACGCAACGCTGGGAACAAGGCTCACACAAGCAGCCAGGTTCTCCGCAACAA
>CAMARB010000226.1 GCA_945860355.1 Chthoniobacter flavus | reverse complement strand
GAGGTCCCGGCGGGTGAGCTTCTTTTTCCCGGCATACTCTGAGTGGGCGAAACTTGGCTGGAACTCCATGCCCGCAGGATGCACGGGCCCGCTGTGTTCATCAATCGTTTGACGCTGTTTTTTGCCCGGGAATTAATCAGCGTTTCCCTAACGCTAGAGTTCAGGGAAGCTCGGAATACGGCACCCGAGGCTGCTCAGCAGCCGAAGTGCCGCATGTAGAGCGCTCGCTGCAACGACTTGTTGGGCTGCGTAAGGAGGACGTGGAGAGTGGATTACCAAAATACGGATATATCGTAACGTGGATCAACCCAGTGAGGGTCGTTGGTAATGCCAGTGAGCTTTTCCACCTTGCACTGCGATATGAGTAATCGGTCAAATGGATCGCTGCGGACGAGAGGGAGAGAATAAACCCCAGAAGCGTGGCGGAATTCCACAGGAAGGATGTTGAATCCGGAGGCTTTTAATTTGTCTTCTAAAGAATCTTTAAAACCAATTGGCGCTGGCAGTTTTCCGATAGATGCTTTAATCGCGATTTCCCAAATACTAACAACGCTAACGAAGGCATCCGTATCTGGCTTTTCAATTAATTGAGCTGCCCTTTCAGATAGCTCTGGATCATCTCTGAGAAACCAAATGAGAGCACAAGTATCGAGGAGAACTTTCATTGGTACTCAGCGAAAATATCCAGAGGTTCGTTAAATCCGAAGGGTATAGGGGGAATGTCTGATTTCATCATTCCTCGTATCCTTGCAGGCTTTTCGGACTGGCAGGCACGAAGTTCAGCAATCTTCTGACCGTTTCGTGTAATTATAAACACTTCACCTGCAGAGGCTTCTCGAAGAAGCTCTGAAAATCGGGATTTGGCCTCGTATGCGGCCATCAATTTCATGGAGCACACAATGGCACGACCGGTCCGACCGGTCAATCTGCGTCACCGGGATGTGTTTCTGAGCTGCCCAACGAAACAAGCTCAGCGACGGTGCAGGAACGGCGCGGAGGCTGCGCAAGCCGCCGCCGTGACGGCCCGGAGCCGTTCGCTGCAGCGCTTGGTTGAACGAAGCCGCTGGCGCGGCGGTAATGGGTAGCCTCGCTGATTGGGGCGTTTCCCTAGCAGCCTGTCGGACTTTCCCCCCACGAAAAACTAACCTGCGGGGTTGAGTAGGTGTGGCGGCCAAATTCGTCCTCGTTGACCACGACACTCCGTTGCTGATGCCCCCGGACCTTCGGGAATGGGTGCCGGAGGGGCACCTGGTGCATTTCATCATGGACGCCGTCCGCCTGCTCGATGTCGGCCAGGCGCGGGTCAACGAACGCGGCACGGGCTGACCTCAGTATCCGCCCACGCTGATGCTGGGCCTGCTCATTTACTCCTACGCGACGGGCACCCTCAGCAGTCGCCAGATCGAACTCGCCACCTACGAAAACGTCGCCGTGCGCCTGCTCTGCGCGGACCGCCACCCCGATCACGACAGCATCTAGGAAAGTTTACTGAGTTTTTTGGGCAAATTCACTCCGGCCGGGGTTAATCCGGTGCGCCCTTGAGACGTTGTTCCCTTTCCCCCCCTACACACGCATGAAGTCCGCCCTCGCATTGTTCGCTGTTCTGTTTTGGTCGCCGATGGCAGAGCTTCACACCGCTGAACCGCCAAAATCGGATACCAAACCCAATGTCATCATCATCCTGGCTGACGACCTCGGTTGGGGGGATGTGGGCTGCTACGGTGCGACCAAGATCAAGACGCCCCACATCGACCAGCTCGCCCGGGAGGGCATGCGGTTCACCGATGCGCACACAGCGGCCTCGGTTTGTTCCCCTTCCCGTTATGGCCTGATAACTGGGCGTTATCCCTGGCGGCTTCATCTCAAGGGCAATGATTACCGACTCGAGCCTGGACGCACCACTCTGGCTTCGCTGCTCAAGGCCGCGGACTACAAGAGCGCGGCCATCGGCAAGTGGCATCTCGGTTACAGCAAAGACTGGAACCAGCCGCCCATCACGGGACCGCTGGAGGCGGGATTCGACTACCACTTCGGAGTGCCCATGAATCACAACGATCAATTCCGCGTCTTCATTGAAAATCACGATATTGTCGGGCGAACCCCGGGTGAGTTGTTTCGACCTTCAAAACAGGGACGCGATCTGCCGCAGGGAATCGCCCAGCCGCGCGTTGAGGATCAGGTGGACACCACGCTGACCAGCAAAGCGGTGAATTTTATCCGGGAGAATGTGGATCGGCCATTTTTGCTCTATTTTATGCCCTGCGCCCCGCACACCCACATCACCCCGGCCTCCGCCTATCGCGGGACCAGCCAGTGCGGCCTCCTTGGCGACCATATTCAGGAACTGGATGCCCATGTCGGCGAAATCATTGCCACTTTGGATCAACTCAAGCTGCGTGAACGCACCTTGGTGATTTTCTCAAGCGACAACGGAGGTGCACCCAAAGACTTTAAAGGGACTGCGGACTTCGAATACCACCTCGCCAGTGAATCCGCTGGGGTGCGCGAAAAAGCGAGAACCGCCAAGGCCGACGCTCGCGCCATGGGTCACATGACCAACGGTCCTTGGCATGACGGCAAAGGCTCGCCCCATGAGGGCGGACATCGCGTTCCATTCATCGCCCGTTGGCCCGGCAGGATCCCCCAACAAACAACTTCCGACCAACTCGTCTGCCTGACGGACATTTTCTCCACGCTCGCCGAACTTGTGCAGGTCCCGCTTCCTGAGAAATCGGGAGAAGACTCATTGAGCTTCCTCTCCGTGCTGCTGGGCAAAAAAAACTCCGAACCCCTGCGCCACATCGCTTTCATCCAGGGCGACCAATCCGATAACGCGATTGCGGTCCGGTCCGGTGCGTGGAAGCTCATCGAGGCCACGGGGCACAAGAACCAGAAGGCCCAGCAGTTCTACGACCTGGGCGTTGATCCGGGCGAAACCAATGATCTTGCTGCGTCCAAACCCGAGGTGGTGAGCGAACTCGCCGCCGCTCTGCAAAAAGCCCGCTCTGAGGAACGCACCCGAAACTAACCCCTGAGCCGCCTAGGACCCGCAGGAAACCCTGCGCTTGTCCCCGGCCAATCTCTCCCCTGCCCGCAGCTCCTATTGGGTCGCCTGCCCCATTATTCGCAAAACTCGAGTTCCCGATGGATCTAAACGCATCGCCACGCGCAGCGAATCCCCCCTTCACGGCATCTCCCCTCCCCCCATGATCCCCCGCATCCTCCTCTCCCTTTTCCTCTGTTCCTCCTACGCGCTGGGAGCTCCCCGAACAAACGTCCTTTTTCTCATCGTCGACGACCTCAACACGCATCTGGGTTGCTACGGCAACCCCACCGTCAAATCGCCCCATATCGATCGATTGGCTGCGAAAGGCGTCCGTTTCGATCAGGCCTACTGTCAATACGCCCTTTGCCATCCCAGCCGCGTCTCGCTCCTTTCGGGAAAACGACCGGAAACAAGTGGCGTCTAAGATTTGGCGACAAAAGCCAGGGATATTTTTCCTCAGGCCATCATGCTTCCCGAGTTGTTCCGGGAAAACGGCTACTTCTGTGCCGGAGCCGGCAAGGTGCATCACGGAGAAAACCACAAAGACGACCGATCCTGGGATTTTTACAGCGACCAACCGGGCAAAGACGCCGGTGAAACCGCAGCCATCCACGAGCGCTATCGCGGAGGCAATGGAACCCCCAAACCGTGCATCCTCGAATCGGACGGCAGCCAGACGCGCGAGGGTCTCAACGTGAGGAAAATCGCGGCCTTCATCGAAGACTGCGCGGAACGCAACCAGCCCTTTTTCCTCGCGGCAGGCTTCCACAAACCCCACCTGCCATGGACCGCCCCAAAGCGGTTCTACGACCTTTATCCCGCGGAGAGCATTCCGGCCCCGACGGAGCCACCGATGCAAAATGTGCCCGAAGTGGCCCTTCAAACCGAACTCTCGGGATTCGCCGGTCCCACCTCTTCCACCGAGGCCGTGAGAGGATACTACGCCTGCATTTCATTCACGGACTCGAATTTGGGGCTTCTTCTTGAAACGCTCGACCGCCGCAACCTCTGGGCGAACACACTCGTTGTGCTCGTAAGCGACAACGGATTTCACCTCGGTGACCACAACGGGCTTTGGTCCAAGCTGACCACTTTCGAAAACGGCACACGCGTTCCGCTTCTGATGGCCGGGGCGGGACTTCCCGAAGGCAAAGTGGTCCAGCACCCGGTGGAACTGGTCGATATTTACCCCACCCTCGCTGAACTCGCCGGGTTGGCGGCGCCCGCAGGACTCGAAGGCAAGAGCCTCGTTCCCGCTCTCCGTTCCAAAACCGTCGACCCGGACGCCCGCGCCTACAGCATGATTTATCATTACGATCCGGCCACCCGTTCCGACATCCTCGGACGCTCCGTCCGAACCCGTGAATTCCGTTACACCGAATGGTCGAACTCCCGTCAGGACCGGGAACTCTATCTGCCGGGTGGCCCCGCAGGCGAGTTTCGGAACCTGGCAGGACAGGCTCTCCTCCAACAGGAACAAGGTGCCAAATACCTCAGCGAACACGTCTTCCCAAAACCCGGCGTTGCCAACAGACCCCGCGCCTTGCTCCCGTCCGGAAAATCCGGGAAAGAGTAATCCTACTCTGGTTTTTAGACAGATCGCCTGTTTCTCATGCCAAAGCTCACGTTAACCTTCCGAACCCGTGTTTCTTCTTCAGACAGATCAGCCGATGATTTGCGGCGATCCAATCAACCTGCTCCTCGGTAAAAGTTCCCTTGTCGTTATCGGCACGAAAGTTCCGCGGCACGACCTCTCATGAGACGGGCGGAAAGGATGCGCGTGAAACGGCGGCAGACTGCGCCCCCACACCCGGGAGCTGGTTTGAAAAAGGGCCATGATCTTTGGAATGACAATTGAGGAATCCACGCCCTCACAGCGCTGCGCGCGTTGATTCGGGAGACAGCCCAATGGCGCTCACTGAAGCTGGCTTTGGGACGTTTCGAGGTGGCGATGTTTCGGCAGGAAATTGCCCAGTTGGCGTCGATGCCGGAAGGCGGCACAGGCTTCCAGCCTGTGACCTGTGGCAGCCACAGCCAGGATGGCTGTGCCACTTTGAGGACGCGCAAAAATTGAAGCCATCACAAGGGCACTGATGCGAGGTGTGAAGTCGGGTGTGTTGTTTTATTTCGTGACGTTTGCCGGCTTCGCGGCT
>CAMARB010000225.1 GCA_945860355.1 Chthoniobacter flavus | reverse complement strand
ACCGGCGCGAACCACGCGCGGTCAAGCGTCGTCCAAAGAACTACCAGCGCCTCACCGGGCCACGCTCTTCCTTCCAAGAAGTGCAGCACCGCCATCGCGCGAAGAAGCCCCTTATCTAAGTGCCATTCGGGACAGACCCGAATGGCGCTCAGTGGAGAATGGTTTGGGACGATACTTTCCTTTGGAGATCTCCGAGTGGAGAGCGTTGGGAGATGCGCGTGCCGTCGGTGGGGACCAAAGTGGCACAGCCATCCTGGCTGTGACTGTCATAGGTCACAGGCTGGAAGCCTGTGCCACCTTCCGAACCCAGGGCAGTAAAACGGCGTCCCCAGAGCCATCAACGCCTTGCCCGACCCCGACGCCAAATGGGCGATGTCCGACACCGAAAAACCGCCACCTTCATAGGTCCCAAAGTGAGCTGAACTGAGCCCATTCGGGACGGGCCCAAACGGCGGCAGGCTCAGGCCTGCTTCCGAGGTTTGCCTCTGCGACCGGAGCGATAGGACGCTTTTTTTCGGGAGCGAGACAGCTCCCGCGCCAGGGGCGAGTTCTCACGATCGGGGGGGGCATCGCCACCATCAGCGGCTTCTCGGAGCCCGCCCGGGGCTTTCCCACCCCGGGGGGCGTCATCCACGGAGGAGGGGGACCCGCGAAGCCGTGGCTCCGCGGGTGTTTCCCCCACCCCGGGGGTCTCCCCGGACCGGTTTAACTCACCGTGATTTTGCGCGGTTTGACGCTCTCGGCTTTGGGCAGATGCACCTGCGCCAAGCCTTGGTCCATTTGCGCTTTGATCTTTTCCGTGTTGATCGACGGATCGAGTTCAAACACCCGCCGGTAATCCAGCTGACGCGATTCCCGGAAGAGCTCCGCGCCCTTCTTTTCATACGGGGTCCGTTTCCCGACGATGAGGAGTTGGCCGTTTTCGATGGTGACTTCCAACCCGGTTTTGTTCACCCCGGGCATCTCGGCTTCGAGCAGATAACCGTCCTCGGTTTCGAGGATGTTGGTGAGGGGCGCCACGGTGAGCCCCCTTTGGGCCGTTTCGGGCCGGGTTTCAGTGGGAGTAAGAGCATTCATAATGATTTTCCTTTTCTAGGGTTGCGCGGGCTCCGGCCGCCGCAGCCGCGGCGGTCGGGGAACCCCGCTGGATTCAGGACACCGTCACTTCGATGTGTTTGAGTTTGGCTTCCTCGGTTTTGGGCAGCTCCACCTGCAGGATGCCGTCCTTGTAGGACGCGCTGATCTTGTTGGCGTCCACCGACGCGGGCAGCGAAACGCTTCGCTGGAACCTGCCGAAATACCGTTCCCTGCGACAGGTCTCCACCTCCTTGGCCTTGGTTTCCTGTTTGCGTTCGCCGGAGATGGTGAGGGCGCCGTCGTGGAAGGCCAGTTCGATGTCCTCCTTTTTCATCCCGGGCAACTCGCAGGTGACATGGAACCCGTCTTTCTCGTCATACACATCCAGCGCGGGTGACCACCCGCTAAAGAGACCCGTGTCGCGGCTGGGGGAAGAGAAGTCGAAGAGACGGTTCATTTCCTCGCGCAACGTGGCGAGCCGATCCAGCGGGGTCCACGGCGCAAGCTCTGAGGGCTGATAACGAATGAGATTCATAGACTGTTTCCTTTCTGAGTTTTCCGATGTGCTCGGACACCTCCCAAAAAAAGCTTTGGGGATGCCAGGCTTGGATGAGCGCGGCATCGGGGGGGCGAAGCCTCTCAAAATCAGGGGCTTGCGCGACCGGCTCTGGGCCGGGAAAAGCGGCTCGTCGCGGGCGGGTGTGACGACCTGTCGCTGAAACGCCGGGGGCCGGCGCCGCGGCGTTGTGTCAGTGTGGCGCGCCGGACCGGGTCCGCGACGGACTAAAGATCGAGCAGTTTGAGGCTCTGACCGATGTTCTGCTGAAAGCTTCGGATGATCTGATACGCCACGGAAAGCAGCATCGCCAGGTAGAGCAGCTGATAGATCCAAAAGCTGGCGTTTTTTAAACTGCTGAGGCCTTCCGCCTGGGCCGTGGCCGCCAGACGCTGGAGCTCCTGGTCCAGTCGCCCCGAGTCTTCCCCCACAATGATCCCCCGCGTGACGTCCTCCGGAAACGCCCCGCTGGCGGCGAGCAACGGGCCGACTTGGGATCCAGCCCGGACTTTCGGCAGGATGCCCTCCACGGCTTTCCTCATCCAGCCGCTGCGGCTGGCTTTGCCGGCGGTGCTCAGGGCGTCGAGCACGTTGATGCCGGCGCCGAGTTGCAGTTCATAAATCATGCAAAACCGGGCGACTGCGAAATGACGGCGGGTTTTGCCCACCAAAGGCAGGGCTCGCAGGAGCTGATCGGAGAGGGCCCCGGTGGCCCCGGCATCCCGCAGGAGGGTCCACAGGATCCAGGCCAGCGCCGCGAGGGCGTAGATCGAGCCGAGGGTGGAGACGGTTTCTTTGAGGAAAGCTTCGGCGCCGGCGGTGAAAAGTTTCGGGGCGCCCATGGCGAAGACGCTGAAATGCAGGACGTAAACGGGATACGCGAGGCGTTTGCGCAGGGTGGCGGCGGCGTCGGCCGCGGCGCCGTAATACTCGGCGAGCCGTTCAAAACCGGTTTCGATTCGGCCGCCCGCTGCCGAGGCGGCGACGACCTGGGCTTCAAGGGGGCTGACGAGGGGTTGGTCGGCAAAAGCCTCTCCGATGGTGTTGCCGTCCCGGAGCGCGGAGTGGAGGCCCCGGAGCAGGGAACGTCTCCGGCCCCGGGCGGCGGTCTGGAGTTTGGCGAGGGCGCCGGGCAGATCGACGCCGGAGCGCACGAGCTGGGCCAGACTGTGATAGAAGGTCTGTTTGTCGCGGGGGGGGAGACGCACGGCGCAGAGTTCAAGGTTTCAACCGGCGCAATCAAGGTTTAAAGACGCTCCCCTATGAACGACGAGCGATGGATGGATGCGGCCCTGCAGGAGGCCCGCCGGGGCCGAGGCCAGACGAGCCCCAACCCGATGGTGGGCGCGGTGCTCGTCCGGGGCGACCGGGAGTTGGCCCGGGGATTTCATCGTTGCGCGGGAGAACCCCACGCGGAGGTGGAGGCGCTGCGGGCGTTGGAGCGGCCGGAGTCGGCCCGAGGCGCCACGTTGTACGTGACCCTGGAACCGTGCTCCACGCATGGCCGGACGCCCCCCTGTGTGGAGGCCATTCTGCGGGCGGGCGTGGCCCGGGTGGTGGTGGGCGCGATCGACCCCAATCCGCGGCATGCCGGGCGCGGGGTGGACCTGCTCCGGGCGGCGGGCGTGGAGGTGGCGGTCGGGGTGCGCGGGGCGGAATGCGCGGAGCTCAACGCGGCTTTTAACCGCTGGATCGTGACCGGGATGCCCTGGGTGACGGTGAAAGCGGGCATGTCCCTCGACGGCAGGCTCACCCGGCCGCCGGGCGAGGGCCAATGGCTCACCTCGGAGGAGTCCCGGGCGGACGCCATGACGTTGCGGGCCGAGGCGGATGCCGTGCTCATCGGAGCGAACACGTTGCGGATGGACAATCCCAAGCTCACCGTGCGGGGCGTTGAGGGGGCGCGTCAGCCGTGGCGCGTGGTTTTGGCTGGAAAAGGCGAGCTGCCCGGGGAGGCGCATCTTTTTACCGACGCCTGGCGGGATCGGACCCTGGTGTTTCGGGGAAAATCGCTGCGGTGGGTTTTGCGGGAGCTGGGGCGAAGGCAAATCACGCGGGTGCTGGTGGAGGGGGGGATGCGGGTGATTGGCGAGGCGTTTGACCGGCGTCTGGTGCAGGAGGCGCATTTTTACGTGGCGCCTCTGTTGTGCGGGGGGCCGGTGCTGGCGGTTGGGGGGCGGGGTGCGGGATCGAGTTCGGAGGCGGCGCGGTTGAGCCGGGTGCGGTATCGGCGGATCGACGGGGATTTGTGTTGTTCGGGTTGGGTGGAGGACGCCGTAACAGGCCCTTGAAAAACGGCGGGTTCGGGCGACAGTTTCATTCATGAAAACCGACCCTTTATTTATCGGGGGGCAATGGGTTCAGGCGGTGGACGGCGCCACGCGCGAGATTGTTAATCCGGCCAATTCGGAGGTGCTGGCGGTGGTGGCGGACGGGGGGGAGCGGGATGCGGAGTTGGCGATCGTGCACGCCCGGCGGGCGTTTGACGAGGGGCCCTGGCCCCAGATGCGGGCGGCGGAGCGAGCTGGTTACCTTTTTCGGCTTGCGGACAGGATCGAGGCGCGCGCGGAGGAGTTGGCGGAATTGGAGACGCGCAACAACGGCAAGCCGCTGCGGGAGGCGCGGTTTGACGTGGCCGACGCGGCGTCCTGTTTTCGGTATTACGCGGGGCTCATCACCAAACCCCTGGGCCAGACCTATGAGGTGAGTGATCCCGCCATCCAAGGCATGGTGGTCAGGGAACCCATCGGGGTGTGCGCCCAGATTATCCCCTGGAATTATCCCCTGCTGATGGCGGCCTGGAAACTGGCCCCGGGGCTCGCCGCCGGCAACTGCTGCATCCTCAAGGCCGCCGAAGCCACGCCCCTGACGGCGCTGCGGCTTTTTGAGTCCATCGCGGAGGTGGGGCTGCCCCCCGGGGTCGCGCAATTGCTCACGGGGCCGGGCGCCACGGTGGGGCAAACTCTGGCGGGGAGCATGGCGGTGGATAAAATCGCGTTCACCGGCGGGACGGTGACCGGGCGCAAAATCATGCAGGCGGCCACGTCGAACCTCAAAAAGGTGACCCTGGAGCTCGGGGGCAAATCGCCCAACATCGTGTTTGCGGACGCGGATTTCGATCTGGCGCTTGAGTACGCGCTGTTTGCGATTTTCGCGGGCCAAGGCGAGGTGTGCAGCGCCGGGTCGCGCCTGTTGCTGGAGCGCCGGTGGGCGGACCGGTTTTTGCCGCGGTTGGCCGAGGCCGGGGCGAAGATCGTGGTGGGCGACGGAATGGATCCGCGCACGGAGATGGGGCCGCTGATCACCGGGGCGCACCTGGAGCGGGTGTTGGGTTATGTGGACGCCGGCTTGGAGGAGGGGGCGGAGTTGTTGACCGGCGGCCGGCGGTTGACCGGGCCGGGCCATGCAGCGGGCCATTTTATGGAGCCGACGATTTTTGTGAACACGCGGCCGGACATGCGCATTGTGCGGGAGGAGATTTTCGGGCCCGTGCTGGTGGTGCAACTTTTCGACACGGAAGAGGAGGCGGTGCGTCTGGCCAACGACACGGTGTATGGGTTGGCGGGCGGGGTGTTCACGCA
>CAMARB010000224.1 GCA_945860355.1 Chthoniobacter flavus | reverse complement strand
CTCAGTGTCGGCGTGCGGTGTAATAACCCCACGCCATGCCGGTCAGGAGCCCCACGGTGTGGGCCATGTTCGCGATGGAACCCATCAATCCCGTGTAACAGAGCACCAGCCAGATCAGCATCATCTTCACGCTGCCCGGGTTGAGCTCGAAGCCCGCGCGAGGGTCGTATTTGCCCCGGATCCACAGGAACCCCAGCAGCCCGTAATCGACCCCGGACATTCCGCCAAAGTTAGGGCCCTCCCAGAGCATCTGGCCCAGGTTGGATAGCACGGCGGTGCCGAGCACCAGGAGACCGAGTTGTGCGGAGCCAAAGCGTCTTTCGATGAACGAGCCGAACTCGCGCAGCATCATCATGTTGAAGAGCAGGTGCAGCACGTTGAAATGCAGGAAAATCGGGGTCACCAGCCGCCAGATCTCCCCCTGGCGCACCTCCGAGAGCCAAGCCCCGTTGGGAGCGATGGTTCGCGTGAAAAAGTTAAAAAAGATGCCGGTTGTGTCATCGGAGACGAGTTCGGAGATGTGGAGAAACCGGGCGATCTGGTTTTCTTTTCCGAGCCCCGAATAAATACCGACCCCCACGCAGATCAGAATGAGAGAGAGGGTTAACCACGCTTTGCCTGACGCACTGCGTTCGTAGCCGAGGCGGGCGGAGTCCACGACCGTGGAGCGCCGATGTCGTTCCTCGCGCTCCTGCTCTTCGCGCCGCAATTGTGCAAGCCGCGGGGCGTCCAAGAAGACCTCCCCTTGAGGGTTCGAACGAAACTCCCGGAGCATCTCGGCCGCTTTGCTCATCTGGCGCTCCTCGAGGATCCAGATCGAAAACGTGCCGTCGTCCTCGTTCTCGACTTGGTGGTCGATCCCCTGCACTGAGAGGAAGTCTCCAAAACGGGCGGCCGCCTGCTCATTGTCGAGAGTTCCAATGGTGCGCATGGGTGTCTCATACGGCCGGGGTTCGGTCGCCGCAAACACGGAATTCGCCGTGCCCGCTCCGGGGCCCTCCCGGGTGCGGGCGATGAGCGCAGGGGTTTTTCCCGGGGGCCTTCCCCCTCCTCAATCGGCCAGGCAGACCGAAGTGGGGCCCCAAGCGGGCCGATTTTCCCACGGGGATTGTTTCAACGCCCGGTGCCCGAGCCGGAGAAGCCGCAGTGGGCCGGCAACCGTTCCGGGCCGGTTCACGCGGAGAAATCCTGGAGGGCTTGGAGTTTGGCGAGGGCCCGGCGGCTGGTGATTTGTTCACGCGCGCGGTCCAATCCCGCGGCCAAATCCGGGGCCAGGCCGGTGATCACAAAACCCGCGGCGGCGTTGAGCAGGACGATGTCGGTTTTCGGGCCCGGCTCGGCGCCCGACAGAATCCCGGTCAGAATGCGCGCGTTCTCCGTGCGGTCGCCTCCGCGCAGTTGCGCGGGAGTGGCCAGGGGGAGGCCGAGTTGGGCGGGGTCGATCGCGAACCGCCTGAGGTTTTTTTGCGTCACCTCCAAAACGTCGCTTGGGCCGGTGTTGGCGAGTTCGTCGGTGCCGTTGCCGTGAAGCGCCCAGGCCCTTTCGCGGCCGAGGTGGGCCAGGGTCTGCCCGTATTTTTCCAGGAGCGCCCCGGAGAAAAGGCCGACCATCTGGTAAGCGGGCCGGGCCGGGTTGAGCAGGGGGCCGAGCATGTTGAAAATGGTGGGAATCCCCTGCGCGGCGAGGGTTTTGCGCACCGGCGCGATGGCTTTGAAAGCGGGATGATAATGGGGCGCAAAAACAAACCCGACCCCCAGGGTTTCCACGGCGGTCCGGAGTTTTTCGGGCGGCAGATCGATGCGGACCCCCAGCGCCTCGAGCACGTCGGCGCCGCCGCATTGGGAGGTGATGGCGCGGTTGCCGTGTTTGACCACCGCGGCCCCCCCGGCCGCCAGCACGAACATGCTGGTGGTCGAGACGTTGAAAAGGTCCATTCGGTCGCCGCCCGTGCCGCACACGTCGAGAACGGGCCCGGGCAACCGGGCCGGGTCCAGCTGAGGATCGACCGCCCGTTTCAAGAGGCACTGGGCGAAGCCGGCCAGTTCCGCCGCCGTTTCGCCCTTCTGGCGGAGCGCTTTGAGGAAATCGGCCTTGGCTGAGTCTTCCTGCTGCGGGTCGAGCAACGCGGCGACGGCCTCTTCGATTTGCCCGGGCGAAAGCTCCCGGCCGGTTTGGAGATGGGTGACGTGGTCGAGCATCAGGCGGGCCACGGTGGCCGAGCCCGCGGCGTTTCGCAAGTGTTCACCCGGGCCCGGTCCGGTGTCCCTATTTTTCAGAGAAATGCGCCAGAACCGCCAATGCGATCAGGGCAGCCAGCACGGCCAGCGCGATCTTGATCCAGCTCAGGGGATGTTTGCCGGCGATTGCGCCGGTGTATCCGTTGACCACCAGCTGGTATCGGGACGCGCCGTAGTTGTAAGTCAGCACCCACACGGGCACGAGCACGTGTTTGAATGTCTGCCGCGAAAAGACCGCGTCCACGGCCAAGTTCGTGTGGGTGTCTCCGGGGACTTCCGCGGCGCAGAGTGCCTGCGTTTTGGCCTCCATCATTTGCCGGGAGTGTTCCGCCGCGCCCAACAGGTCAATCTGATACTGTTCCACCACCCAGCCCGAGAGATAGCCCGGGTTGTAGGGCTTTAAGTCCGTGCCCGTCGGGAACGGCTCGATTTTCCTCAGCAGTTCCCCCGGGATTCCCTTGGAGGCCGCCACCAGCTCATCGTCAAATAAGTGGTCCAACGATCCGGCGCTGGGCACCCAGCGGGTGTGCCGGCGCGATTGGGTCCGGCCTTGGCTGTCGGTTTCGGTCTCGTAATAGTGATAACCCGAAAGCGCCGTCCAATCCGCGTGCACCTGCGCGTCAAAGGTCCAGTAGGGGATGTAGAGTCCGTGCACCGTGTCGGTCAGCGCCCGCGACTTCAGGGCGTTGGGCGCAAACCAGCGCGAGCCATACCAGGCCCGCACCCGTTCCCGGATCTGGGGTTCGGAGAGTTTGAACTCCAGCAGGCTTTCCGGTCGGATCGGCGCTTTGACCTGCTCCTGCGGGATCAACGCGGAGGACCCGCAAAACTCGCAGCGCTGCGCGACCAGGGTGGGGGCAAAGACCGTGATGGCCTGGCAGCTCTGGCATTTGACGGAGATTTTTTCCGAATCCCAGCCGCGCTGCGCTTCGGGGAGATTCCGCAGCGCCGCGGCCAGATCGCGCTCGATGACTTCCCCGGTGGCCGAGTCGAGTTTGGCCTGTGAAACCGCGCCGCAGTACGGGCAAACCAGTGCGTCTTTGGCCGGGTCCCAGCGGGCCTCCCCGCCGCAAGCCGCGCAGTCGTATTTGTGGTGGGCGTGAATTTCAGACATCGCGGTAAACCTCCCGGAGGCGGTCCTGCGCAGCCCGAATCAGCGGGCTGCCCCCGGGGTTCGGGTTAATGCTTCAGGAATTCCTCCAAAGCCGCGCGGGGAATCCGCCATGCGGAGCCGATCTTTTTGCCCTTCAAATCGCCCGCTTCGAGGCTCGCAAGCACGTCGGCCTCCGTCACCGAGAGCGCCTTGGCCACGTCGGTCGGGGTCAGGAGGTCCGGCATCGAGGGAGCCGCCGCGGTGTTTGAAGCCTGGGCGCCCGGGTTCGTCTGGGAGGTGAGCGCGCCCTGCTGCATCATTTGCTGGGCCATCGACATGCCGACCGCCATTTCCGCCGCAAACCCGCCGGCGCCGCCGCCCCCCTTCTCCATGCCCTGCGCCATCTGGAATTTGACGTAGTCATTGAGGTTGCCCACCGCGGCCATCGAAGAGCGTTTGTCGATGGCGGCCTCGACCTCGGGGGGGACGCTGACGTTCTCGAGAATGAAACTCGTCATCTCGAGCCCGTATTTGGCCGTCAACGCCGTGTTGATGAGGGGGAGCAGCGCCTCGCCCACCTCGCTGTAACGGGAGGCCACGTCCAGCACCGGGATTTTGGCCTGCGCAAGCGCCTCGCTAAAGAGCGAAACGATCCGCGAACGCATCGTGTCGGCAAACTCATCGAGCCGGAAATGGTGATCACTGCCGGCGACTTCCTTGAGGAAGAGCTTGGGTTCAACCACCCGAAAATCGTACGTGCCGAACGCGCGGGCCCGGACGATGCCGAAGTCGTTGTCGCGCATCATGACGGGGTTGGATGTGCCCCATTTGTTCCCGGTAAAAAGCCGGGTGTTCACGTAATAAACGTCGGCTTTGAAAGGGGAGTTGAGTCCGTATTTCCAGCCCTTGAGTGTGGTGAGGACGGGGATGTTGTCGGTCACCAGGGTGTGTTTACCCGGGCCGAATGTGTCGCCGAACTGGCCGAGGTAGAGGAACTGGGCCACCTGGGATTCGCGGACGATGAGCTGGGCGCCGTTTTTGATTTCCTGATCGTTGTCGGGCCAGCGGAAGCTGAGTGTGTCGCGGGAGTCATCGGTCCAGTCGATGATCTCGATGAGTTCGCCTTTGATGAAGTTGAGGATGCCCATAAGAGGAGGTTGTTGCGGGGTTTGATCGGACGGGGGGAATGCTAGGGGGCGGATCGTCTCCCACAACTGGAATTTTCGCTCCGCCCGGTGTGTGGGGGTGGCGGAGAAAAGTGAGGTCGAACCCGGGGTTGACCTGGGCGGATTCCTGGAGCACCTTTCTTCGTTGAAAGTTAACGGGCCTGAATTGGTTTCGATCAAGAGGTTGATGCCTTTAGGACCGCATGCAGCGGACGCCCATTGTTCCGCTTACCAACAGGGGCAAAAATCAAAAGCCAACAACATTGTTGACGCGACCGACGCCTTCACCGGCGGCGAGTTCGCCATCGCTGCTTAATTGCGGTGATGTTCGCCCCTCCGGCAGACGCCTGCTAGCCGGAGGGTAACAGCAGGCAAAAGCGGTTACTGCTCCATCCCAGCGTTTCTGGGGAGGAGATCGGAGAGGTGGTTATTTTTGTTCCACCCTTGCACCTCTCCCAAATCCAGGGGGGAACTAAGCATGTAGAAGTTCGAGACAGACTTTTTGAGACCCGGGTTCGATCCCCGGCAGGTCCAGTTTTTCGGGAGGGGGGCATGGGAGGGGGACTTTTCGGGGAGCGGGTGAGCCGCTTTTGCGAGTGGGTGAGCCCCTTTTGCGGGAGGGCTTTCGGTTTCACAGCGCCCATAGGTCCCATAGGTCCCATAGGTCCCATAGGTCCCATAGGTCCCATAGGTCCCTTAGGTCCCATAGCGGGACGTCGCCGCGTCTTGTCGCGGCCCGGCCT
>CAMARB010000223.1 GCA_945860355.1 Chthoniobacter flavus | reverse complement strand
CACCGCCGGCGACGTCATGGTGCCCATGTCGGAGGTGCGCTGTGTTCGGGGCGATGCGTCCATCGGCGAGCTGCTCAGCCTGAGTCGCAAACATCAAATCGACCGGTGGCCGGTCACCTCCAGCCTCGGCGAGATTGTGGGTTTGGTGAGCGTGTTCGACATCGCCTTGGAAGGGCGCACCCGCGGGAAGGTGGAAAGTTTCCAGAGGCGCATCGTCAAACTGAGCCCGCAGGAGACCGCCTACACGATTTTGAGGAAAATGCGCGCCTCCCGCAGCACGGTGGCGGCCGTGCTCGGGCCCGGGGCGCGGCCGCTGGGGCTTGTGACGTGGGAGGACCTTATCAAGCGGCTGGTGAGCCCGTCCTCGGGCGAGGCGCCCTGAGTTTTTTGACCCCTGGTGTCTTCGCGGCTTCGATGGGCTTGATCTCTCTGCCCTGCCACTTACTCTCTGCGCCTTTATGTCCACAGAACCCGACTCGGCTCCGGCCGCTCCCGTTTTTTCGAACAAGAATCCGTTCCAGGCCCGCCACACCGCGAACATCCGGTTGACGGGGAGTGCTTCGGAAAAAGACACCCGGCATCATGAGATTTCCCTCGCGGGTTCGGGGATGAAATACATGGCGGGTGATGCGCTGGGGCTGATTCCCACCAACTGCCCCGCCTTGGTCGAGGAATTGATCGCCGCGCTGCGCGCCAAGGGTGACGAGCCCGTGACAAACCGGGATGGCCACGTCAAACCCCTGCGGGAAGCGCTCTTCCGCGATTGCGCGATTACTTTCGTCGAGAAAAAGTTTGTGGAAGCGGCGGCGGAAAAAGGCGCGACGCTCCTCAAGGATTTGCTCCAGCCCGAGCGCTCGGCGGATCTCAAGGCCTACCTTTTCGGTCGCGACGAGAGCCACGATTACGTCGATATCCTCCGGGAATTTCCGGAGCTCCAGTTTACTCCCGAAGAGTTCGTGAAGCTGCTGCGCAAGATGCCCCCCCGGCTTTACTCCATCGCCTCGAGCCTGCTGGCCCACCCGGAGTCGGTTCATCTCACGGTGGCCACGGTGAGTTTCAAGGCGCACTCGCGCGCCCGCAAAGGGGTTGCCTCGACATTCATGGCCGATCGCTGGGACGGCGACACCACCGCGGGGATCTTCCTTCAGTCCCAGCAGAAACACTTCTTCCTTCCTCCCGACGGCCAGACACCGATCATCATGGTTGGACCCGGCACGGGTGTCGCCCCGTTCCGCGCGTTCTTGGAAGAGCGCCAGGCGCTCGGACACAAAGGGCGCAACTGGTTGTTCTTCGGGGAGCAACGCCGCTCCGAGGATTTCTTCTACGAGGAGCAGTTCACCGGCTGGGTCAACGACGGGTTCCTGCGTTTGGACACCGCGTTCTCGAGGGATCAAGCGCAGAAGGTGTATGTCCAGAACCGTCTGGAGCAGAACGCCAAGGACGTCTGGAAGTGGCTGGAGGAGGGCGCTGAGTTCTTCGTGTGCGGAGACAAGTCGCGCATGGCTGCCGATGTCGACGCGGCGCTCCATCGGATCATTGAAACAGAAGGCGGCAAAACCCCCGACCAGGCCAAGGAATACGTCGATGCGCTGAAGAAGGCCAAGCGCTACAAACGCGACGTGTATTAATTAGGCAGACGCCAGCGCCCGAGGCTCCGGCTTCGACGCGCGGGCTGTGCCGCACGTTTACAGCAGTTTCCGCGGGCAGCCGGTCGCCGTTACAGGCGCCGACTGCCTGCTTTTCTTAGGAGAGGCGCTTATTTGCCGCCGGTGACGGTGTAGCCCTGGGCCCGGAGATCCGCGGCCAGGTCGCGCTCCATTTCGACCGCTGCCTCGTAGGGCATCGGGTTCAAATGCGCGAAGAGTTCCGGCAGAAGCTGCCGCCCGTATTTCTCCACCACCCAGGACGCCTTGTATCCGTGAAGGTGGTTCTGGAGGCGGTGTTCGACGGGTAACCCGGTCATGCCGACGTAAACACAGGGTTTCCGGGGGTCTCTGTCCGGGTTGACCTTGCGGATCGAGGGGTGCTTCGCCGCTTTCTCATCCAGCAACACGACGTAGACGTTGTGGTGGAATTCCGGGGAGGACACCGGGACGCGGGTCTAAGCAGAGGGTGATTTTGTTTCCCGCAAATACGCGCGGGCTGCCGCCCGGATCTCTTCGCCGAGGTGGGCCGTGGGGGTGGCGAATTTGGGCGTGAACCAAGGAAACAGGCCGATCAGATCGTGCAAAACCAAGACCTGGCCGTCGCACTGGACGCCGGAGCCGATCCCGATGGTGGGGATGGAGATGGCTCGGGTGATTTCAGCCGCGACCTCCGGAACCACGAGTTCCAAGAGCAGCCCGAACGCCCCCGCCGCTTCCACGGCCTGGGCGTCCGCCACAAGTTGTTTGGCCTGTTCCGGCGTTTTTCCTTTCACCCGGTAGCCCCCTTCGATCCGGACACTCTGCGGCATCATCCCGATGTGAGCCATGACGGGGAGCCCGGCTTCGGCAAGCGCCCTGATTTGGGGCGTGTGCGAGGCGCCGCCCTCGAGCTTGACGGCGTCGGCGCCGGCCTCCAGGAGGCGGCGGGCGTTGCTCACCGCCTGCTCCGGGGTGTCGTAACTGTGGATGGGCAGATCCGCGAGGATCAGCGTTTCGGCGGCGCCGCGAGCTACCGCCCGGGTGTGATGGAGCATCTCCTCCATGGTGACCTGCGTCGTGTCGGGATACCCGAGCACAACCATCCCCAAAGAGTCTCCGACGAGGAGAATGTCGATCCCGGCCTCCTCCAAGAGGCGCGCCGTGGGGAAATCGTATGCCGTGAGCATGGCGATTTTTTCTCCGCGCGATTTCATCGCGCACAGGGACGCGAGGGCGGGTTTCATGGGGCCCATGTTTCCGCGTGGAGAACCACTGCGGCAGGGTCGCTGAGCGACGTCAACAGTTCGGCGATGCCCAGGTGCTGGCCGGGAAGAACCAGGTCCGGACGGATGTCGTGCAGGGGGGTGAGCACAAACCGGCGCAAATGCAGCCGGGGGTGGGGGATGACCACCTCCTCGTTGCTGAGCACGCGGTTCCCGACGTAGAGGATGTCGAGGTCGATCGTGCGCGGGGCGTTCCTGGGCCGCTTGGACGGGCGTCCCATCCGGGATTCGATGCCCTGGAGTTGGTCGAGGAGCGCGATGGGTTGGCCGTCGAACTCCACCTCCATCACGGCGTTGAGATACGCTCCGGCGTCGGGGCCCGATCCCACCGGCTCCGTTTCGTAGACGCGGGAACACCGGATGGGCCCGGCCACATTTTCAAGAGCCAGCACGGCGTCGCGGGCTTCCCGCAAGTGAGCCAGCCGGTCGCCCAGATTGGAGCCCAAAGCAATTCCGGTTCGCATGGGCGCTTCTAAATGAGCGGGGGACGGGCGGCTGCGCCCTGGGCGGGCGAGGGACGGTTTCGGTGGAGATCCAGCACGCGGGTTGTCACTTGAGTCCGAGCACGTCCTGCATGTCGTAGAGACCCGCGGGTTTGCCGTGGGCCCAGATAGCGGCGCGCAGCGCTCCGTTGGCGAAGGTGTCGCGGCTGGAGGCTTTGTGCGTGAGTTCCACGCGTTCGCCCTGCGTGGCGTAGATCACCGTGTGATCTCCCACCACGTCCCCGCCGCGAATCGCGTGGACGCCGATCTCCGAGTCGGTGCGTTCCCCGACAATCCCGTGGCGACCGTGCCGGGCGTCGTCCTGGTAGCTGACTTGGCGCACCTCGGCGAGAATCTCCGCCAAGCGTTTGGCGGTACCGCTCGGGGCGTCCTTCTTGAGCCGGTGATGCATCTCCACCACCTCCAGGTCGAAGTGGGGTCCGAGGATTTCCGTCGCTTTGCGGGTGAGCCAGAAGAGCGTGTTGACTCCAACGCTGTAGTTGGGCGCGTAGACGATGGGGATGCTGCCGGCCGCGTGGCGGATGGCCGCGATCTGCAGATCGCTGTGGCCGGTGGTGCCAATAACCAGGGTTTTGCCGTGTTCGATGCAGCGGGCCAGCACCAGTTCCACGGTGGAGTGATGGCTGAAATCGATCACCGCGTCGGCGCCTCCAATGGCCCCGGCGAAGTCGTCGCCCGCATCGACCTGGGCCGACACTTGGAGCTCTGGGAAGTGGGCGGAACATGCGACCAGCGCCTGGCCCATCCGGCCGCGGGATCCGTTGATGAGAAGATGAAGGGGGCTCATGAGGGGATGAGTCGGAGTTTGCGCAGGGTGGCTTCGATTTGTGCGGCACTCGCCGCAGTGAGCCCGCACAGGGGGAGCCGGACTCCCGGTTGCATCACGCCCGCAAGCGCCAGGGCGTGTTTGGCAGGCACGGGGTTCGGCTCGATGAAGAGGTCCTTGAACAGGGCGTAATACTCAAAGTGCACCCGGCGGGCTTCGGCGAAGTCGCCTGCCAAAGCCGCGTTGACCAGCTGGCCCAGCGGCCCCGGGGCGATGTTGGAGGCCACGCTGACGACGCCCACGGCGCCGACGGAAATGAAGGGGAGGGTGAGGGAATCGTCGCCGGAAAGGATGTCGAAGCTGGCCGGAAGCGCCGCGCGCAGCGCGCTGACGCGTTCCACGCTGCCACCGGCCTCCTTGATGGCGACGATGTTCTTGCAGGCGGCCGCCAAGCGCACGCAGGTGTCCACGCTGATCTCGATGCCGCACCGGCCCGGGATGCTGTAGAGGATGATGGGCAGGCTGGCCGCATCGGCAATGGCTTTGTAATGCAGGAAGAGGCCCTCCTGGGAGGGTTTGTTGTAGTAAGGGGCCACCACAAGGGCGGCGTCCGCCCCGAGTTTCTGGGCTTCCACCGTCAGCGCAACCGCCTCGGAGGTCGCGTTGGAGCCGGTCCCGGCGATGACTTTGCAGCGGCCTTTGGCGGTTTGCACGGCCACTTCAATGACGCGCAGATGTTCGGTGTGGTCGAGCGTCGGAGACTCGCCTGTGGTGCCCACCGGCACGATTCCGGTGATTCCGGCGGCGATTTGGGTTTCGATGAGCCGCTCAAACGCGGGCTCATCAAATTGGTCGTTGGCAAACGGGGTGACGAGTGCCGTAAAGGTCCCTTGGAACATAAAGGCGGCGTTTTTAGGTCAGAGCGCCCGGCTTGAATAGAAAAGTTTTCATGCGGATCCGGCTGCAACCCGGTGTTTTTCTAGGAAGATGCGGAGTGGAGTGGGGGAGAACCCCGGGAGGTTTACCGGGCCGCTTCTTTCCGTGCCCGCCGTTGCTCTGGTTCCGTGCCCGTGGGTCCCGGATGAAACGGGAGC
>CAMARB010000222.1 GCA_945860355.1 Chthoniobacter flavus | reverse complement strand
TTACAGCTCCAAACGCGGGATGGCCGCCTTCGGTGTGGGGTTGGTGGAGGCTATTCTCACCCATTACGGCGAGGACCATCTCTACAAAGTCACTTACGGCGCGAGCGACGGCGGGAAGAAGGCTCGGATCATCGTGGTGCGCGTCGAATAGGGTGAACGGCCCGATACGGGGCGGCGTGCCCTGGAGTCCCGCGATTCCGGGGAGTCAGCGGCGAAGAGCGGTGGCGCGCCGAATCGGCGGAGCCGTCGCCGCGTTGCGTGAAGGAGAGTGGAACTCGGGATTGGCCCTGGGAGCGGGAACCGCGTAGAGAAAGCCGGGCTCGGAGCCCCGGATTCACCTCATGAAACATCTCACCCGTATCGCCGCAGCTCTCCTCGGGCTGCTCTTCGTCACCTTCGGCCTCAACTTCTTCCTCAAGTTCATTCCCATGCCTCCGGGGCCACCCGAGGGAACGCCGCCCGCGCTTTTCATGGCGGCCCTGTTCCCGACGGGGTACCTCGCTTTTGTCAAATGCCTGGAAATCCTCGGCGGCGTCCTCGTGGCGGTTCCCAAGACCCGGAACCTCGGGCTGCTCGTGCTGGGGCCGATCATCGTCAATATCCTGGCGTTCCATGTCTTTTTAACCGGAGGCGCCGGCCTGCTCCAACCGCCGGTGGTCCTGATTTTTGGGCTGTCCGGCTTCCTGCTTTGGGCCGGGCGCAAGCGGTTCGCCGGTTTGCTGGAGTCGTAAGATCCGGCGACTGACGCCGTCCCTGCGGTCGCCTCGCGCGGCGTTTTACCGCCCCCGGGTTGGTTCCCCCTGCCATGTCCCAGTTTTCACGTTACCTCGGAGTCGATTATTCCGGCGCGGCAACCCCCACACAAAGCCTGACCGGGCTGCGGGTTTACCGGGCCGGGGTCGGGGAGGAGCCGACGGAGGTTTTCCCCGGTGCGCGCAAGTATTTCAGTCGGCGCGGACTGGCGGAATGGCTCGTGGAGGAGCTGCGCGAAGGACCGCCCGCGATGGTGGGGATCGACCACGGGTTTTCGTTCCCGGTCCGCTATTTTGAGGCCCACAACATCCCGCGCGACTGGCCCGTGTTCCTTGAGGATTTCCGGGCGCATTGGCCGACCGATGAAACGAGTGTGGAGCGGGTTCGCCAAGGGATGTCGGGCCTGGGGGGCGCGCGAGCGGGCAATTCCCGCTGGAGGCGGTTGGCGGAGGAACGTTGCCGGGCCAAGTCGGTGTTCCATTTTGACGTGCAAGGCAGCGTGGCCAAGTCGACCCACGCGGGGTTGCCCTGGCTGCTCCATCTGCGGCGGCAACTGGGCGCCCGCCTGCACTTCTGGCCCTTTGACGGGTGGACGCCCCCCCCGGGCGCGTCGGTGGTGGCGGAGGTTTATCCGGCGCTCTGGAGCCGCCTGTTTCCCAGCCAAGACCGCAACGGGCACCAACACGACGCCTACAGCGTGGCGCGATGGATGGGGGAACAGGACGCGACGGACGGACTCGGCGCCTTTTTCAGTCCCAACCTGAGCCCCGCCGAACGCGCGCTGGCCCGGGTGGAGGGGTGGATCTTCGGGCTGCCGTGAATGGGCGCCCCGCCCGTGCGAGTCTAGTCTGTGGCGGAGGATTCGCCCGCCGTGGTGATCAGCACGCGGTTGTTGCCGTTGAGTTGCTGGAGCTTGCTGACGAACGCGTTGAGGCGTCCGGCTTCGCTCATGGTGATTTGGTAACGCAGCTCGGTTATCATGCCGGCTTGCACGGTCTCCACGGAGTCGAGCTGGTGGAAGCTGAGGAACTCGGCGAACGCGCCGGCGAACGCCTTGTCGTAGTTGAGATCGTTGCCGACGCGGATGCGCAGGACGTGGGAGAGCTGTCGCGGGGCGAAGGCGTTTTGGCTGCCCAGCAGCCAGATCAGCGCGCAGAGGGTGGGGGTGGTGAGGATGGCGAGGACGTAGGCCTGCGCGCCGACGGCGAGCCCGGTGGCCATCGCCAGGAAGATGAAGCCGATGTCGCGCGCCTGGGCGACGGAACGCCGGAACCGGATGATGGAGAAAGCGGCGAACATCCCGAACGCCGTGGACTGGCTGCCGCGGACGACCATGATGACCACCGAGACCACGGTGCCCAAGATGAGCAGGGTGTGAACGTAGTCCTGCGAGTAGCGGGCGCCTCGGTAGGTCTTTTTGTAGACGGCGGCGATCAGGCAGTTGAGTCCGAAGCTCAGGGCGAGGGCGAAGAGCACCTCCAGCGGGGTCGCCTGGGCTTGTTCGGCGTGGTCGAAGCTCGCGAGGAAGTCCGCGAGAGGTTTCAGCAGGGGATGGTCCGAAGCGTTTGACATGGGGGTGGGGGTTGGGGCGCTGCGGTTGGATGCGTTGGCGACTGGGACAGGGGCTGGGTTCTGAGCAGCCGCTCTACCGCCGATCGATACTTGCTGAAGCTGCCGCTCTGAATCCCGAGCCCGGCCAGCAGCCGGACGAACGCAAAGGGCACGGCTCGGCTGCCCTTCATCTCCATCAGACACTGGCCGGGATTCAGGAGGGCGAAGTCGCACCGGGAGTCTGCCGGTTCCGGCTGGAAATCCCGGAACCGGGCGCCGACGCCCTCGTCGAAGGTGATGCGCAAGGGTTCGGGCCCGGCCTCTTCCCCGAGTGCGGTCACGGCCAGGGCATAGGCTCGGCGCTGGTAGGAGATCAGGCAGGCGGGCCGGAACGCCTCCTCGCGCACCAGGTGATGGACTTCCTCCACCGTGCGCAGTTCCACCCCTGAGAACCTCTCCAACGCGCCGCCGCCCGCGGCGATCGCCAGGGCGTTCTGCTGGGTGGTCTGGACCCGTCGCTTGGCGCCGCGCCCGTCGAGCTTGTGCTTAATCTCGACGAAACTGGTGGGCGGAATCGCGCCGTCGGGGGTGCCGTAGATGCGGACTCGCAGCTTGCGCCGACTGGGGGCCCTGCGCCAAGCCTCCCAGTAGCAGCGCCGGTCGGCGGTGTCGTAATACAGGCTCACGATCGGGTAGGCGCCCTCGACGGACCCGTGCGCGTCGGGTTCGAGGCGGTCACCCAGCGCCGCGAAGAGCCCCTGGCGCTGTTCGCGGCTGAGAACGAACTTAAACTCGAACCGGTCGGCGGATTCCATACCTCTTAGCGGACCTTCATCAAACGGAGCGTTTTCCGTTCCACCCACATCTCCCCCGCTTGGGCGCGCAATTCCGCGACGAGGGTGGTTTCACCCCCTTCGGTGGTGAACTCATAGGAGAGCGGTTTCCAAGGGGTGTCGCCCTCCAGTGCGTTGCGGCCGAGACGGGTGCCGCCGGAGACCCGAATGCCTGCGCCCTCTCCGGAGGGGGGGCTGAGTTTGACCACCCCCTGGGTCCGGATCCTGGCGTCAAACCGGTAAGTGCCGGGGGGCAGAAACAGGGGCAACCTCCACGAGCCGTTGGCCTCGCCCGCGGCTTGGATGTAAAGGCAGACGCGATCCCTGTCGGTCCGCTCTTCTCCCTGGGCATTCTCGAAATGGGCGGTCCAGGGGGTCTCGCTGAGGTCCACACCGGCGGTGGTGTTCAAGTGCTTGAGAGGGTCCCCAAGCCGCATCTGCCGGTCGATTTCCTGCATCCGCGCCCGGACCTGCTCGGTGGCCACCGCGATTTTAGGGGCGTAATCCCGGGCCTGGTCCGGGGCCGCCGCCTTGACTGCCGCCAGGAGCCGGTTCCCCACTTCCTCGGTGCGCTTGGGCCATTTCCCGGGCCGGAGAACCTTTTCATGGATGTCTTGGAGGATCTCCTCGTACCGGGTGCGGATCGCCGGGTTCCGCCAAAGGATGGCGCCCACGGCGGCCTGCGGGGCGATCCTCAGTGCGCGCGCGGGGTCCCCGAAAGTCTGGTCCATGCCATGCAGAACGAAGTGAAAACGGCCGGTCTGCGGGTTCTCATAGACGCGGTAATTGTTGCGGTTGAATGAGTAGCCGTCCCAGTGGCAGAGGATGTTTTCCAGGGCCAGATAACGCAGGTAGGCGTCCCCGTCGACCGCGGCGCGCAGCCGCTGGAACTGGCGGTCGGCGTCGGGGTCCTCGAGGGTTTGGAGCAGTTCCGCGAGCCTTTCCTGGTTGCGTGGTTCGCCGCGGTCGAGCTCCATGTCCTTGCGCAGTTCCGCGCAGAATCCGCCGTCGTAGAGGCGTCCGTCGGTCCGTTTGAAGAAGGTGCCGAGGAAATCCTCGGTGAACCCCTCTTTGAGCACGTAGATCCCGAGCGGTTTGTCGTTGAGCGTCACCAGGGCGTGCCCGCAGCGCGAGGCGGGCACCCCGGCGCTCCGGGCGATTTCACCGCTGATCAGCTCCCGCAGCAGGGTGTCATCCTGCGCGCCGTTGTTGAGCTGGAAACGTTGCAGTCCGTAAAAGCGTTCCCCTCCCTTGAATTTGCCGGTGTGGATCGAGAACCCCGGCCGATCGTCCACGGCGCGGAAACTGCCCACGCTGCCTTTGAGCTTTAATCCGACCCTGGGCCACACCTTCCCATCGGCTTCCCGCAGCTCGGCCTCCACATAGGTCTTCGGCTCTTTGCGGAGCTTTTCCATGGCGTCTTCGCTGAGGCGGATCTTGAGCGCCGGCACCCGGCCCGCGAAGAGCGCGTTGGATTGTTCCCGGTCCGCGGCCGAGCCCGTCTTTTTTTTCAGCGGCTCCACCGCGTCGGCGGGCACCCAGACGGCGATGCGTTTTGTCCCTTCTTGCACCTCGAAAAAAACGCGGTTTGAGGCGGCTCGATACTCGAGAACCTCGAAGGTATCGCCCGCTTTGGCGGGGCGGTGGGGCTTTTCGTAAAACCGGAGGGGCTCATCCCTCAGCAGGCGGATCAAAGTGCCCGGGGCGGGGGGCTCCGTTTTGGGGTCGGTCGCGGCGGGCGCGCCCACCGCCAAGAGCCACCAGGCGGCGGTGACGGCGAAGCGCCTGAATCGAGACGCGATGGAGCTGGAGTTTGCGTTCATCGGAGGGGGGCGCGAGGCATGCCGGATTCGAATTTCTCTGGCAAGCGAGAAGAAATCCGGGCACGGGGCCTGCGTTCTCGGGCGGACTCAATAGCTGATGAGAAAGATGATTCTCGCGCGGAGTGTTCGGAGAGGCGTGAAGCGGCGCGCACGGATCAGGCACCGTGGATGAGTCGCCCTTTCAGCGGAGCTCACCGGCAGGCCGGACTCTGTAAGTGGGAAGTTGGCAAAAAACGCGCCCCGTTGCAGCATGGTTGCGATGCCCGGCGGACAGTTAAAAACCCGTTCGCCCAGTGGTGATGCATAACGCATCCCGTCCTTCAGCGTG
>CAMARB010000221.1 GCA_945860355.1 Chthoniobacter flavus | reverse complement strand
CTGCAGGAGTCGCTGAGCAAAGTGCTTGCGAGATACTGGTCGAACGCCGGTCTCGTTTGCGACTTGGTGGGCGCAAAGGGCTGGCTCGCGGCCCAAGCAAACTCTACCTCTCCGAGCGTATTACCCACACCGTAGTGTAAATGGTATTAGCCGTTGGATGCGCCCGAGGGGCGCACCGCTTCATTCCGCAAATCTCGCACGGTGAACAGCCCGCGCAGATCCACGTTCCTCATCTCCCGGGCGCCATTCTGACGACGACTCCCGAACCGCTCCCGGTTTTTTGTGAATACACCCTCCACAAAGTCCACTGCCCCAATCGCGCAACCGTCGCTGAAATACCGCACTCGGCAACGCAGCGACTCATAAAAGCTCAACTTCCCGCCCGACCGGATCACCGCCTCCACCTCACCAGATCCCATTCCCCGCCTAGCACCCTTCCCGTCGGGCCCCGCTTTGCGTTCCTCCCCGTTTTCGAACAGGTAAACACGGTAGCGGGCCAGCAAACGCCGCATCTCCTGGCGCGCCGTTTCGCCGGGACGCTCGGACGCCAGCACGCCCATCACCACCTTTTTCAGGCCCAGCATTGCCGGCTTACGCCCCGCCACAGCCTCCGCGTAACCGCTCCAACGGTAATCGGCGGGGTCTTTCACAATCCCGGCCCGCACCGGGTTGAGGTCAATATACGCCGCCATCGTCGAGAGCGTCTGCCCCGTGCCCTCCACCAGCACGCTCTTGAAGCGCCCTTCCCAAAGGGTCCCGGCCCGGTCGTTCCGGGCGTTGAACCACTGGGAAAAGCGCTGTTTTACCCCCTGCATGAAGCTCGCAAGGTTCCACATCCGACGCAGAAACCTTTCCCGGAGCCGTTCCGCCCCGGCGTCATCGCCAGCGCCACGCATCTCAGCGAGTTGCCGCTCCAGCTCCGACGCCAGATAGGAAAGCTCGGCCCGTCGCACCAGCAGCACCAATTCCGCGTCGTCGGGCATGGTTTCCGGGCGCTTGGGCACGTGAACCAGCACATGGACGTGGTTGCTCATGACACAGAACGTGAGCACCTGCACACCACAGAACTCCTCATATGCCCGGAGGATTTCCACGAACCTCTCCTTTTCCCGGTCCCCGAACGCGAACCGCCTTTCGACGACCCGCGTCACGCAGTGATAACACGCCTCAACCGCCCCCTCCTCCGCCAACAGCCTCCCCATCCTCATGCAGTAACCGATCACCCAGGACCACTCCCTCGTCAACGGGTTTCTTATACAGTTTGTCTGTCCCGAATGTCACTTAGTTAAGGCTCCTTTTCGACGTTTTCCTCTGTGACCGGGGCGATGGTGCGTTTTTTTGGGCGAGCGGATTCGCCAACTCTTGGCGCCGCGCGTTCGCGTGAACTCCCGGAATCTTTGAGCTCCTTGCGTTCCTTGCGGTGAAGATTGAGGAGGGCTCGGCCACCTGAGGCTCCGAGCCCCTGGCGCTTGCACGGTTTTTTCGTAACCCCAAAGATCTCAGAGATCGCAGAGAGGATTTCACATCTGCGTTCCTCTGCGTTCCTCTGCGTTCCTCTGCGTTCCTCTGCGTTCCTCTGCGTTCCTCTGCGGTTTCCCTTCCCCTCTCCCACGCCGGCACCGGGAACAACCTCAAAGATCTCAAGGAACCCAAACACGCAGGTTGGAACTTCGGCTTTCGGGCTTAACTAAGTGGCATTCTTGTCTGTCCCCAGTGCATCCTGTCTCTCAGTTTGTCTGTCCCCAGTGCATCCTGACTCCCTCGTCAACGGGTTTCTTATACAGTTTGTCTGTCCCCAGTGCATCCGCAGTGCCGCTTCGCTCCCCGTGGGTTGTAGTGTCCCACAGATCCACGCTACTACCAGCAGCTCCGACTTCTGCTCCGGCCCGGCCGCTCTTGCCTGCGGACAGGCTTGAAGCGGTGGTTGAGGCTTTCGCCCCGCCAGAGCAGATCTCCCGGCTTATCTCGGTGTCATTTCCAGCCATGCCGTCCACGAATACGCCGTCAGAGGTTGCGTCAGCCGGGCTGTCGCTCTTGGGCTGACTTCGCTGGCCTTTACCGACAGACACCGGCTCGGCTGGCTCTGAGAGGTGGTTTTCGACGCTCATGATGTGGTTCATTTTCATTACGGCCTGGCTGTCTTGGACCGGTTGCTCTCCACCCCGCCTCGCGGCGACGCAGTTACCGACCCATCACTGCCGCATACAGCCAACTCGGCAGACGGGACTGTCACCCGCTTGAGCACCGCATTCGCCGGCGCACGCCTGTCCCCTATTATTACAATTCTCTGCGTTCCTCTGCGTTCCTCTGCGGTTTCCCTTCCCCGCTCCCAACCCCGCACCGGGAACAACCCCAAAGATCTCAAAGAACCCAAACAAGCAGGTTGGAACTTCGGCTTTCGGGCTTAATTGAGTGCCATTCGGGACAGACAAACTGTAGACACAATCTGGAGCTCGTAGACGCCCGGCTTTACTGTGGCGTTTCAATAGAAGCTCTGTCCCCTATTGGCTGCTGCCCTGTCCCCTATTATTGGCTGTGTCCCCTATTGGCTGTCCCGAACTGCAGCACTGTTGGGCCTGTGAGGCGCTCTCTCGCCTGTGCCCCTCTGGCCTGTGAGCGACGACGATCCCGGCTACGGCCTCGACTGCCACGTGTCCTGCTGGACGAAGTCTTTCAACTGGTGGAAAGCAACGGCCTCGACGTGCCCATCGGCCATCAGAACGGGCATCAGCCCCAGATCAAAATTGAAGAGCACCGTGTCCTGTGCTTTCAGCGCTGCGAGGTCGCGCGCCACTTCGACGTGCTCGGTCCCGTGGACTACCGAGCGCGAATAACCGTCATTCCCGGGCCGTTGTCGGGCCAAAAATACCAGCGGCGCACGGGACGGCGCTCGAACCAAGCTGAGCTTGCGCCCGGTTTTTGTCGTTAGATAGGGCCCAACCATGTCGCACATCACACCGGTGGTGGTGTACGTCATTCTCAGCTCTTCTGTTGTGTAGGTCCCCCCTCCGGCCTTGGGGTAAAGCACACCGGGGGCGACCAACTCCTGGTGCAACCATTGTTTCGCCGGGCCGAGGTACCCGGGATTCCTCGCAATCGAGTGGGCCCAAAAGCCGTCACTCGGCAAGGCATCGGCTTTTGGGTAAGTCCAATCATTCTCAAGCGCGTAAAGGTTGATTCCAGCGCTGATTTGCCTGAGCTGGCTTACCGCAACCGTGCGATTGCTGCCTTGGCGCATGTTCTTTACGGCTGGAAAGATCATCGCCACCAAGACTCCGATAATGGCAAGGACCACAATGAGCTCGAGGAGCGTAAAAGCACGGATTGTTCGGGAGGCCATGATAAGGAGATCGATTCTTACCTGAGAGAGCGTGTTGAGGCGAGCCACTTTTGCCTTTAAAGCAATCCTCGCGCCCATTCTCCGCGCAGCCAAACAACCCATGCAACACTGGAACCCCCAACGCGAGAGACCCGGCGCTCCTTTTCAGGGCCTTGAGGCGCTGGCGTCCCGCCCCGCACCGCGTGGTGGGACACGCAATCGCTCGAAGCGCGGCACACCCACGGGCGCAGGCAAGAAAGCCCGCGCTCCCACCGATTCACTTTCACACGGCAGCCTCGAACTCCGAGGCCGTTCAGATGCTTTAGCTCCCCGCGCGCGAAAGTTTTCCCGGCTCGGATTGAACTGCCCGACAAGCGCAGTTGGGAATTTACAGGAGGGAAAGCCGCCGCTTAGGGTGCCGCCCCGATGATTTCCGTGACCGTCCCCATCTGTAATGAAGCGGGCAACATCGCGCCCCTTTACGAGCGGATCCGGGCGGCCCTGGAAAAAATCGGCCAACCCTGGGAACTCATCCTCGTCAACGACGGCTCCAACGACGGGAGCGACGCGCTTCTGGACGAAATCGCCGCGAAAGACAGCGCGGTCAAAGTCATCCATTTCCGGCGCAACTTCGGTCAGACGGCGGCGATGATGGCGGGGTTCGAACACGCAAGGGGCGACGTGATCATCCCGATGGACGGCGATCTGCAGAACGACCCGGCCGACATCCCGCTGATGCTGGCCAAGCTGGAGGAGGGTTACGACGTCTGTTCCGGGTGGCGCAAGGACCGCAAGGACAACGCCATCAAACGCAATCTGCCCAGCATCCTGGCCAACCAGCTCATTTCCCTGGTGTCCGGCGTCCGGCTCCACGATTTCGGCTGCTCGCTCAAGGCCTACCGGCGCGAGGTGATCGAGGGCGTGCGGCTCTACGGGGAGATGCACCGGTTTCTGCCGATCTACGCCAAATGGCACGGGGCCAAGATCACCGAGGTGACCGTGAGCCATTTTGCGCGGACCAGCGGCAGCTCGAAGTACGGGCTGGAGCGGGTGCTCAAGGTGTTGGCCGACCTGATCGTGGTGAAGTTCCTCGACCGGTTTCAGCAAAAACCGATGTATCTCTTTGGCGCGGTCGGCCTGGGCGCGTTCTCCATCAGCCTCCTGAGCGGGGCGCTTTCGCTCTACCGCAAGGTCATGGACGGGGAGCCTTTCATCCAAAACCCGCTCCTGCTGCTGAGCGTGCTGACCGCCGTGAGCGGCTTGATGTGCATTCTCATGGGGTTGCTGGCCGAGATGGTGATGCGCACTTTCTACGAGTCCCAGGGCAAACAGGTGTATCTCATCCGCGAAACCCGCAACATGGAGCGCGGCACGGTGACGGTGGTGTTGCCACCCCGCGAAGGCTGATGCGCCCGGCCCCGCGTTTTTCAACCACCCCGGCCGGGGGCGCCTTCCCATGTGCGGCATAGCGGGTTTTAGCGGCCGGGGCGATTCCGGCGTCCTCAAGGCCATGACCGACGCGCTGGCGCATCGCGGGCCGGACGCGGAGGGGCTCTGGGAGGACGTTGGGCGGGGCCTGTGGCTCGGGCACCGTCGGCTGGCGATTGTGGACCTGAGCGGGGGCGCGCAGCCCATGTGGACGCCCGACGGCGCGCTGGGCGTGGTGTTCAACGGGGAGATCTACAACCACCGGGACCTCCGCACGGAGCTCAAGGGGCTCGGCCACGTTTTTGAGACCGATCACTCCGACACGGAGGTGCTGCTGCACGCCTACCGCCAGTGGGGCGACGCGTTTGTGGAGCGCCTCAGCGGGATGTGGGCTTTTGTCCTGTACGACCGGGCACGGCAGCGCCTTTTCGGCAGCCGGGATCGGTTCGGGAAAAAACCCCTCTATTATTTCCACGAGGGCGACACGTTCGGGTTCGCCTCGGAGCTGCCCGCCCTGCTGCGGCATCCCTCGGCCCCCAGGCAACTCTCCCCGGTCGCGCTCCAGAAATACTTCGCCTACTGTTTCATTCCGGCGCCGCGCTCGGTCATCGAGCGGG
>CAMARB010000220.1 GCA_945860355.1 Chthoniobacter flavus | reverse complement strand
ACGTTTGCGCCACCTGGAAAAAACCGCGGGAGCTCACCACTTGCCCCCGGCCGTTACACCCGGGACATGTCACCGCTCGGGAACCGGCTTCCGCCCCACTGCCGCTGCAGGAGCCGCAGGCCTCGAGTTTATTGACCTCGATTTCTTTTTCACAGCCGTTGGCGGCCTCCTCGAGCTTGATCTGCATGTCATACCGCAGATCCGCCCCGCGCTGTTTGCCGTCCCGATCCGTCCGCTGGCCCCCTCCGCCGAAGAACTGCTCAAAAATGCCACCGCCGCCGCCCCCCCCCCCGCGCGCTCCGAAGACTTCCCGAAAGATGTCGAAAGGATCGTGGAATCCCCCGGCTCCAGCGCCGCCGCCGCGGGGCCCAGCCGTCCCCTGAGCGAACGCGTTGTGCCCATAGCGATCGTAGGCCGCGCGCTTCTGATCATCCATGAGGACGTCGTACGCCTCGCCCAGTTCCTTGAACTTCTCCTCCGCGGTATGATCCCCCGGGTTTTTGTCGGGGTGAAACTTTACAGCCAGCTTGCGGTAGGCGCGTTTCAATTCCTCAGCCGGTGCGTTCTTAGCAACCCCGAGGACTTCGTAGTAATCGCGCTTGTTGGCCATGGAATCAGGACAGGATAATGTTTTGGAAAGACGGGAAAAAGGGCTCTTAAAAAACCGGCTCTGGGCCCTTCAGCGAGCGCTTTGGGGAACCCGGGCCGGGGCGGAGCCGCCGTGAGGCATCCTTACGGGAAAGGAGAAAGGCGTGGAGAAAGGAAAAAAACCTTCCCTGCGGGCTCCCGAAATGCCGGAAGAAAATCAGGCGGCTGGGGGCCCCTTGGAGACCACAACCGTGGAAGGCCGTAACAGGCGTTCTTTGAGTTTGTAACCCTTGCGCAACTGCCGCACCACGTGCCCCTCGGCAACGGTGGAGCTCTCCTCTTGAGCCACGGCCTCATGCAGGTTCGGGTCGAACGCAACCCCCTCGGATTCCAGGGGTTCCACGCCGCATTGCAGAAGGAAATCGCCCAGCTGCTTGGCCACCATATCCATGCCCTGCAGGATGGATGAGCCCTCGGAGCCGGACCGCGCCGCGTTCAAACCCAGCTCGAAATTGTCGAGAATCGGGATCAATCGATCCAAGAACCCTGCGTTTGCATATTTAATGGCGTCGTCTTTGTCGCGCGCCGCGCGTTTTCTGAAGTTCTCAAAATCCGCCTGGGTCCTCAGCGCAAGGTCCCTGAATCGATCCAGATCATTCTGCAGCTGAGCCAGGGTCGAATCCACGGGGGTGGATGCCGCTTCGGCAGCGTCGGTCGTGCTAGCGCTGGCTTGGGTGTTGTCCTCGGTCATGGGATTGCTCATTTTTTGCGGATGACAATTAAAGTGATGTCGTCGTGCTGAGGGTGGGCCCCGACAAACGCCCTGAGGTCGTCTGTCAGTTTCGTGATGATCCCGGCAGCGCCCTCAGAGGCACTCGCGAGGATCGATCGAATCACATTCTCCATCCCAAACTCAGCCCCCTGGCGATCAAGTGCTTCGGTAACTCCGTCCGTGTAAAGGATCAAACAGTCGTCCGACTCGAGGCTCAGGGAAAAATCGTTCGTGACTCTATTGAACACGCCCCCGCTGTCAATGCCGACCGCCATTCCCGGGGGATTGACCTTGGTGATGGTCCGGTCTTTGGCCCGGTAAAGCAGCGGCGCATCGTGGCCCGCCCGGCAAAGCGTCACGGTGGACGAGTTCCGATCCAAAATCGCGTAGGCCATGCTGATAAACATGTCCTCACGGATGTCGGGAAAGAGCTGGGCGTTGACCTGCTGTAAAACGCGGGCCGCCGAATGCTGGCCGGCCGCCTGGGACCGCAGAACACTCCGACACATGGCCATGATGAGCGAAGCCGGCACCCCCTTGCCCGACACATCGGCAATAGCGATCCCGCAGTGTTCTTCGTCGATCCCGATGTAGTCGTAGTAATCGCCGCTCACATGGCGGGCCGGGATGTTCACTCCGCTAATCTGGTAGCCCAGCACGTCCGGCGCGGTCGAAGGCAGGAGAATCCGCTGGATCTCATGGGCAACCTGCAAGTCCTGGTCGATCCTCTTTTTTTCCGCCGCCTCGGAGAAGATGAAGGCGTTGTAGAGGGCGAAAGCGGATTGTTCGGCGATCCCCTTAAAGATCTTAAAAGCGCTTCCCGGGAATGGTTCGCCCCCGGCCCTGCGCGAGACCACCAACAGACCCAGTTTCTGGGACCCGTAAACCAGGGGACAAATCATGGCGGAAGCGGGCCGCTGCGGTCCTTCCCGGCCCAACCGCGGGTCCTCGCTCAGATGGAGTGCTTCGCAGGCCCTCCAAGCCGAGGCGATGAGGTCCACAAACATCGGGCATCCCTTGGAAACGAACTCCGGCCGCAAATGTTCTCCTTTGCGGTCCGCGAGGTAAACGGCTCCGGTTGAGCCATCCAGAATACGCATCGTGCCTTCCACGATGAGCCGGTGCAGGTCGCGAGGTTTTGTCTCGTTGGACACGGCAGCGCCCAGGCCATGAAAAAAATCAAAGACCTGAGACTCCTCGAGTTCGAGCCGGTCCCGGGCCTTTTCAAGCGCGCGGATTCGGCGTTGTTGAAGGACGTAAACCCGCGCAAAGGCCAGGCCTATCCCCACAGACAATCCGAAAAAAAGAGCGCCCCACATCCCGGTTAGCGGACCAAGTGCAAGTCCTGCTTGAGATACTCCAGCACGTCTTTGAACTTCGCCGCATTTTCCGGGTTCGCCTCCACACAGGCCTCATGGGCCTCGAGCATGGTCTGCGCCCGGGAAGTTTTGTCCTCCACCTGATCCACCTCCAGCGGGGTCTGAGGGGGCGCCGCGGGGGCGACACCCGGCCCTGCCTCAATGGTGAAGAGCTGGTCGAGGCCCAGATTCGCCAGCAGGTCGCGATTGCGCTCGTTCAGTTGAATCACCCGCAACTGGCCTTGGCCGAGGCCCCTGAGTTGCAGCGCAATCCCAGCGAGCGTGCCCATAAACGTGGAATCCATCACCGGACAGTTCTTGAGGTCCACGACAAAGTCGCGGAATCCACGGTTGGCCATCTCTTTGGCGAACTCCTTGAGGCCGGTGCTGTTGAGAAACGACCCTTTGCCTTCCACACGAACACAGACGGTGCGGTCGCTGGTTCCGACGAGAATGGTGGGCTGGGATGTCACGGCAGTGGGTTCACGTCAAACCGGGACGGAGAGTCGCAGGGATACGGTTGACACGGTGAAAACATACCTCAATTCCAAAGGAACGACTGGTTAAGAGCAACGATTGTGCCGTTCTCAATAATCACCACCCGCCAAGCGATCACTTTGCCGTCAATTCGATAGTCGTCCCCGGTGACTTCAAACTCCGTTTTGAAACTTCCCTTGGCGGCAGAATAAACCCGCTCCTTGGCCTGCACGTTGGCCCCCAGTTTTTCCTGCCGGTACTCAAAGCGCACTCTCAAGTCCGCCGCCCGTTTCGAGCGCCAAAAAAACGCGAAGTAGTTCCCATGCCGCTGCCGCCGCTCGTAGTCATTGATCGCGCCGTAATCCAGACGCTGCCGTTCGAAGAAGAGCACCGGATCAATCGTGTTCCGCTGCAGATCCGGGTCGTGCAGGAATGTCTTGGTTTTGCGGAACTCAAACTCGTCCTTCAGGGAGAGAGGCAGAACCTGCGCTTTTTCAAGAATCCGCGCCGGCTCGGCGCAAACGCTTTGGCAAGCGATCGCGCAGGCGGCGAGGAGGAGAAAGAAACGGCTCATGCGGGTGGGAAACTTACGCGTTCCAAAGAAGCAGTGTCAATTAGAGGAAGTGATACCGGAAGGCCATCGGGAGCAAAAGGCGTCTTTTGCCGTCGAAAGATCAGACAGCCCCGGAATGTTCTCCGAAAATGACGCTTGCCATTGGCCGTTGCGAGCGGCAAGGCGGCGGGCGCCCATGATCGAAGTCCATTTCCAACGCGGGATCCAACTGCAGGGCAGCGGGCTTTGGCTGGACCCGAAAGACGCCAAGCCGTTGGCGTTCGTTTCACACGCGCACAGCGACCACCTGGCAAACCACCGCGAAATCATCGCCAGCGCCGCGACCGCTCGGCTGATGCAGGCGCGGATTCCGGCAAAGAGAGCCGAAAACATCCTCCCCTTCGGCGTGCCCAGCGAGGTGCTTGGAATGCAGGTCACACTGCTGCCCGCGGGCCATATCCTGGGGTCCACCCAGATCCACCTGCAATCGGACCAAGGGTCCCTTCTCTACACGGGGGATTTCAAGTTGCGCCCCAGCCTTTCCGCAGAGGCCACGCAGTGGAAGTCCGCCGACACATTGATCATGGAGACCACCTTCGGACTCCCCCGCTACTGCCTGCCACCCACCGATTCGACACTGGCTGAAATGGTCGGGTTCTGCCGGGAAACCCTCGAAACGGGCGCGGTGCCCGTGTTGTTTGCGTATTCGCTGGGCAAATCCCAGGAGATCCTCTGCGCCCTCCTTCAAGGGGGACTCACCCCCATGCTTCACTCCGCGGCGTTCCGGATGACGGAGCTCTACCGAGAATTGGTTCCGGGATTCCCTTCCGGTTACGAGGCCTACTGCGAAACGCAGGTGGCGGGCAAAGTGCTCATCTGCCCGCCCAGCGCCCGCAAAACGCGCATGATTCAGAGCCTCAAGCACAAGCGAACCGCCGTTCTTACGGGCTGGGCGTTGGACCCCGGAGCCATTTACCGCTACCAGGTGGACGCCGCGTTCGCGTTGAGCGATCACGCCGATTACCCGGATCTCTTGCGCTACGTGGAACTGGTGAGCCCGCGCAGGGTTTACACGGTTCACGGGTTTGCCACCGCGTTCGCCCAAGACCTCCGCGCCCGCGGCATTGAAGCCTGGGCCTTGGGCAAGGCCAACCAGTTGGAATTAGCCTTCCCCTCGCGGTAACCGCCGCAGGGTCAACCAACGAACAACGGGATCTTGGTTCGGTGATCCGCGCAAACCCGCCCCGGCGCAGCGCCTTACCGGAGCCGTGTAGATCTCGCTTCGAAAATAAAAAAAGCGCTCCGGGCGAGAGATGCCCGAAGCGCTTTTCAAAGAATTTCCCTGCGGAGAGGGAGCTGGGAAGAGGCCTTAGTTCGAGGCGACGACTTCCGGATCCACGTTCACGCGGCGGCCTTCGCGATCGAAACGCACGGTGCCGTCGACCAGAGCGAAGATCGTGTAATCGCGGCCGAGCCCGACGTTTTTGCCTGCGAGAAACTTCGTTCCGCGCTGGCGGATGATGATGTTGCCCGCGACCACGGCCTGGCTTCCGAACTTCTTGACGCCCAGGCGCTTGCTTACGCTATCGCGGCCGTTCTTAACGCTACCCTGACCTTT
>CAMARB010000219.1 GCA_945860355.1 Chthoniobacter flavus | reverse complement strand
AGGAAACCCTGCAGGGCATTGCCAACGTCAAGGCGTTTACCAGTGAGGGGTTTGAGACCCGGCGTTATCGGTCCGGCCTGGAGTCATTTCTTGAAATCTCCCTGCAAAACGCCCGGTACCGCTCGGCCTTGATCGCGTTTATCATCCTCGGGGTGTTCGGCTCCATCGTGCTGGTTCTCTGGCAGGGCGCCCGTCTGATGCAGTCCGGGGATCTCAGCCACGGGGAGTTGACCCGGTTTGTTTTCTGCACCGTTTTTGTCGGCGGCGGTGTGTCGTCGTTTGCCGAGGTTTTTAGCACCCTCCAAAAGGCGCTCGGCGCCACGCAGCGGGTCCGAGAGCTTCTGGAGGAGGCCCCGGAGCGGGTGTCGGCGGGGCCGGTGGAACGGCTCAACGGCGAGGTGGAGTTCGATGCCGTGGATTTCAGCTATCCGTCCCGGCCGGATCTGCCTGTGCTGCGCGGGCTGTCGCTCCATGCGCGGCCCGGGGAAAAAATCGCGTTGGTCGGGCCGAGCGGCTCCGGGAAATCCACTTTGGTGTCTTTGCTCCTGCGTTTCTACGAGCCCGCGTCGGGGCAGTTGCGGTTGGATGGGAATCCCGCCAGCCAGTATCCGCTTCAAACCGTCCGTGCGAACATGGCGATTGTGCCCCAGGAAGTGCTGCTTTTCGGCGGCTCCATCCGGGACAACATCGCCTACGGCAATCCGGCGGCGAGCGAGGAGGCGCTTATCGAGGCCTCGCGCCGGGCCAATTGCCATGAGTTCATCGAGCGGTTCCCGGAGGGATACAACACCCTGGTGGGGGAACGCGGGGTCAAACTTTCCGGCGGCCAGCGGCAACGGGTTGCGATTGCCAGGGCGCTGCTCAAAGACCCGGTGATTCTCATCCTGGACGAGGCCACGAGCGCCCTCGACAGCGAGAGCGAACTGCTCATCCAAGAGGCCCTCAACACGTTGCTCGACGGCCGCACGGCTTTTATCATTGCGCATCGTCTTTCCACCGTGCGCAAAGCGGACCGGATCTGCGTGATCGAATCCGGCACGGTCACCGAGAGCGGTTCACACGGGGAACTTGTCAGCCGGGAGGAGGGCACCTACCGGAGGTTGACGCAGCTGCAGTTTGTGGGGGCCGTCGAGGCGGAGCTTAATTCCAAAGGGCTTGGAGGTCCGGATCCAGCCGGGCGTTTTTTCTCACCTGGGAGTTGATTTGGATCGCGGCGTTCATGCACCGGCGCGCCATTGAAAGGTCCCCGAGTCGCGCCTCATAGCAGGCCAGGTTGTAGTGCAGGATGCCCGTCCGCCTCAGCCATTCCGGGGCCGAAAGCAGGACTTGCACGGCTTTTTCGCCTTTTTGCATCTGATGCAGGGAAAAGGCTCTTTGGACCGTGAACTCGTCCACTTCGGGATATTCCCTGCAGCCTTGCGCTGAAAGTTGCTCCGCCGCTTTCCAGTGCCGTTCATGGAGCAGGACCCGGATTCGGGCGAGGAGCACGTCGGGGTCGTCTTGCTCGTCGTCGGCGATTTCCTGGAGTTCCTCTGCGGCCTCCCTAGAGAGTTTAAGGTAGAGATAGCCCTGAGAAGCCCGAAGTGCGCGCTCGGTTTCTGGGCTGTGAACGCGATTGCGATTTGCCAGGTAGAGCATGTTTTGAAGTGGGTTTTCAGACCGGACACCCAGCCGGGGCGGCGGGCTGCGGGTTTAAAGTCCTCCTCTGAACAAGAGTGACCCGGAGGCTCGGGGCAACCAAAGCGGCTTCGGGGGAGGTGCGTGGGTTCATGGGGGGCCTCTTCCCTCTTTGGGAGCATTGGTCATACCAAGCGGTGACGCCTCCCCAAGGCTTCTCCGGAAATGCGAAGCCCGCCCTGTGCGCCTCGCTCCAGCGCACCTGAAGCGTCGCAGGTCTCATGGCGCAGTTCTGAGGGCCGACAGCCCGACCGCACATTCAACCCGGCAGGTTCTCCTCCAAAACGGCAAAAAAATCCGGGACCCGGTACGGCTTGGTCAAGTAGCCCGCGGCCCCGAGCGCGAGCGCCGATTCCACCCGTTCGCCCACCATCGCGCTGAGCATCACCACCGGAGTGGCGCGGAGCTCCGGGGCCTGTTTGAGGTGGCAGAGAACGGCTTCTCCCGTCATGTCGGGCAGGTTGAGATCCAGGAGAATCAGGTCCGGGCGTTCATTTTTGGCCATTTCCAGAGCAAGCTCCCCTCGGGGCGCACTCAGCAGGCGGTATTCCTGGCGGTTTTGAAGGATACGTTCCACCAAGCGCAGATTGAGTTCCTGATCCTCCACATAAAGGATCTTCCTGGGGGCCGCGGGAATTTGCGGTTGGGGACGCGGGAACTCAGGCGCGCGTTGCTGGCCGCCTTGTAAAGTGCGGCCTAGACTTGTTTTTGGCGGGGATGAATCGCCGAGAAGAACTTGCCGCAGGGCCGTCTCGTTCGCCTCGGGGGAGACGGCGTCCGCGTAGTTTCTCGCAACGCTCAAGACCTCGTTGATAAAGGAGAGGAGTTGCCGGCCTGCCTTGAGGATGTGCGCGATGCTCTCCGCCTGGCTCGGGGTGGGCTGGTCGATCTCGAGCAACTGGGTGAACCCAAGGATCGCGTTGAGCGGGGTCCTCAGTTCGTGGCTCATCCGCGAGAGGAACTCGCTTTTGGCGCGGCTGGCCGCCTCGGCTTTCTCCTGTGCCAACCGAATCCGCTCCTCGGCCCGCTGGCGGTCGATCGCCGCCGCGAGCACGTTGGCGATCGCTTGGAGAAAGTGCACGTCGTCCTTGGTGAATGCCCGGGGCTGCATGGACATGGCGGAGAGCACCCCGAAGGGCGAGCCCTCGGTTTGAATAATGACCGTGATGGCGCTTACGGCGCCGATGCGGCGGACGGGCTCGGAGATCTCAAACCGCGTCTCGGTGGCCATGTCCTCAACAACTACCGGTCCGCCCACCATTAAGGTGTATCCCGATTGGGATGAGCTCCCGGCCGGGATCCGAGTTCCCGCATCCGTGTCGGGCCAGCCCGAGATCCCGACCACCCCGAGGGCCGCGCCGTCCTCCATGGTTTGAAGCACCGCGCACAAAAGCCCATCCAAAGTGGAACGCACGAGGTCGGTGGCCGATCGAAACAGGTCCGTAAGCGTGGCTCCGCTCAGCGCCTGCTGTCCAAGGTTCGCGACGGCTTCCTGCTGTTTGGCGCGTTCCTGAATCGCGTTCCGGCTCAGCACGGACTCACCGGCGCGCGAGGGCAAGCCGTTTTCCGAGGACCCCTGGGAATCGGGGGACTTCGGCGGCGCAGACGCGGAAACGGTCTGTCCACCCCGTAGGGATTCAGGGCCGGGGGCCTCGATCGGGATCACCCCTCCAAGCCAGTTCTCAACGATGCCGAGCTCGTTTTTCTGGGGCGAACCCGACTCAGCAACCCAGCAGAAGCAGCCGTCCGCGCGGCGTAACCGGTAAGACACCCGGTAGAGACTCAGCGCGTTGCGGGCGGATTGAATCACCTGGTCCCGAACTGAGCGGTCGTCCGGATGAATGCTCTCGAACCAGAGTTCTGCCGCGGCCGTTTGGTTCTCGATGCCCAGGAATTGCCTGAAGCATGCGTTCAGAAACGGAGCCTGGTTTCCTGTCCCCAGGGACCACGCCATTACCGGGAGGGCATCCAATGTCTGATGAGGGGCGGGAACAAACATGTTTTTTTGGGGTGACACCGGCAGACTCAGCGGTTGAGAGCGAAGCCCTTTTCCCGCTTGATCCCACCGATGGGCGCAGGCAGTCCCGGGAGAAGGGAAAAGCAATGCGGGGAGGTGCTTGAAGTTTTCGAGCACCTCCCCGCGACAGCTTTTTGGCGGGAGGACTTAGTCTTTCTGTCCCACGACAACGTAGCGACTTGCGCCCTTCCGCGAGATGCGCAGCAGGACCTTTTTCTCCGTCTTGAGTTTGTCGCTTAATTCAATGGCTTCCTTCGCGCTGGACACCGGTTGGCGGTTGATTTCATGGATGATGTCCCCGCGACGGATGTCCGCGGCCGCGCTGGGAGAATCGGTTTCCACCGCCGTGACCAAAACCCCGCGGGCGTCCTCGGGAAGGTCGAATTCCTTGCGAGTGGCGGCATCCAAGTCCGACACAGTGACCCCATCGAGCACGTCCGGCGTTTCATCCTTGGGTTCTTCGGGCTTTTTCTCCCCTTTGTCTTGGGGCAGCTCCCCAAGCTCCACGCTGACCACCTTTTCCTTCCCGTCGCGCATGAGCTTCAAATCGACCTTGCCGCCGGGCGCCATGCTGCTGACGTGGAGGCGCAGTTCGCGTGGCCCCTCCACTTTCTTCCCAGCCACCTCGAGGATCACGTCTCCCACCTCAATGCCCGCCCGCGCGGCCGGCGTGTTTTTTTCGACTCGGGAAACCAACGCGCCTTTGCGGTCCTTGGTTTTGAAAAACGGAACGAGATCTTCGGTGATGGCGTCGGGTTGCACCCCCAAATATCCGCGGACCACCCGGCCGTTCTTGATCAGGTTGTCCATCACGCTGTGCGCCAGGTTGGCCGGCACGGCGAACCCGATCCCTTGATTGCCTCCGGACCGGCTGAAGATCGCGGTGTTGATCCCGATCAGGCGACCTTCAAGATCCACCAACGCGCCTCCGGAGTTTCCCGGGTTGATGGAAGCGTCGGTTTGAATGAAGTTTTCGTAGTTGACGATGCCCATGCCGCCGCGCCCGAGGGCGCTGATGACCCCCATCGAGATCGACTGGGTTAAACCAAACGGGTTTCCTATGGCCAACGCGACGTCGCCCACCCGGATTTTGTCGCTGTCGCCGAAGGTCACCGCTTTGAGATCCTTGGCGTCGATTTTCAGCACCGCGATGTCCGTGCCCGGGTCCCCGGCGATTTTCTTCGCCTTGTATTTCTGATCGTTGATGCCGATCGAGACGAGAATGTCGTCGGCGCCTTCGATGACATGGTTGTTGGTCAAAATCATGCCGTCGCTGCTGACGATCACGCCCGATCCCAGGCCCAAATCCTGTTTCTGCATCGAATCGTTTTTTGGGCCGTTCCCGCCGCGCTTCGGCGGGGTGGGAGCTTGATCCGGATCGGGCAGCCCGAAGAAACGCCGAAAGTTGGGGTCGTTGAACATCGGGTTTTCCCGCGAACCGCCCCGAACGTTCTTCGTGGTGGAGATCGTCACCACGCTGGGGGCGACCTTTTCAACGATGGGCGCGAAACTGGTGAGAAAGCCCGCCTTGGGTTGAACTGGAACGGGATCGATTTTGACCTCCGGCGGGGTGATCTTTTCGGGCTCTTGTGCGGTGACAGAGAATGTCGGGGCCGAAAAAAGCGCCGCAGCGAGCAGGGTGTGGATGCTGGATTTGAGGGCGGATGGTTTCATGGGTTG
>CAMARB010000218.1 GCA_945860355.1 Chthoniobacter flavus | reverse complement strand
TTGGCGACCAGGAGATCGGGTTTGCGATCGCCGTTGAGATCGGCGACGGTGACGTAGCGGGTGTTCCAAGTGGGCACGCCAAAGGTGCCGCGAAGCTGCATGCGGCCTTTGCCGTCACTGTTTAGGTAGATCAGCTTTTTGTCGGGATCATCGTTGCTGACGACGATATCGAGATCGCCATCGCCATCGAGATCGGCCAGCGCGGCCGAGTAGGTTCGATCGGCGGTGGGGCTAAAGGTTTCGGTCGTGAAGTTTCCTTTGCCGTCGTTGCGGAGGATGAGGTCGCGGAGCGGCCAATGGCGGCCTTTGGCGAGGACAATGTCGAGATCGCCGTCGCCGTCCAAGTCGCCCAGACTCACGCTGGCCGAGGTTTCGCCCTTGGCTTCGAGCAGGAGAAGTTTATCGAAAACGGGTCCAGCCCAGGCGACGGGAAGTAGGAAAAACAGGGCGATTACGCAAATACGCATGATGTATGTGATTCGAGATCAATTATCCCCGTCCCAAATCAAATGATAGGAAATTCCTTTTTGGGAGGGTTTAGTAAGGCGCAGATTGAGGAGGGCTCGGACACCTGAGGCTCCGAACCCGTGCGCTTGCACGGTTTTTTCGTAACCGCAAAGCCCTCAAAGAGCGCAGAGAGGATTTCACCTCAGAATTCATCTGCGTTCCTCTGCGCTCCTCTGCGGTTTCCCGTCCCCTCTCCCAACCCGGCACCGGGAAAAACCTCAATAAGTGCCATTCGGGACAGACACACTTTGCGGAGAAGCACCAGCGACACGCAAAACACGGCGCTTCCGATCAGAGGCCAACTGGCCGTATTCAGAGCGGAGCATCCCACAGAAAAGACTGTTCCTTTCGCAAAACACTTTCGCAAAATACGCCACCATGTCCGCAGCGCCTTCCATCATCTACACCATCACCGACGAAGCCCCCGCGCTCGCCACCCACTCTCTCCTGCCCATCGTCCAGGCTTTCACCCGCCAGGCCGGAATCCAGGTTGAAACCCGCGACATCTCCCTCGCCGGACGCCTCCTCGCCCACTTCTCCGACCTCCTTCCAGACTCCCAAAAGACCGGCGACGCGCTCGCCGAACTCGGCGCACTCACCCTCAAGCCGGAGGCCAACATCATCAAGCTGCCCAACATCAGCGCCTCCATCCCCCAGCTCAAGGCCGCCATCGCCGAACTCCAATCCCAAGGCATTCCCCTCCCCGAATTCCCCGAAAACCCGGCATCCGACGCGGAAAAAGACGCCCGCGCGCGCTACGGCAAAGTCCTCGGGTCCGCCGTCAACCCCGTGCTGCGGGAAGGCAACTCCGACCGGCGCGCCCCCAAGGCGGTCAAGGATTACGCCAAAAAACACCCCCACTCCATGGGGGCATGGCTTCCCGACTCCAAAACCCACGTGGCCGCCATGACCCAAGGCGACTTTTTTGGAAACGAACAGTCCCTCACCGTATCCGCCGCCACCCAGGTTCGGATTGAGCTCGTAAAGGCCGACGGCTCCGTGGTCGTTCTCAAGGAAAAGACACCCCTCAAAGCCGGCGAAATCTTCGACGCCACCGTGCTGCGCAAAGCCGCGCTCGTCGCCTTCTACGAGGCGGCCGTCGCACGGGCTAAAACCGAGGGCATCCTGCTCTCCCTCCACCTCAAGGCCACCATGATGAAGGTGTCCGACCCGATTCTTTTTGGGCACGCGGTGAAAGTCTTCTTTAAAGATCTCCTTTCCAAACACGCCGAGACATTCGCCTCACTCGAAGTCAACCTGAACAACGGCTTCGGCGATCTCGTCGCCAAAATTCAGGCGCTCCCCGCCGAGACCAAGGCCGCCATCGAATCCGACATCCAGGCGGCCCTCGCCCAAGGCCCGGCCCTGGCCTACGTCAACTCCGACAAGGGCATCACCAACCTCCACGTCCCCAGCGATGTGATCGTTGACGCCTCCATGCCCGCCATGATTCGCGCCGGCGGCAAGATGTACGATGCCCGCGGGGGCCTCCAAGACACCCTCGCCCTCATCCCGGACCGCTCCTACGCGGGCGTCTACGAGACCACCCTCAACTTCTGCCGCCAGCATGGCGCTCTTGACCCGAAGACAATGGGGAGCGTCCCCAACGTCGGGCTCATGGCCCAGGCCGCCGAGGAATACGGTTCCCACAACAAAACCTTCGAAATCCCCGCCGCAGGCACCGTCCGCGTCGTGGACGAGTCCGGCGCGGTTCTGCTCTTCCACGAAGTCGCTCCCGGCGACATCTGGCGCGGATGCCAGACCAAGGACGCCCCCGTGCAGGACTGGGTGAAACTCGCGGTCACCCGGGCCCGGCTTTCCCACACCCCGGCCGTCTTCTGGCTGGACGAGAACCGGCCGCACGACGCGCAGGTGCTTGCCAAGGTCAAGCATTGCCTGACCCAACACGACTTGACCGGCCTAGACATCCGCATCCTCCCGCCGGCGGAAGCCTGCCAGTTCACCCTTGAACGCATCGTCCACGGCCTCGACACCATCAGCGTCACCGGCAACGTGCTGCGCGATTATCTCACCGATCTCTTCCCCATCCTCGAAGTGGGCACCTCGGCCAAAATGCTCTCCATCGTGCCCCTGATGAACGGAGGCGGGCTGTTTGAAACCGGCGCCGGCGGGTCCGCACCCAAACACGTCCAGCAATTCACCGAGGAAAACTTCCTGCGCTGGGACAGTCTCGGCGAATTCTTCGCGCTCGCGGCCTCCTTCGAGCACCTGGCCATTTCGCAAAACCATTCCAAGGCGAAGGTCCTCGCGGAGACCCTCGACGAGGCCAATGGCAAGTTCCTCGAGAACGACAAGTCCCCCGCCCGCAAGGTGGGTGCAGGCATCGACAACCGGGGCAGCCACTTCTACCTCGCGCTTTACTGGGCTCAGGCGCTCGCGGCTCAATCCCAGGATCGGGAACTCCAAGCCGTGTTCGCCCCCATCGCGCAGAAACTCACGCAGAGCGAATCGGCGATCGTCTCCGAACTCGTCTCGGTTCAGGGCAAACCCGCCGACCTCGGCGGTTATTACCGCCCGGACCACGCCAAGACCTCCGCCGCGATGCGCCCCAGCGCAACATTCAACGTCATCCTCGCTGAACTCGCGGCGCACGGTTAGAACCACCTGATTCCCGCATCGAAACCGGCGCGGCATTCCAGCAATGCCGCGCCGGTTTTTTTTGAGAGAAGAGGCGGCAACGGTTTCAAAAAGTGGGGAGAGCCGCTGGGAGCCGCCGTTGAACAAGAGGCAAAAAGGAGGCACAAGGGACAGACAAGAATGGCGCTCACTTAAGGATCATTTGGGACGATACTGTCCTCTGAAAATCTCCGAGTAGGGTGGCTTGGTAAAGGCTCATGCCGCCGGTGGAGCCCAAAGTGGCACAGCCATCCTGGCTGTGACTCTCACAGATCACAGGCTGGAAGCCTGTGCCACTTTTCCCCACCGAAACACCGCCACCTCAAAACGTCCCAAAGTCAGCTTAAGTGAGCGCCATTCGGGACAGACAAGATATCGGTCCGCACCGCGCGACAGTCCGCCGTGGAATGCTACGGAGCCGGAGGATTCTGCGGCACCTTCACAAAACGGGCCGGATCGTACCCTTGCTCGGCCAAGCGCCGGAGAATCTGCTGGTACTGGCGGTCCGGCAGCGTTTTGGAACGGGCCAGCACCCAGCCGTAATTGCGGGAGGGATGCCCCACCACGGCCCAACGATAGTTGGGTTCCAGATCCAGCACCCAATAACTTGCCGTGATCAGCCCTAAAAAACGGACCCGCCACTCGGCCTGCGTCTCGGGATTGTGGACCCAAGCCAGGGCGCGGACCTGTTTGACCGGCGCATCAAAAGAGCCCTTGCGGTAGGTAAACCAGTTGTCGATCCGGCCGTCGGGCCGCAGGGCGTAGGTTTCAACGGACCCTACAGCGCCCGCTTCGGCGAAATACGGGACATTGGCGATCACATACCAATCGCCCATGTATCGAGGCAGATCCACGCGGGGCACCGTCCGCAAAGCCGGGAGTTTGCCGGGCGCGGCCGGAGCACCCTGCGTTTTGCCCGCGCGCCCCGGCGAGGAAACAGCGCATCCGCCCAAAAACAACCCCGCGCCAATACCCAAGTTCCAATGCAACGCAGCCGATAAAAAGCCGATCATTTTCATCATGACAAAAGAAGTTCTCCCGCGCACAAACCCTTGTCCGGCAAAACATCCAAGGCAAGCTCTCGGCCGCGTTTGGCCATTGCCCTGAACCCCCTGCCCTCCTTTTCCCATGCGATTGTTTTCTTCCGCCTCCCGATTTCTCTCGCTGCTCCTCCCGCTTTTGTTTGCGGCAGCGTCCCACTCCCCCGGGGCGCGAGTGGAGGCGCTCGAGATCCCCGGCGAGACCCTGAAAGACAACCCCCTCCGGGATCCCGTCCGCCGCCGGGTGGCCCTCATTCTTCCCGAGAAACCGCAGGAAGTGGAGCGCCTGGTTTTTTATCTCCCGGGTTACGGCGGCTCCTCGGAGGACGCCCTGCGGGATCGGGTGACATTTCCCCGGGTTGTCGAGCAGTTGGCTACCGAGGGGCTTCCACTGGGGATCGTGGTCGTTGACTGCCGGAACCGGTGGGGCGGCAGCCAGTATCTCAACTCCCCCGCCCAGGGAAATTACGCCGACTACGTCTGCAACGAGATCCTGCCCCTGGTCGAGTCGCGGCTCGGGCTCAAACTCAAGGCCGACCAGAGGGTCGTCGCCGGGCATTCCAGCGGCGGCTACGGGGCGGTGATGCTGGGGATGCAACGCCGCGACCTCTTTGGCCATGTGGTGGCGATCGCCCCCGACGGCGATTTCGAGGTGACCTGCCGGGATTGGTTTGTGGATCCGCAGCTCACCCGGCTCACGGAAGCCGACATTGCCGCCATCCAGAACGGGCCGCGATCGGTTGCGCAGGGAAAGGGCGGGCTCGTGGAACTGGTGGCGGGCCTGTCGGCGGCGTTCGCTCCGGTCGGCCCCGAGGCTCCCGGCAAATCGCACTGGATCCTCGACGGCCGCGGCCAACTCCGGCAGGACGTCTGGGGGCAATGGCTCCAAGTGGATCCCCTGCGGATTTTGCGGAAAAACCCCGACGCGTTCGCCGCCACCCAGAGCGTTTATCTCGAGGGCACAGCGCAGGACAGCCTGCTCAACAACGTCGCCGCGCGGAACATGTATGAGGTGCTGCGCAAACGCCCGGGTCGGTCCGCTCACCATGAGCCGCCCGGCGGGCACAATCACGCGGTGCCGGAACGCCTCGCCCGGGGCCTGGAATGGACCTTTAACAAACCGATGCGCGAGATCCCGCTCCCCGGTTCCCGCTGACACCTCCTTGACCGGGCTTTCGCCCCGCGTAAGGTCGCCCGGAGAAATGGGCTGGAAGAGGACATGTTCTTTCCCTTTAAAAGAGCCCCCCAGCCTCAACCCCGC
>CAMARB010000217.1 GCA_945860355.1 Chthoniobacter flavus | reverse complement strand
GGAGCGGCCTCGAAATTGAGCTTGCCCTCGACGATCTCTTTCAGCGCGATGTCTGAAAAACCCATGCGCGGCCCCGCATCCACCAAGGGTCGATGCCCGGACGTCAACTGCCGAACGCGCTTGGAGACAACGTTCACCAAGAGTTGCTGATTGGGGATCACCTTGAGGGCTTCGTCGATGAAAGAGCTGGTCATAAAAAGCGGAAATATCCCTGCCGATAGCAGAGGGAGGTTCAAAGTGGAGGCAGATTTCGCATTTGTCAACACGCGGCATCGGGCGTTTTTTCCCGATCGTTGCCCGGCGAGTTTGCTGCCATGAAAAAAGGCGACGCTGAAGGGCGTTCTCACCGGCCTCAAAAAGCCGCCTCCTCACTGGAACCGAGGGAATGAGCCCCTCTATTATTCGGAAGGCAAATTGCGTTTCCGCAGAGTGATTCGCTTAAGGCGGGCATCATCGGGCGGACTCCAAGTCATAATTTCGGAGTCATCCTTGAATGCGTTATGAACGATACGCCGCTCATAAGCGTTCATGGGTTCAAGCTGGTAGGAGCGACCCGTGCTCCGAACCCCTTCAGCCAATAACCTCACCCGTTGAGCCAATGCGTCATCCCTGATCTCGCGCCAATGCTCGACGTCGACTTGGACGCGCCGCATATCCTTATCTTTGGCCTGAAGGATCCTGTTGAGAAGCAGCTGAAGATCATCCAGCAGCTCACCGTTGCGGCCGATCAAGCGGTCCTTCTGAGAGGTGTAGACCTGGAGGGTTAAACCGTGGTCAAAATGAGATTCTTTAATTTCACAAACAAAGCCCAGAAGCCCAAGCATCGTATCGAGAACCTCTTTTGGATTGTGGTCCGTACTCATATTCGTAGCAGCGAGCAAACCAATCAGTGGCGGCCTTTTTTAGGGGAAGGAGCGGATACTTTGACGAGCTGGGGCGCCGCCTGGTCGCGAGTGAGATAAAGCTGAGCGATTGAGAACAAGTTCTGCACCGTCCAATAAAGAGCCAAGGCCGAGGCGAAGTTGTAACAGAAGAACACGAAAATCAGCGGCATGAACATGAAGACCCTTTGCTGAACCGGGTCCCCCGACTTGGGTTGAATGGCCATCTGCACGAACATGGTGACCGCCATACACAGAGGCAGGACGTTCACCGGATAACCCAGCAAATGCGCGACGGTATCAGGCTGGGAGAGATCTTTAACCCAAAGAAACGTGCTGTTCCTGAGCTCCACAGCCACGCCCAGCATATTATAGAACCCGAAGAAGATGGGGATTTGCATCAGCATGGGCAGACATCCCGCCACGGGATTCACCCCATAATCCTTGTAGAGCTTCATCACCTCCGCGTTCATCCGGGTCGGATCGTCCTTATACTTATCCCGAATCTCCGTCATTTTGGGCTGCAGCGACTGCATCCGCTTCATGGAACGGGTGGCCTTGTTTTGGAGCGGCCAGAGAGCGGTCTTAATCGCCAAGGTGAGAACGACAATCGCCCAAGCATAGTTCCCAAGCCACCCTTTGAGCATGTTCATCGAGGAGAGCAACGCCTTGCTCACCAAGCCAAACATTCCGAAGTTCATGATCTCGTCTTCGCTGTTGCCCAGCAACTTAAGCCGCTGATATTCACGCGGCCCCGTGTAGACATGGAAAGCCTGAACAAACGATTCGCCAGGCTTCAGGCTGAACCCGGGCATTCCCAGGGCGCCGTCCACCCCGAACCGAGACTCCCCGCTCTTTCCATCTAAAGAACGCCCCGCCTTGATCCATTCCTCGTCTTGGATAACAAACCGGCGCGCCCAAGCCTGGGAACCCCGGTGTTTGGCGAGAACGTCGCTGCTGGCGCGCTCATCCACCAGAGGAGTCAGCATCGTGGCAAAGTACTGATTGCTCACCCCCGCCCAACGAATTCCGGAAGCGGACTCGTTAAAAATGGGACGTTCGGAATGCCCCACCAGCGGCAACCCACGACTAAACCAGTTAACGTCAATGAACTTGTGGCCCTCGTGGTAATAGGCGAATCCGGTGTAAGTCGGCAAATCGCGCTGATGAACCGGCGAAGAAGAACCCGTGTAGACGAAGTAGGCCGGAACTTGGATGGACTGGGCACCCCGGTTTGTGAAAGAGAGCTCGAGGCGGAGCAGATAGTCCGTTTTCTGCAAAGTCGCATTGTCGGAACTGCCTTCATCCAGGACCGAAAACTTTTTTGTTGTCTGCAGCTGACGGGAGTCTGTGCGGTCGAAAACAATCTCGTTACCCGCCGCACTCAGTGTCGCAGCAAAAGGATCCTCCGCAGATTCCCCGGCGATTTCCGTTACTGCACCCAGGGGCAACCGACCGAACTCATTGAGAACAACTTTTGAATCTCCCTCTGCCCCGTGTTTTAGGAGCCGAGCGGAGGAAATGCCGCCGCCCAAAGTGGTGAACGCATACTCCACGAAATCCGTGGAAATCTTTTCTATTTTCCCCGACTCCCTCGGCGCATTCACCGCGCCCGCTGCTGGACGAACCGGCTCCGATTTGGATTCCGCAGCCTTTTGATCAGCCGACGCGGAAACCGGACTCACAATCTCCTGGGCAGCAGCCGCCTCCCTCTGAGCCTTGAGCGCCTGTTGGCTTACCCGGGTGTAGTAAAACTCCCAACCAACAAACCCCAGGACAAGCAGCACGATTCCGAAAATTCCTTTGCGATCCATAGCCAGAATAAGGTGAGCGAAAACTACCAGAGAGGGGCGCCGCAATGCGGCTGCCGCCGTGATTGACAACCGACAGGGACGGAGTGAGGGGGCGCTAAAAAGAGCGTCATGCGGGAAAGAATTCGGGCGATTCTCAGCCCTTTCGCGGGAGCGTCGTGCCGCCTCGCGCAGGCGGGACCGGATCCAAGCCCTGGCCACCCCAAGGCTGGCAGCGGGCAATGCGCCAAAGTCCCATTAAAGCCCCTCGGCGCGCGCCGTGGACCTCGACAGCCTCCAGAAAGTAATGAGAACAGGAAGGCTGGAATCGGCAACCGCAGCCAGGACCGCAGACGAAACTCAGGAGAGGCGACAGAGCCAGCTGGTAGATGCGGACCAATGTGCGCAATAGGGTTTTCAACGCTTATTCGAGAAAGAGCCCAGCCCTCGACGCCAACGCCCGCCATTCCGACTGAAGCTCGCCAAAAGTTGCCGAGCAGGCGCGGTTCCGCCCGATCAGCACAAACCAAAAGCCCGGTTTGATCCGAGGCCGATCAACCCGCACAAGCTCACGCAACCGGCGCCGCACTCGATTCCGATCCACCGCCCCGCCCACTTTCCGCGACGTAATGAATCCGACCCGCGAGTCCGCGCCAATCGAGGAAACTGCAGAACCCAGGATCATCCAGCGCCCATGATGGGAATTCCCGTCTTGCCTGAGCCTCTTAAACTCTCCGGCTCGCGTCAAACGAGCCGACTTGGGGAACTTCAAGTGGACCACGCTTTATCGGCAATCGGACCATCAAAAAAGCCAGCCCGCAACGAGCGCAGCGAAGCCGAGACTCAAGCCTGAGTGTGGCGCGCGTAATGGATCTCGACGCCTTTCGGGAGGAGACGCTTGCGCCCCTGAGCCCGGCGCCTGGAGAGAATCGCGCGGCCGTTTTTGGTTTTCATGCGAGCACGGAATCCGAACTGGCGTTTGCGGGTGCGCTTGGAGGGCTGATACGTACGTTTCATAAACCTTAATGGATACTGCTTTTCGGGAAAAAGAGCCGCGACTGTAGCTCCCTCGGTGTCGCTGTCAACATGCGCGTTCGAGGGATTTCCCCCCTTTTTTATTCGCGAGGTTGCCTAGAGCGCCCTCCCCGGGTTGCTGATAGGGTGTGCCAATGATATTCGACGTCGCAATTGTCGGAGGCGGCCCCGCGGGCTCCGTCTGCGCCGCAGTCTGCGCGCAGGCCGGGCTGAAAACGCTCCTTTTGGAGCGCGCGCAGTTTCCCAGGGACAAGGTCTGCGGCGACTGCCTCAACCCGGCGGCATGGCCGGTTCTTGAGCAGTTGGGCGTGGCGGACCGCGTGGCGGGTTTAACGCACACCGCGCTCAAACGCGTCGAGTTTATCGACCGCTCGGGGGGCGTTCTTTCAGTCCCTCTCCCCCCGAAAGGCCCCGGCGAAATCGCCGTCCGACGCAGCCATTTCGACCACCTGCTCCTGGAGCGCGCGAGGGAACTCGGAGCGATCGTGCTTCAGGAGCACCCCCTGCTCCGCATTGAGTCTCGCGAGCCGTGGAGACTTCAGACGCCAAACGGCCACTTCGACGCCAAAACTCTCGTGGCAGCAGACGGCAGAAACTCGACCGTTGCGCGCCTTTGCGGAGTCCTGAAAAGCGCGCCGCCGGACCGGATCGGCATGCAAGTGCACGTGTCGCGCCCTAAGGGTTTCGACGACAAAGTCACCCTTCAATTCCGCCCTGAAGGCTACTGCGGCATGGCGGCGGTGGGCGCCGAGACCATCAACGTTTGCCTCGTGGCAAAGCCCAAAAACATGCCAGCGCTCAAGGCCTGGGCAAATCAGCAACTCTCTTTGGACGCAGAACAGGAGTGGCGAAGCATCAGCCCGCTTGCGAGAGCTGCAATCCCGCCCCGACACGGCACGCTGCTCCTCGTCGGCGACGCCGCACGCGTGGTGGAGCCGTTCACCGGGGAAGGCATCACCTACGCGCTGCGTTCCGGTGAACTCGTCGGCCGCTGCATCGTTTCAGGGCACCTCGACCTCTATCCGCAAGCCCACCGCGCCCTCTATCGAGGCAAACTCTGGATCAATGACCTTTCACGCCTCGCGGCGACCCGGCCGGCCCTGGGGGACACGATCCTGCGCCTCGGACGGATTGCGCCCGGGCTGCTGGGTTTTCTCACCCGGAAGGTAATCGCCCCCGCCCGCTGATCACCGAGACAACCGTCCCCCACTTGAAAGCCCGTCCTGACTCCCACCGGATTTGGACGGGCTCTCAATATGGGAGCCCGACAACTTAGCCCTTCTTCCCCGGCAACTCTTTCCCCGCGTTGGAGGAGTGCTCCTTGGACTTTCCACCATCGGAATGGGATTCGCCATGGCTCTTGCCGTGGCCACTTTCCTGACCCGGCAGCGGATGCTGCTCGCAGCCGGAGAGAGCAAAAAAAGCGAGGCCCAAGAGAAAACAAAAAGTCTGTTTCATAAGGCCCGGGACGCTAATGGGCGGCCAGGGGGTTGCCAACTGAGTTTTGCGGCAAACCGAGCACGACCCGTCCTTGTCCTGATTGGAGGGCGCAACGAGGGCTTGCGCGGGGATTTTTTCCGGAGAATATCCCACACCCCATGCTCAACCGCATCGATCAAAAGTTTCTGCACCTGCGCTCTGTCGGCAAAAAGGCCCTTATCACTTACATCTGCGCGGGAGATCCCAGCTTGGACGCGACGCGAGACTTGGCGTGGGGATTTGAGGAGGCCGGGGTCGACATCCTTGAACTCGGGGTCCCGTTTTCAGATCCCTTGGCTGAC
>CAMARB010000216.1 GCA_945860355.1 Chthoniobacter flavus | reverse complement strand
CCTTCAAGAAGGTGATGGACGACAAATACCGGGAGCGCTCCCTGGTCACCCATCTCAGGAGCGTGCCTTTGTTCGCCACGCTCGACCTCGATTTTTTCAATTATCTGAAGGAAAAGGCGGAGCTCAAATCCTTCAACAAGGGGGAGGTCATTTGCAGGCAGGGGGAGGATGCGGATGCTTTTTACCTCATCCGCAACGGCTTGGTTCGTGTGGCGCAGGCCATGCCGGGGGGCGAGATGGTGCGCACCTATCTCAAACGGGGCGAGTATTTCGGCGAGATCGGCCTTTTGCAGAACCAAGCCCGCAACGCCACCTGCTCGGCGCTCGATGCCGCAGATGTGGTGAAAATCGGGAAGGCGGATTTCCAGCTCATGCTGGAGAAATTTCCCGTGGTTCGGGCGACGCTGGATGAGGTCGCCAGGGTGCGGATGGAGGCGCTCAAGGAGCGCAAACTGCCGGAGGGGCTGCAGTTGGATGAATTCCTCAACCAGGGTCTCTTCGAGGCTCAGAACCTTCTGCTCATTGATTTGGACAACTGCACCCGCTGCGACGCCTGCGTCAACGCCTGTGCGGATGCCCATGACGGGGTCACCCGTCTGATTCGGGACGGATTGCGCTACGACCGGTTCCTCGTGGCCACCGCCTGTCGTTCGTGCCGAGACCCGCTCTGCATGACCCAGTGTCCTGTGGGGTCCATCCGCAGAAAAGAATCCCTTGAGATCATCATCGAGGACTGGTGCATCGGTTGTTCTAAATGTTCCGAGCTTTGTCCCTACGGGAACATCAACATGCACGCCTTGGAGGTTGTCAGGGAGGAGAGTCCCGCCCCCGCCGCGGCCGGGACAGCGAAGCCGACACCCCAAACGCCGGCGACTCCGGCGGCGTCCGCGGCGGCGGCTCCGGCAACGGATTCGCCCAAGGCCGTGCCGGCTTCCGCTCCGGCGGCCAAACCACCGGCGCCGAAGAAAACCGGGCCGAAAAAAGTCACCGTGCTCAAAGCCACCACCTGCGACCTTTGCACTCAGCTGACAACGCCGAGTTGCGTCTATGCGTGTCCACATGACGCCGCCAAACGGGTCGAGCCCACCCAGTTCCTCGCCACCCAGATCGGCACCCGGGGCTCCATGGAAAACCGCCGCTTTAACTGGCTCTCGCGTCCCGCCAATCGAACCACGCATTAGCCCATGAGAATCGATCGTTCCCATACTCCTTGGATTCTCCTGCTCCTGCTCGCCACGGCCGGCGCCACCGTCCTTTTCCTCGCCAACTTCTACCCGGATCAGCTGCCGTTTCCGGTGAAGCTGCCCAAGGCGTTCGGGGACATCCCCCCGAAAAGGCACACCTTCGGCGGCACTCCCCTGGGATTGGGCTTTGGGAGCCTCTCCCTTCTGATTTTCCTCTTCGCGGCGGCGCTCGGTATCCGCAAGAAACGGCGTCTCTGGCGCATTGGAAACGTTCAGTTCTGGCTCAAAGCGCACATCTGGCTGACGCTACTCACCATCCCGCTGGTGTTGTATCACTGCGGGTTTCATTTGGGTGGCCCGCACACCACCGGGCTCATGCTCCTCTACGGGGTCGTCATGGGCAGCGGGATTTTCGGTTTGGTGCTTCAGCAATTCATGCCGAAGCTCATGAAAGAGCGCCTGCCACGGGAGGTGGTCTTTGAGCAAATCCCGCACATTCGCGGATTGATTCTCGATGCCGCCAAGGCGTTCCGAGAGGAGTTGGGCGAAGCGTCCAAACCCGCCCCTGCGCCCTCCGCGTCGGCCCCTGCGGCGGGAGGCGCTTCGGAAGCCCCATCCACTGCGGCACCAACCGTGCCCACGGAGGAACCCTCCCTGCGGATTTTAACGGAATTCATGGACAGCGAATGCCTTCCGTACCTCAAGAGTAGGCGCGGCAATCGACTGCGGCTCGGGGATGAGAAGATGGCTCGGAACATCTTCCGCCTGCTTCGGCTCAATGTGACGGAGAAGTGGTGGCCTCGCGTGGACGAACTTTTTGGCTGGTGCGAAGACCGGCGTCTGATGGATCTCCAGGTCCGACTGCATCATTGGTTGCATGGCTGGTTGGTGGTGCACGTGCCCGCATCCTTCGCCCTTCTCATTTACACCGCGTGGCACGCCTGGGTTGCGGTTCGCTACCTGGTGGTTGTTCCCTAGATTCAACGCCTCATGTCCGGACGCGAACCCACACAGAAACAAATCGCCGAGAAGTACAAGGGCAACCTGGGCTATTTCAGGAAGGGCCATTACCTGCGCCGGCTGCGCGGCTGGCTTTTTTTCCTCGCCGTCCTGGCGAGCATCGGTGGTGTCCTCAGCTTTCGCTATTGGGGCGGGGAAGAGCTCCTGAGCACGGGCCCCATCTCCGAAGGCCACGCGCGTTTCGCCAATCAATGCGCGGTCTGTCACGAGGGCGCGGACGCCGATCTGCTCAAGTTACTGCCGGTCCAGGAAATCAGCGGCAAACTCGCCGCATTCAAAGGAGTCGACGTCCACGGGCTCTCGACCGCGGTGAAGAACTTCCAGCTCGGCGATTTGAGCGAAGCCCAGGTTTCTCTCCAAAAACTCGGTGCGGATCTTTCGGAGGACCTGACCCGGGAAAAAGTTCTGGCGCTCCTCGAGCAGGGGCTCTCCTGGACCTCGCTTTCCACGATGGACCGGGCCTGCCTGAAATGTCATTTGCCGATGGGCCTGCATCAGCCGCAATCCGCCTCAATCGCCCTCAAAAGCGCTTTGGGTGAACTCCCATTGGTTCACGCCGCCGCCTGCACCACCTGTCATCGGGAACACGTCGGTCACGAGCGCATGAAACTGCCGACCAGCCAGACCTGCGGCGGTTGTCACAACAACCCGCAGGAATACGAGCGGACAAGGGAATCACTGGCACTGGCCCAACCCGCCCAAGCGCTCAGTGTCACCGGGGAGAACCGCAATCTCGGCGATGGGTTGATTCGGTTCCTTGTGGCGCCGGATCCCAAGCGCAGCACGGCCATCGAGTCCTATGCCAAGGGGCACCCGCCCTTTCACTACGAGCGCGCTGGGGCTCGGGATCCAGCCCGTCTCAAATACAACCACGCCCGGCACGAACTGGCGGACATTCCCGAGGTGAACGGCCACAAACTTAACTGCGCCGACTGCCATCAGCCCGGCGACGGCGGCGCTCACACCCAGAAGGTCAGCTACGAAAAGCACTGTCAGAAGTGTCATTCCCTGCACATCACCCCGGACATGCCCGATATACGGATCCCGCACGGGGACACCGAAAAGGTGCGCGATTTCCTGCGCTCGGGCAGCCTCACTTTGCACTTCGCCGAAGCCCTCCGGGGCCGCGGCGTGACGGATCGGATGGAGATCGGCAAACGGATCAAGGAACAGTTCGACAATCTCGCCGCCCGAGGCATGTCCACGGCGGAGGAACTCGAGCGCCGCGTTTTTCTTGCCGGCGATCCGCCGCAGGAGGAGGTCCGGAATTCGCCGCGCAGCAACAAAACGCCTTTTTTCCCGGGCTGCGCGAAGTGCCATGAGATGGAGAAAAACGGGACCGGAGCGCCGAAGGTTTTGCCGACCCAGGTCGCGGAACGTTGGGTGCATCACGGGCCGTTCACGCATCTGCCTCACTCCCACATGGACTGCGCCGACTGCCATGGCGCGGCGCAAACCAGCAAGCTCACCTCGGACATCCTGATGCCATCCCAAAAGCTCTGCGCGGAATGTCATCGTCCCTTGGACAAAGACAAACTCGAGCACGCGGAGGACACCCTCAAACTCCGGGCCGAACTCAAGCCCGGGAGCCGTTTGTTGGCGGATCAGCAGCGGAAGACCGGAGGGGTAAAAGCGGATTGCCTGAGCTGCCACGAATTCCACGCGCCCCCCACCGCCACGCTTCTGCTCCAAGCCCTTTCCCCGGGAAAATAAGAGAAAGCGCCTCAGAAAAGGCGGGCAGGGGAGGGCGCTGGAGGGAGCCGATCCCGGCTTTCCTCCCGCACTGATCGGGTTTACCCCAAGGATTCCCCAGCGTTCCTAGCGGGAGCGCCCACCACGCCCTCGGGAGCCCGGCGCGCCGGAAGCCCCGGTTCGCCGCTCAAATCCATTCCGTCCGCCCCTCGCGTCTCTTTGGCCTCCGCTCCGCTGCGGCCCGGAATTCTGGCGTCGCGGCTCATTCCGTCTTTCTCTCTCCTGTGAAGGGTCCATGGCGGGAGCCGGCGCGGAATAATCAAAGGCCTCCGCTCGTTTGCGGACGATTCCACGCCCGATAAAGCGTTCCAGGGTCCGCAGAGCGGCGTGATCCTCCGAGGTCACAAAACTAATCGCGTCGCCCACCGCCTGGGCCCGACCCGTGCGCCCGATGCGGTGCACGTAATCCTCGCAGTGCATGGGGAAATCGTAGTTCACCACATGCGAAATCCCGTCCACGTCAATCCCGCGCGCCGCGATGTCCGTGGCCACCAAAACCCGCACCGTGCCCGCTTTGAATTCCTTCAACGCCCGAAGCCGTTGGTTTTGGGAACGGTTGGAGTGCAGCGTGGCGGATGTGATTTTGCAGCTCTCGAGTTTCCGGGCGATCCGATCCGCCCCGTGTTTGGTCCGGGTGAAGACGAGGACCATGTTCCAGCTGGCATCGTTGAGCAGATGGGTGAGCAGCGACGGTTTGAGGTGTTTGGGCACCTCGTACACAAACTGCGTGACCGTTTCGGCCGGGTTGGAGCGCCTTCCGATCTCCACTTTCTTCGGGGTGTTGAGAAACTCGTGGGTGAGCGCCTCGATTTCCTTGGAGAGCGTGGCGGAGAAAAGCAGGGTCTGCCGCTTTACCGGAAGCGAGCGAACAATCTGCCGGATCGGCGGCAAGAAACCCATGTCCAGCATCCGATCCGCCTCGTCGAGCACCAGCACCGAGAGTCCCCGGAAATCAGCGTGTCGGATCAAATCAATGAGGCGTCCCGGAGTGGCGATCACCAAGTCGACCCCGGACCGGAGCGCCTCGATTTGGGGACGTTCGCCGACCCCTCCGAACACCGTGGCGATCCGCAGCGGGAGATGTTTTGCGTAAGCCCGGACGTTTTCTTCGATCTGAACGACCAATTCACGGGTGGGCGCCACGATGAGCGCGCGGGTGCCGCGCGGACCTTTTTCGAGAGCGGCCGCAATCCGGGTGAGAATCGGCAAAACGAATGCGGCCGTCTTGCCCGTGCCTGTCTGGGCGATCCCGATCAAATCGTGACCGGCAAGCACCAGAGGAATCGCCGCCGCTTGGATCGGAGTCGGCTCGGCATAACCGGCCTCCTGAACTGCTTTTAAGATCGGGGTTTCGAGTCCAAGGGCGCTGAAAGGCATAAGTCCCGCAGACTATGGCCGCAGACGGGCCGATAGCACGCCTTTTAGCGCCGATCCCGGTCGAGACCCTCGACGAGGCTCCCTCGTTGACCCGGAATCGGCGGCGCGCGCCCGGTTACGTCTTGCTGTAAACTTCCGCGCCTTTTTCCACGAACTCCTGGCTCTTCTC
>CAMARB010000215.1 GCA_945860355.1 Chthoniobacter flavus | reverse complement strand
CCAGGGAAGTCACCGGCCTCAGAAGAGAGCAGAGGGAGTGCGGACTTAAGCCTGGGCGATGAGCTCGCGCAGAACGAAAGGCAGGATGCCACCGTGGCGGAAGTAATCGACTTCGATGCCCGTGTCGATCCGGCTGCGGAGAGCGACCTGGCCCCGGGATCCATCAGCCCTGTGGATCACCAGCATCACGTCGCTCATCGGCTTGAGATCGTCGTGGAGCCCCAGCAGATCAAAGGTTTCCGTGCCATCGAGCCCGAGGCTCTGGGCGCTGACGCCTTCGGGGAACTGCAAAGGCAGAACGCCCATGCCCACCAAGTTCGAGCGATGGATCCGCTCAAAACTTTGAGCCACCACCGCCTTCACCCCGAGGAGCCGGGTGCCTTTCGCCGCCCAATCCCGCGAACTGCCCGTGCCGTATTCCTGGCCCGCGAAGATAATCAGAGGAGTGCCCTCCTTCTGGTAACTCATCGCGGCGTCGTAGATGGGAACCACCGACCCGGGTTCACAACCGCAGGCGTCCTTCGCGTAACATTTGGTGACCCCGCCTTCCACGCCGGGCACCATGAGGTTCTTGATCCGCACGTTGGCGAAAGTGCCGCGGGTCATGACTCGGTCGTTTCCGCGGCGGCTTCCGTAGCTGTTGAAATCTTCCTGGGTCACTCCGTGCTCCAGAAGGTAGGCGCCCGCCGGCGAACTCTTCTTGATCGCCCCGGCCGGGCTGATGTGGTCGGTCGTCACGCTGTCCCCGAAGATGCCCAACGGGCGCGCCCCGTGCACCTCGCTGATGGATCCCGACGAGAGGCCGAAATCCTGGAAGAACGGCGGCTCCTGGATGTAGGTGCTCGAAGAGTCCCAGGAATAAACCTCGCCCGTGCTGGCGGGGATCTCGTTCCACTTGGGGTTTTGACCGGCAAAATCGCTGTAAAGCCTGCGGAACACGTCCGGAGAAATGGAGCTCTCCATCAACCCGCGGACGTCCTCCAACGAAGGCCAGATGTCCTTGAGGAAAACGGGCTGCCCGTCGCTTCCCGTTCCCAAGGGCTCGGTCCGCAAATCGATGTCCACGGTCCCGGCGAGAGCGAACGCGACCACCAAAGGCGGCGACATAAGGAAGTTGGCTTTGATGCTCTGATGCACCCGGGCCTCAAAGTTCCGGTTTCCGCTGAGCACACTGGCCGCGACCACGTCGTTTTGCACGATGGCCTCTTCGATGCGCGGATGCAGCGGGCCGCTGTTGCCGATGCACGTGGTGCATCCGTAGCCGACCACGTTGAACCCGAGCTGGTCGAGGGAGCTCTGGAGGCCGGTTTTTTCCAGGTAATCCGAGACCACGCGGGACCCTGGCCCGAGCGAGGTTTTGACCGCGGGATTGACGCGCAGCCCGCGTTCGACGGCGCGCTTAGCGAGGAGCCCGGCCGCCAGCATCACGCTGGGGTTGCTGGTGTTGGTGCAGCTCGTAATCGCGGCGATCAAGACGCTGCCATGCCCCAGCTTGACGTCCCCGGGCTTGTAAGCGGACTCCGAGAGGTCTTGGGAGGGCCTTGCACCCTCGGCAGGACCGGCGCCGTTGATGTGCACGGGCACCTGCGTCGCGAGATCTTGCCCGCTTTTGCCGTAACCGCCCTCCGCCGACGACTTCTCCAGGAGCGTGTGGAAGGTCTCTTTGAGAGCGGTGAGTTCAATTCGATCCTGGGGCCGACGCGGCCCGGCCACCGCCGGCACCACCGCGGAAAGGTCGAGCTCGAGGTCCACGCTGTAATCGATGTCCCCTTTCTTGGGAATGCCCCACAAGCCCTGGGCTTTGTAGTAGTTTTCGAACGCCACACAGGCGGCCTCCGGGCGGCCTGTCACTCGCAGGTAGGCCGATGTCTGGCCGTCGATTGGGAAAAAGCCCATCGTCGCCCCGTACTCGGGGGCCATGTTGGCGATCGTCGCGCGGTCCACCACCGGCAGGGATTCCGCGCCGGGCCCGTAGAACTCGACAAATTTGCCGACCACCTTGGCTTTGCGGAGCATCTGCGTGATGTGCAGCACTAGATCCGTGGCGGTGACGCCTTCCACGAGGGCGCCCGTCAGATGCACCCCGACGACTTCGGGTGTGAGGAAATACACCGGCTGCCCCAGCATGCCCGCCTCGGCTTCGATCCCACCCACGCCCCAACCGACGACGCCCAAGCCGTTGATCATCGTGGTGTGCGAGTCGGTGCCCACCAATGTGTCAGGGAAATACACGCCCTCGCGCTCCAGCACGCCCTTCGCCAGATACTCCAGGTTGACCTGGTGGACGATGCCGATTCCGGGAGGCACGACCCCGAACGTTTCGAAGGCTTGCTGCCCCCATTTGAGAAGTTGGTAACGCTCCCGGTTGCGCTTGAACTCCAACTCCAAGTTCCGCTCCAGAGAGTCCGCCGCGCCGAAGAAATCCACCTGGACGCTGTGGTCCACCACCAGATCCACCGGCACGAGGGGTTCAATCATCTGCGGATTTTTCCCCAACCGCGACACCGTCGAGCGCATCGCCGCTAGGTCCACCAGCAACGGCACCCCGGTGAAATCTTGGAGCACCACGCGGGCGACCACGAAAGGAATCTCCACCTGCTCGGGGCTTTTGGCATTCCACTTCGCCAACCGCTGAACATCGGACTCCTCGACCTTTTTGCCGTCGCAATTGCGCAACACGGACTCGAGAACGATCCGGATGCTGACCGGGAGCCGGGAGATGGGCCCCACCCCCGCCTTTTCCAAAGCTGGGAGTGAATAGAGGCGGCCTTGTTTTCCGCCGCCAAGGTCAAACGAGGTGAGAGTCTGGAAAGCGTCGCTCATAGTTGGGTGAAAGATGGGATGCGCAAACAAAAGCGAATGCGCGCCCCACCGGCAAGAGCACAGAGCGCCATTTGCCCCTTTTCGGCGCCGATATTTTTACCGGTCCCCGGCCGGGCCCGCTATTTCCGGCCAAAGCCGCGAACTCGCGCTCTCCATGTCCCGTCCGCGCAGCCCCACCCAGCGGACTGCGGCGCCCGGGGTGCCTTCAACAAGAGCAACACCCTTCTGAGGCCCCAGCACACTCACCGCCGTGGCGAGGGAATCAGCCGTCGCGCAGTTCCGAGCCACCACCGTGACCACGCTCTGCCCGACAAGCCCCATGCCCGTCCGCGGATCCACGATGTGCGAGTAGCGCACCCCATCGATTTCCACGTGCTGAAAATGATCCCCGCTGGTGGCGATCGCGCGGCGAGCCAGGAGCACCACCTGGGGCGGGGGCGCACCGGGCGCATCGATCGCCGGCACCTCAATCCGCCAGCCCTCTTGGCCGGGCGGCGGATCACTGGCTGCCATGTCTCCGCTGCCGCCGACCAAAGCCCGATGGACTCCGAGCCGATCGAGCACGGCAAGAGCCTCGTCCACGGCATATCCTTTGGCGATCGCACCGGCGTCCAAGCGCATTTCAGGCGCAGCCAATTCAGCCGAGCGGGTGACCGGATCCAGCCGCAAACTTTTGTATCCGACGCGCGCACGCATCTCCTCGAGCAGCGCTGCGCCGGGCAACTCCCGCTTGCGCCGGACCCGCCTCCAGAGGTTGACCAACGGGCCCACCGTCACATCAAACGCGCCTTCTGTTTTTTCGGCCAGAAGCTGGGCCTGCTCAAGCACCCGCCAGAGATCCGCCCCCAAGGGCACCGCCCGCCCCTGCCCGGAGCTCCGCGACAACCGGCTCAGCTCGCTGTCGGGATCGTAATCGCTGAAAACCGCATTGAGCTCTTCAATCCGCGCAAACGCGGCATCCGCAGCCGCCTTGGCCTGCGAAGGGCCTTGGGCGTAAAGCGCGATTCGAAAAGGCAACCCCATCTCGGCCTTCTCGAACACGAACCGGCTTTCCTCGGCTCTTCCGGTGCCGAGCAGAAGGAATCCCCAGAATCCCCAGCCCCCCCAGAACCAGGTGCAGATCACAAAAAAATGTCGGTCAGTCATGAAATGCTCCCATCCAAAGCCTGAACGCCCTAGAAACGCGAGCTTAGCCGAGTCACACGACACCCCTTCTGCAATGGACGGCTGGGGGCGATCCCGGCGCTCGGTTTTGTAAAATCGCCCCCCGTTTTAGGCTTTCGAACGTTTCTTCCAACCACCTGTCTCACACCGCCATGTCTCCCAAAACCGTCTTTTCGCTGGTGACCGTTGCCGCCCTGTCCGGCTCCCTTTTTGCCGGCACCCCTCCTTCGAGCGGGACTCCCGCCGCTCAGGCCGAGCTGAAAACGGTCCTCAAACCGATCCGCTTCGTAGAATACGACCTCCCCAACGGGCTCCACGTGATTCTGCACGAAAACCACAGTTCTCCCGTGGTCTCCACCTACGTGCTCTACCACGTGGGCAGCAAAAACGAACGGCCGGACCGGACGGGATTCGCCCACTTCTTTGAGCACCTCATGTTCGAGGGCTCGGAAAACATTCCGCGGGGTAAAATCGACAAATACGTCTCCGGGGCGGGCGGCAACCTCAACGCCAGCACCTCTTTTGACCAGACGGACTACTACTTCAACCTGCCCGCAAACCAGCTCAAGCTGGCTCTCTGGATCGAGTCGGAGCGCATGCTCCACGCGAAGATTGACGAGACCGGCGTGGAGACCCAGCGCCAGGTGGTCAAGGAGGAGAAACGCCGCGGCGTGGACAACCAGCCCTACGGGACACTGTTTGAGAACCTCGCCGCGCTCGTATTTGAGGGAACCCCCTACTCCTGGGTGCCCATCGGCTCCTTCCAGTACATCGACCAAGCGGCGATCACCGAGTTCCGCGATTTCTATAAGACCTATTACCAGCCCAACAACGCCACGCTGTCCGTTGCGGGCGATTTCCCGCTCGCGGAAACCAAGAAACTGATCGAGGAATACTTCGGATCGATCCCCAAGGGGCCCGAAATCCCGCGGCCCAAAGTGGAACTGGCCGCGCAATCCGCGCCGCGGCGCAAGGACGTCACCAAGGAAAACACGCCGCTGCCGGCGAGTCTGCACGCCTGGAGAGCACCTGTGGAGACGCACCCCGACGCCTACCCCATCGAGATGCTCGGCAACATTCTTTCCGGCGGCCGCAGCTCGCGTCTCTACAAACGGCTCGTTGAAAAGGAACAGGCGGCCATCGGCGTCGATGCGTTCCCTTACCTGCTCGAAAAGGCGGGAATGATCGGCGTGTTTGCCACCGGCCAGCGAGGAACCCCGCTCGACCAGCTCGACCGCCTGATCACCGAGGAGGTTGAGAAAGTGAAATCGGACGGTGTGACAGAGGAGGAGTTCCAAAAAGCGCGCAACCAGCAGGAGGCCGAGTTTGCGAGCGCGTTTGGCACAATGAACAGCCGGGCGAAAAACCTCGCCCGCTACCACGTGTTTTACGGAGACGCGAATCTGATCAACACCGAACTCGACCGATATCTGGCAGTGAAACGGGAGGACCTCCAGAGGGTTGCCCGGCAGTATCTGACGGCGGAAGGACTCAACCTCCTGCGTTACCCGGTTCCCGAGGCCGCCCAGAAGTCC
>CAMARB010000214.1 GCA_945860355.1 Chthoniobacter flavus | reverse complement strand
CTTCAGGACATCATCGCCATTCTGGGCATGGATGAGCTCTCGCCCGAGGACAAACTGACCGTTTTCCGGGCTCGGAAAATCCAACGTTTCCTCTCTCAGCCTTTCCACGTCGCGGAAATCTTCACCGGCACCCCCGGGCAATACGTTTCCACCAAGGAAACCGTGCGCGGGTTCAAGGAAATCCTCGAGGGCAAACACGACGACGTCAACGAGACCAACTTCTACATGAAGGGTGGGATCGACCAGATCCGGGATTAATTGGCGGGTACCGCGTGTGTCGGCGTTCTTTGTGCCGTCTGACGGCCAAGGCTCGCTCTCGCGGGCTCTCTCATCACTTATTCAATGGCTAAATTAACTCTCGAAATTGTGACGCCTGAGGGGCGCGCCTACAGCGACCAAGTCGACATGGTGGTGCTTCCTGCTTCCGAGGGGGAAATGGGAGTGCTTCCCATGCATGCACCCGTCATGACGCAGATTTGCCCCGGGGAACTGGTTGTCAGCAAGGGAGGGGAGAGGCTCTACTTGGCGGTGGGCGCGGGGTTTGTGGAAATCACGCAAACCCACGTTAACGTGCTCACCGACATGGCTCTTGAGGAGAAAGCGATCGATGAAGCCGCCGCCGAGGCCGCGGTGAAACGCGCCGAGGAAGCTCTCAAGGCCCATGAGTTCGGGAGTGAGGAGGCCGCCTCCGTTCAGGTTTCACTAGCCAAGTCGCTCGCTCAGTTGCGGGTGAAACGTCGGCGGCACGGCTGATCAGCCGCGGTCTCCGTATCGATTTAAGAAAGCCCGCCGGGATAAATTCCGGCGGGCTTTTTTGTTTCGGTTTTGACGTGGCTCGCTCGCGGGGAATTGCGGGCCGCTTCCGGGCCAGAGGGGTGAAATGCGTGTTTTCTGTGACGTTGGGTTGACTATCTCCGTGCGCTTCCCGTAGAGGAAACGCCATGTTCCTCCCTCGCGTTGCTTTTCTCTCCATCGTCTCGTTGGCCGCATGCGCTCTCAACGGCTGCAGCACCATCTATTCGGATACTTTCTCCAACAAACGGAACCGCTTTGTTCCGCCTCCGCCGCAGAAGTCGGTGCTTCCCCCGGAGATGCGACAGGGGGGGGCTCCCGGCCAAGGGGGTGGAGCCAATCCCGGGGGCGCTGCTCCCGGCGGGGCTCAGTTTGACGGAGGCGCGGCCGGTGGAGGTCTCCCCGGCGCGGCTGCCGCCGGCGCAGGCGCTCCTGGCGCCTCCGGAGTTCCCATGATTCCCGGGCTTTAGTTCAATGGGTTTTTGAGGGCGTTTGTTCCCTCGGTTTTAAGTTTTCAAAACGGCGTTTGCCCTTTGTCGGGGGTAAACGCCGTTTTTTTTGCGAAGTTTCCAGATGGTTTGGGCGCTGGACTTGCTAACTACGTGAGCCACTTTTCGTTAGCCTCGTCCAACTCGGAATTCCGGAGTGGGGCGCTTACCCCTTTTGCGGGAAAGCGGCCGTCGGCCGATGCGATCATGGCGGATGTGGTGGTTTATTCGCATCAAACCCTCCTTGCGAAGTACTCCATCGAACACGGGGAGTATCTCATTGGCCGGGATTCCGCGTGCCATATTCTCGTGGATGCAGACCAGGTGTCGCGGCACCATGCCCGCCTCACGATGACGGGGTTTGACCTCATTATTGAGGACGCAGGGAGCAGCAACGGGGTGTTTATCGACGGCGTGCAGGTCCAGATTCCCACCCGCGTCCGGATGGATCAGGAGGTGCAGATCGGCTCCGCAAAACTCAGGATCGGGCTGAGGGAGTCCGCGAGCCGGCAGCTGGCGGAGGCGCTTTGGGACCGGGATTTGGGGTTGGAGGCGGTGCGTGAGATGTTGGAGGCCAAAAAGTACCGGGTGATTACAACCATCGCGCAGGGGGGCATGGGGGTGGTGATGCAGGCGCGGGACCTGAGGATTCGGCGGACGGTGGCGATGAAAGTGATGAAAAGCAGCTCCCAGTTTTCACGGGAGAGCGTGCTGCGGTTTATTGACGAGGCCCAGCTAACCGGCCAATTGGAGCACCCGAATATTGTGCCGGTTTACGAGCTGGGCATCGATCCGCACGGGGAGACCTTCTACACGATGAAGTTCGTGAAAGGGATCACGCTCGATGACGTCATTCGGGGGCTGCGAGCGGGGAAGCCGAAGATCACGGCGAAGTATCCCCTGGCGATGTTGGTCACCATCTTCCAGAAGATTTGCGACGCCGTGGCTTTTGCCCATTCCAAGGGGGTGGTGCATCGCGATCTCAAACCCGAGAACGTCATGATCGGGGCATACGGGGAGGTCTTGGTGATGGACTGGGGCCTGGCCAAAAACTTGACCACGTCCCATCGCGGCTCCGAACCTCCGCCCGCCGCCTCGGCGGGGAACGATGCGATCCGCGAGAAAGCTGCGGCGGACGGACGGGGGTTTCAAACGATGAACGGGGTGATCGTGGGTACGCCGCCATACATCTCCCCGGAGCAGGCCCGGGGCGAACTCGATTCCATCGATACCCGCTCCGACATCTATGTCCTGGGGGAGATCCTCTATTCCATTCTCACCCTGCGGCCGCCCGTGACGGGGGAAAACGTCCACGAAGTGGTGGAGAAAATTCTATCGGCGCAGATTCCCTCGCCGCTGAGCTTCAACGCTCCGCAGAAAACCCTGCGCAAGCCGCGCTCGAAATCCTCCCCAGACGCGCAAATCGGGCTGGTCCATTGCCCCGGCAAGCGCGTTCCTGAGGGGCTTTCGGCCGTGGCGATGAAAGCGATGAACACGGATGCCGACGGCCGTTACCAGGCGGTGGTTGAGATGCAGGCGGATATCACGGCCTGGCAGGGCGGGTTTGCGACCAAGGCAGAACGCGCCGGGATGGGAACCCATTTCCGGCTTTTTGTGGGCCGCCACAAGGCCGAGGTCGCTTTGCTGGGGTTCGTCTTTCTTATTTTTAACGTGGTGACCGGGGGGCTCATCTATCAACTCGCGCGGGAGCGCAACCTCGCCCAGGAGAGTGCGGAGCACGCCTGGGCGACAAACAAACGTGCGAGCGAAATGCAGAGGCTGACAGGCGTCACCGGGCCCGCACTTTACCGGGATGCCCAGAGAAACTTGGAGAATGGCCATCTGGAAAACGCCCTTGCGGAAATCGACCTCGCCATCACGCAGTTCCATGACGAGCCCGATTACGTCGTGCTGCGCGGGCGAATTCTCCAGTCGATGTTCCGGTGGAAGGACGCCTTGGCGGCCTATCGGCAGGTGCTCGAAATGGAGGACGGCAGTGAGGAGGCTCTCCAGAACATCGAGTTGACTAGGAGTTTCGCGGAAAACGCTGACAAAGAAGGCCTGTTATCTCCGGAAAACCTTGAACGCTTCCACGGCCATCTTCTCAGTCAGGGGCGCGTGGACGAGGCCGTGGCGCTCCTGCAGAAAATGACAGAGGCGCGCCGCACTGCTCTCTTTGAACCCACCTGGGCCGCGTATTTCGCGAAGAACAAGCTCGGCAAGTTTCAGGTTCTCGAAGACCAATCATTGCAGGTGGATCTGCGCCGCTCCCGATTCCGGGGTGAGCGCAAATTCGAGAAGCTGCGAAGGGCGCCTGTCAGCGGTTTGGATTTGGCGGAATCGACATTGGAAGACGCCGCGGCTTTGGAGGGGTTACTCCTGAAACGTCTGGTGATCAGTCACACGCATCTCGGAAACATCGAACCGCTCTCCCGGCTGCCCCTTGAGGAGCTCTCAATGGCCTATTGTTCGGAGGTGGAGGATCTGGCGCCGATTCAGGGGATGGGGGTCAAAAAACTCGATCTCCAGCATACCAGGGTTTCCGATCTGAGACCCCTCGTGGGAAGTTCATTGCGGGAATTGAACCTGCAAGGGTGCGATCGGGTGGTTGATCTTCATCCTCTGATGCAGATGACCGGACTTGAGGCGGTCCAGTTGCCGGACCAGTTGAAGGACATCCGCTTCCTTCGGGAGCATCCGACACTCAAGCGCATCTCCCACCACGGGGCCTCCGAGCCCGTGGATGTGTTCTGGGCGCACTTTGACGAAAAAAGCGACGCCGCCAGAGCGCCCGGCACTCAGGGCGCTGGGGAGCCCTAGAGCGCGTCCCTGGGCCCGGCCCGGGACAAGCCTGCGTCTCGCACGAGAGACTCCAAAGGCGCGCCTTTTGTGCCCCCTGAGACTCTTGAAAGAGGGATCTCTCCTGGCATCCACTCGCGCCGGGGCGGACCGTTTTTGGGCCTTCTCCCCCCGGAAAAAGCCGACGCCCATAAAAAAAAATCGCGCCAAGCTCCGATCAAACGAAGCTTGGCGCGAAACAGGTTTTTTCCGCCGAGCGGTGTGTTCACCGCTCCGCGAGTCCCGCCCTTAACGATCCCTTTGCCTTCCGGTTCAGGAATTGATCAGGGGCGCGGTCGGTTGAGCGTTCTTATTTCCCGCTTTTTTCGCAATGGGAGGCGCCGCCGGACTTGCAGCATTTCGAGCTCTGGCACGCGCTGAGGGTGAACATGGCGGCGACGGCGAGGAGGGCGATCAGTGGTTTCATCGCGCGAAGTCCTATCCGATTCCCCGGGGGAAGTGGAGCGGTTTTCCCGATGGAATCCCCGTTTTTTAAAGCCCTATTCCAACCGATGCGCCATAGCCTGGGCCTGGAGGCAGAGTTCAGCGGCCAGGAACGCGTGTTCCTGCGTCATGGCTTTTTCGGTGCGATTGAGGCAGTCGAGAATCAGAGCGCCAAAGAACGGGTAGCCCACCTGGCCGTGGCAGCGCAGGTGATGTTCGCCCTTGTGATCGACCAGGTAGAGCTGATCGCCTTCAAACTCGCGGCCCACATCCAAATACTTGCGCAGCTCAATGTATCCGGCCGTGCCGAGGATGAACGTGCGGCCGTCCCCCCAAGTGGGTAGCCCGTCCGGGTTGAGCCAGTCCACCCGGATGTAGTTGGTCGCGGCGTTGTCGGCCACGAGGTTCGCCTCGCCCCAGTCCTCAAACTCCGGATGGTTTTTGTGGTGGTAGTTGGCCACCTGCGCATTCACCACCCGGGCACTTTTTGCGCCCGTGTAGTGGAGAAACTGCTCAAACTGATGGGAGCCGATGTCGCAGAGGATGCCGCCGGTTTGTTCCCGGGACCAGAACCACGCGGGGCGCGAACCGGGGGAGCTGCGATGCGGCCCCAAGCCGAGCACTTGAACCACCCGACCGATGGCGCCTTGATCGATGAGTTGACCGGCGCGCACCGCGCATTCCACGTGCAGGCGTTCGCTGTAATACACCATGTATTTGCGGCCTGTCTCGGCCACTTTCTGGCGCGCCGCGGCGAGCTGGTCGAGGCTGGTGAAGGGCGTTTTGTCCGTGAAATAATCCTTCCCCGCATCCATCACACGCAGCCCCAGAGGCCCGCGCTGGTTCGGGATCGCCGCCGCCGCCACGAGCCGGATCTCTGGTTTTTCGAGCACCGCCTCCAAACTCGCCAACGGTTCGGCGCTGGGGAAGGTCTTGCAAAACTTTTCCACCTTTGCCGGGTCGGGATCATACACGTAGCGCAATTCGCCGCCGGCCTCC
>CAMARB010000213.1 GCA_945860355.1 Chthoniobacter flavus | reverse complement strand
CTGAAGGACGGGATGCGTTATGCATCACCACTGGGCGAACGGGTTTTTAACTGTCCGCCGGGCATCGCAACCATGCTGCAACGGGGCGCGTTTTTTGCCAACTTCCCACTTACAGAGTCCGGCCTGCCGGTGAGCTCCGCTGAAGGGGTGCCTCACGGATGTGCCCGTTTTTGTTGGGCCCCCCCTGGTCGCTGTCCGGGGTCATCCTATCTCACCCCTGCCTCCTGCCTCCTGCCCTCTCCCTCAAAAAGCCCTTATTGCAGGCTTTTTTCCTGAGGTTCCCTTCCGAAAAACGCCAGGGTTTCACCGACTAAAAACAGGGAGCCGCTCACCAGCACGCGTTCCGGATAGGCGCGCGCTTTCTCCAGGGCTTCGGGAAGAGACCCGGCCTCCTCGCAGGGGGTGTTTGGGCTGGCGGCTTTGAATGTTTCGCAGATTTCCCGGGCTGAACTGCTGCGCTCGTTGTTGACGGCAATCGCCAGGACGCGTCGGGCGATCGGGGCGAGCGCCTCGCAGACGCCGCCCATCTCTTTGTCCCTGAGAATCCCGAGAATGACGGTGGCTTTTTCCGAACCGAACTCCTCGGTCCAAGTCCGGGCCAGACACTGGGCGGCGGCCGGGTTGTGTGAGCCGTCGAGGATCAGCGTCGGGGTGAGCCTTTGGAAGCGGCCGGGCCATTCCACGGAGGCCAGGCCGCGAGCCAGGGTGCGCGGGGAGGGCAGGAGCCGCGCGCTTTGTAATGCCGCAACCGCCAGCGCGGCGTTCCAGCGCTGATGACTGCCCGCCAGCGCCAGGGGCAGCTCGGCGAGCGGGGCGTCCACCCATTGGAGCGGCGCCCTGAGCTCGTAGGCCATGTGGTTGAACACGGCGGCGACGTCCTCGGATTGCGGCAGGGACACCGCCGGAACGCCCGGCTTGATGATCCCGGCTTTCTCCAGCGCAATCGCGGCCAGAGTCGGCCCGAGCCATTGCTGGTGATCCAGCGCCACGGGCGTGAGCACGCTCACCGCCGGGGTCACCGCGTTGGTGGCGTCCATCCGGCCGCCCATCCCGGTTTCCAAGACCACCACCTCCACCCCGCGCTTCTGGAAATACGCCAGGGCCAGGGCTGTCGTGAGCTCAAAAAAAGTCGGGGCCGGGTCCCAGCCCGCCACCGTCTCGCGCAGGGTCTCGATTCCCGCCACCAAGTCCGCCTCCGGAATGAGCTGCCCGTTCACCCGGATCCGTTCCCGGAAAGAGACCAGATGCGGCGAGGTGAAAAGGCCCGTCTCCCAGCCTGCCGCCCGGCACACGGAGTCGAGCATGGCGCACACGGAGCCTTTGCCGTTGGTGCCCGCGACATGCAGGAAACGCGGGGCGCCGGGGCCTTTGACCCGGACCCCGAGGGCGTCGAGCAGTTTGCGGATGTTGCCGAGGCCCAGCTTGATGCCGTGCAGCTGCGTGCTGTAGAGCCAGGCGAGGGCCTCGGAGGAGTTCACTTCCCCGGAGTCAGATACCCGATGAGGTTGCCCAGGGTCTCGCGCATTTGTTTGCGATGCACGATCATGTCCACCAGGCCGTGTTCCTCGAGAAACTCCGAGGTCTGGAACCCCGCCGGCAAATCCTGATGCGTGGTTTCACGGATCACCCGGGGTCCGGCGAATCCGACCATGGCCCTGGGCTCCGCGAGGATCACGTCGCCGACCGTGGCGAAGCTGGCGCTGACGCCGCCGGTGGTGGGATGGGTGAGCACGGAGATGTAGGGCAGCCGGGCCTTCGCATGGAGCGCGAGCGCGCCGCAGGTTTTGGCCATTTGCAGAAGGCTCAGCACGCCCTCATACATACGGGCTCCGCCCGAGGCGGAGAAAATGACCACCGGCAGTTTGCGCCTGGTGCCTTCTTCGATGATCCGGGCGAGCTTTTCACCGACCACGGAGCCCATGGTGGCGGCGATGAAATGGAAGTCCATGACGGCCAACGCCAGGGGCCGCTCGTCGATCTCGGCCAGGCCGGTGATCACGGCGTCCTTGAGCCCGGTCTTTTTCTGGTAACTCTTGAGCCGGTCGGTGTAGCTGGCCATGCCGGTGAACTTGAGGGTGTCCACCGAGGTCATGCCGGCGTCGTGTTCCACGAAAGTCCCGGAATCCACGAGCTGCCCGATGCGTTCCCGGGCGCTGAGCGTGAAATGGTAGTCGCAATGGTGGCAAACGCGCTGGTTCTGAACCAGTTCCAGGTTGTGGATGACTTCCGAGCAGTTCGGACATTTCTGCCAGAGCCCCTCGGGCACGTCGCGTTTCTTTTCCGATGTGAAGGTGGGTTTGGAGAAAATTCCCATAAGGAGTAAGGAGCGGGATCAGGCGCGAGCCACCGTCACGGCGCGGATGGACCCCGCGCCGGCTTGGGAAAGGACGCGGGCGCATTCCTCAACGGTCGAGCCGGTGGTGAATACGTCGTCCACGAGAATGAGGTGGCGGCCTTGCACGTCCCAATTCTGTCTGAGGCGGAACGCCCCGCGCAAGTTTTCCATGCGCCGGTGTCGGTTGAGCCGGGTTTGGGTGGAAGTGTACCGGGTGCGCCGCAAACAAAGCCCCAGGGCCACCCCGCATTCCCGGCTCAACAGCCGGGCCAGCACCTCGGCTTGGTTAAACTCGCGTTCCCGGCGCCGGGCGGGGTGCAGCGGGACAGGCACCAGCAGATCCGCCGGAGGCGACTGCAGCCGGGGATCGTCCCAGGCCTCCGCCAGCCAGCGGGCCAGGGGATACCGCAGATAATATTGGCCCTCGTATTTGAACCTGTGGATGAAATCCCGCACCACGCCCGAGCTCCGATACCGGGCCACGGCGCACTGAAAATGGAACCGGGTTCGGGTGCAACGCCGACAGAGAAACGGCGGGTCCAATGCGCCTGAAAACGGCTGGGAACAGCACTCGCAGAACGGGGCGCTCACCCTGCGGGCGTGGGCGGCGCAATCCGGGCAAAGGGCCAGGCCCGAGCGGGTGTCGGCCAGACAGGCCGCGCAGTGGGACGGATAAAACAGGGAGAGCAGTGTGTCGCCCGCTTGTTTGAACCCGTTGCGGACCTGTTCCCACGCCATCCTTGAAATGTGGCGGTCAACCGTCGGAAAGCGACCCTGAGCGCGGGCTCGGCGGGTTTTCCATGCGCAGCCAGACCCACAGCAGGCCGCCTCCCATAGCCAGGGCCGCCATCGGCACCAGCCCGATTTGGAGCTGGGCGCCGACCCACGGCAAACTCAGGGCGTCCCGTTTGGTGAAGCTGCTAAACCCCATCTTCACAAAAACCACCCCGGCGTGGAACCCGATGCTCATCCACAGGGAGCGGGTCCGCAGGGTGGCCCAGCCGAGCACCCAGCCCAGAGTAAAGAGGGTGCCGAATCCGGCCAAAACCAGCTGGGGTTGGGCGAACCCGTCAAACAGCGCGGGAATCAAAGCCAGTCCCGAGCTCCAGGTGACGTTGGGGTCGAGTGAATACGGCCCGGGTTTGAGGAAATGAAGGAACGCAAACAGGGCGCTGAGCCAAAACAGCGCCCAGGCGGGCTTCAGCGATTTTTTGAGAAGCCCGAGGAGCGCCCCGCGAAAGAGGGCCTCCTCCAGCAGCGCCACCACCGCCGCCGACAGCGCCAGCTTCGGCAGTTTCCCCCAGGGCAACGTTTTTCTGAAATGGTAAAAATCCAGGGCCACATACGCCGCCGCCATCAACGCCACGGTGAGGGCCGCCACGGCGAACCCCACGCCGAGACGCCGCAGCCAGCGCGGGTCGGGTTCAATCCCGAGGTCCCGCCAACTGCGCATCCCCAGCCAGCGCACCGTGGGCCAGAGCAGGGCCAGGGCGCAGAAAAGCGCGGCGCGGTTGTAGAACTTCTGGAACGGGGTGTGGGTGAGGAAATCCATGACATTTCCCAGTGGCCCCGCCGGATCGCAACGCGAGGCCAGGCCGAGGGTGGCCCAATAAAGAGGCGGGGCAAGCAGCGCGCCCAGCAGGACGACGGCCAGAAAATAGGTGAGGATTTTGGCGAGGACTTTCAAAAAAGATCGGTATTGTCCCCGAGCTTTTTGATCTCACCAGAAAATTCCCATGCGCAACTCACACGTTTGGAAAACCCGCACCCCCGAAGGCGAAAGACGCGAGGTGCGCGCCGAGAAATTCGGGAAGAAATGGCGCATCCAAGCCAAAGCCCAGAGCGATCCGATGTGGACCTATTACGACGCGCCGCTTCTGGAGGACCTGCTGGATCTGCACGGGGTGCTCTGGCGCAAATACCAGCGCAAACATCTCTCCTACGAAGACGTGCAGGCCGTGGAAAAACTCATCACCGACGCCGGCGGCGAGATTCCGCAGTATGACTGAGGGCGGCGCCGACACGGCGCGCTGGGTGGCCGCCGAAAAGGCTCACTGCTGGCATCCTTTCACCCAAATGCGCGACTGGTGCGCTCCGGAGTCTGAGCCGCTCCTGCTGGTTTCCGGCCAGGGCGCGCTGCTCCGGGACGCCCAGGGCCGTGATTACATCGACGGCAATTCCTCCATCTGGACCAATCTGCATGGGCATCGCCATCCCCGGATCGACGCCGCGTTGCGCGACCAGCTCGACCTCGTCGCCCACACTTCCTTCCTCGGGTTCACCCATCCGCCCGCGGCCGAGCTGGCTCAGGAGCTCGTGGCTCTCTGGCCCGGGGGAACGTTGAACCGCGTTTTTTTCTCCGATGACGGCTCCACCGCCATGGAGGCGGCGCTCAAGATGGTCGCCCAATACTGGCAGATGCGGGGGGAACCCGAGCGCCGGGAGTTTGTGGCGTTCTCCAACGCCTACCACGGCGACACCATGGGCGCGTCGAGCCTCGGGGGGATCGCGGGATTCCACGGGCGGTTTTCGGCCTGGCAATTCCCGGCCACGCATCTGCCGGATCTCTCCGGACTGGACGCGTTGGACCCGGCGAAGGTCGCGGCGGTGGTGATTGAGCCTCTGGTGCAGGGCGCGGCCGGGATCCGGCTCTGGCCGCCGGGGATGCTGCGCGAGTTGCGCCAATGGTGCGACCGGCACGGGGTGTTGCTCATTGCCGACGAAGTGATGACCGGGTTCGGGCGCACCGGAACGCTTTTTGCCTGCGAACGGGAAGGCGTGGCACCGGATTTTCTGGTCCTGGCCAAGGGCCTCACGGGCGGGTACCTGCCTCTGGCCGCCACGCTGACCACCGAGAGGGTATTCGAGGCGTTCCTCGGCGGCCCGGAACGGACGCTTTATTACGGGCACAGTTACACCGCCAACCAGCTCGGCTGCGCGGCGGCTTTGGCCAACCTCGCGATTTTCCGCGAGGAAAAGGTGTTGGACCGGTTGCAGCCCAAGATCCGGCTTATGGGCGAGTTGCTCGGGGCGTTGCGGTCCCAGGGTTTTGTCCGCGAGGTGCGCCAATGCGGGTTTATTTCCGGGATTGAGCTGAGCCGGGAGGACGGGACGCCTTTTGCGCCGGAGCGGTTCACCGGGGCGCGGGTGTGTCAACGGGCGCGGCATTACGGTTTGTTGACCCGGCCGATCCGGGACGTGGTGGTGTTCATGCCGCCGTATTGCATTTCCGAGGAGCAACTCCACAGCGCCGTCAACGCCCTGAGCCGGGCGATTGAAGAGGGCTGCGTGTGAGGAAGGGGTGAGGGGTGAGGGGTGAGGG
>CAMARB010000212.1 GCA_945860355.1 Chthoniobacter flavus | reverse complement strand
CCCGATCCGAACTCGGCGGCCGCCCTCCTCTGGGACGGGGCGGATGGGGTGGCAGAAGAGGTTTGATTTCCTCCCACAGCTCATCAGCAACCATCGGCTTCATGGGTTAGCTTACACCCATTTCAGACCTTTTGTTAGAGCCTCTAAGGCCCCTTAATTGCGGCGCTGTTGCTCGCCCAATAGGCGGCACTCACGAGGCGCGAACTGGTCTGGCGCAGCCGCCTGGATGTTTCCGCCATGATGGCGGACACGACCTTGTAGCCGATGGCCGGATTCGCGGCCAAAAACTCCCGCAAAGTCTCGTAGGCCACCTCCGCGAGGCGCACCTCCTTCATGGCATACACGCTTGCCGTGGCCACGCCCGGGTCGAAGAGATTGATCTCGCCAAAAAACGCGCCCACACCCAGACGCCCCAGGAGCATTTCTCGCTTCTGAGCTAGGCGGCGAACATGCACCACTCCGTCGCAAACGAGGGAGAAAGCGCTCACCCCGACCCCTTCCTCGAGAATCTTTGTGCCCGCTTTGACCTGCCGAATCGTCATCAGCGAAGCCAAGGCGGTCAGCTCCGAATCGGTGAGTTCCCGGAACAGGGAAACGGAACGGATTAACTGGGGGTCCATGCCCCATGAGTTACCTCCCAGTGCGGCAAAGAGAAAGGGCAAACTCGGGACGCGCAGCAAACCCGATTGACCCCTCTCATGCTGCACCTAAGGTGTGCCCGCCTCAAACCATGGACGCTCCCCTTCCCCGCGATCAAATGCGCGCCGACGCCGAACGCCTCGCCGACATTTTCACGGCGTTGCAGCGGAGCTTCGTGATGAAACTCTCGACGGATCTCGCGCGGGGCAACGTGTCGTTTCCGCACTATTTTGTGCTGGGGCTGCTCTGCCAGCAAAAGCAGCTCAGCATGACCGAGATCGCTCAAAAAATGGGCCACACCACGGCTGCGGCAACCGGTTTGGTGGACAGGCTCGAAAAGCTCGGGCTGGCCCACCGCGTTCACGCTCAGGACGACCGTCGCAAGATCCTCGTGCAACCCACTCCAAAAGGCGGCGGACTGGTGTCCGAGGTGAGGGAGGACATGATCGCCAACCTGCTCCGCCTCATGGGCCAACTCAACGCGGAGGAGCAGAAGAGTTGGGTTGGAATTTACGAGAAGATCCACGCCTACTGCCAAAACACGTGAGACGAACCCTTCTTCCGCAGATTTTAGCGGCAGGCGTCGCCGCGCTCGCCCCCTCGGTCGGCCTGGCCCAACCGCCTCGCACCCCGGCCGCAGACCGCGTTTTTCACGAGAACCTGAGCCTCCATCGGGCCGTGGAAATCGCCCTGAAACAAAACCCGGAAATTCTCAAGGCCCTTCAGGAAATCGAGCGAACCCGCGGCCAATTCATCGAAATCCGAGCCGAAGCGCTACCGCACGTCAGTCTAAGCGGAAACTATCGGCAGCAGGATCCGGCACTCGTCCAGGGATTCGGTGCCCCGGTCGACACCGCCGCGCAGAAAGGCAACGAGCAGCTGCAAAACACATTGACCGGACTGCAGGGCAACTTGTCCGACTCGGGACAAGTCACTGCGGCTTCGGAGCTCGGCCAGGTTCTTAACTCGCTCCAATCCAACCCTCAGCCGACCTCAAGCCCAGCCAATCTCTTCCAATCCCTCGGCAGCGGCGGCACACTGGACAAATCTTGGCGGATCGCAATCGAGGTCCGCCAGGCCCTCTACACGGGCGGCCAAGTCCGCGCGGCCTTGCGCATCGCCAAGTTCACGCAGGAAAGCAGCTACTGGAATCTGCGCGACACGGTGGACCGTATTGTTGCCCGGGTCCGCACCCAGTTTGACTCGATCCTGCTCAACCGCGCGCTGATCACCGTCCAGGAGGAATCCACGCGCCTCCTTGAGAACCAGCTCCAGGACCAACAAAACCGTTTCAAGGCCGGATCCGTTCCCCGGTTCAACGTGCTACGGGCGGAAGTTGAGCTCTCCAATGTGCGGCCCAACCTCATCCGCGCCCGCAACGACTATCTGATTGCCCAGCTCGAATTATGTAAAACCCTGGGGCTGCCCGCCGGCCCGGGCGGAGATCCACAGCTCCTCGTGGTGGGGCAACTCAGCGGTTCGCCTCGCCCTTTTTCCCTGAGCACCGCGCTTCAAGTCGCGAGAGAACGCCGCCCCCTGCTCAAGGTGCAAAGGCAGAACATCCTCATCGAGACCGAACAAATCAAGGTGGCCCTGGCCGGCTACAAGCCCAGGCTCGACATCAACGCCGGGTATGAGGCGCGCAACTCGATCCTTTCCAACGACCTGAGCGATGTCATCAACGGCTGGTTCTTCGGAGTCACCGGCCGCTGGGAGATTTTCGACGGGCTGGCCACCTCCGGCCGCACACAGCAGGCAAGGTCCCGACTCGAAACGGCCAGATTAAACTACGTGGACTCACTCCAACAGGTTGAGCTCGAGGTCCAGAAGGCCTTCGCGCGCATGCGTCAGGCGCAGGAGACCATCGAGAGCCAGCAGAAAAACGTGGAGCAGGCCCTCGAGGCCTTGCGTCTGGCCACAGAGCGTCTCGACGCCGGAGCGGCCACCCAACTCGACGTCCTCGATGCCCGCGTCGCACTGACCCGGGCCCGGATCACGGAGCTCCAAGCGCGGGCCGACTACCAAATCGCCCTGGCCGAATTCGACCGGGTCACCGCGACCGATACCGTCTACGAGGAAAGCTTTCGCGACCCGCTCTCCAAAAACGGCCAGCCCTCGGGAACCCCGCGCAAAGGCGACTCGAAACCGGGCTCAGTCGCACCCAAGAAAAAATGACAACGGCACTCGAGCCCTCCTTGGAGCAATTCCCCGCGCTCTCTCAAATCCGCTTCCTCAGGCATGGCTTCACGGGCCGGATTCCCGGGGTCGATACGGCGGTCGAACGCGAGGAAGCGATTCGGAGGCTGGAGCCCGCCTACAACCGGGCGCGCGCCCTGGTAAGTTCATCCGCGAATCCGGACTCCCGGGAAACAGCCTTTATCACTGCGGAGCAGGTCCACGGGGCCGCGGTCGCCGTGGTGAACTCGCGGGCCGGGACGCCTCTCCCCGGCGTCGACGGATTGATCACAGAGGAGGCCGGAGTGACTTTGGGCATTTATGTGGCTGACTGCTGCGCCATTTTTCTCGTGGATCCCCGGCGCAAAGTCATCGGCCTCCTTCATTCGGGTCGCAAAGGCACCGAACAGGGCATCGTCACCCGTGCCATCGGTCTCATGCACACGGAGTTTGGCTGCGAGCCGGGAGATCTCATCGCGCAGCTGAGCCCCTGCGTGCGGCCTCCCCACTATGAGGTGGACATCGCCGCGGAGATTACGCGCCAATGCAGGGACGCGGGCGTGAGAGACGTTCACGACCCTGGAACCTGCACGGCCGCCCATCGGGATCGCTACTATTCCTACCGCGCGGAACGCGGAAAAACGGGGCGTATGCTGGCGCTCATCGCCATGGCCCGTTAAACTGCGCATGTTCCTGGGCGGCGCGTCCTACCAAACGCACCGCCCTCCCGAGTGCGGGACATTCCGCAGAGAACCGCCTGTTTTTAATCCCTGTTATGCCGCGCGATTTTGATCCCGATCAACCGGAGTGGATGGACCGCCCGCAGCCTGTGAGCGCGGAATTGGAGAAGGATCTCAAGAACCTCATTGGCCTGAACCGCTATTTCGGCAGCCATCGTATCATCCGCCGCTTCCTCTCGGCCTGGCTCCAACCCGGCACAAGTTATCGCGTCCTGGATCTGGCCACGGGCGCGGGCGACATCCCCCGGACGATGATCGACTGGGCGCGGCGCCGGAACGTGACCCTCCGGATTGACGCCGTCGACGCCCAACCCGCCACCTTGGAGATCGCAAAGCGGATGAGCGAGGTGTACCCGGAGATCCGTTTTTTGCGGGACAACGCGCTCACCTACGAGTCCGCCGAGACCTACGACCTGGTGTGTTGTTCGCTCGCCCTTCATCATTTTAGCGAGCTGGATGCCATCCGCATGCTCCGCCGCTGCCGCGAACTCTCCCACCGTTACGTGCTTGTGACGGATCTGGAACGGAGCCGAGCCACTTCCGCGGGCGTCTGGGCGGTCACCCAGTTCATCTACAGGGATCCCATGACCCGGAATGACGGCCGGGTCTCTGCCAGGCGCGCGTTTTCATTTAGTGAAATGAATCAACTCGCGCATGCGGCCGGCTGGAGAAACTTCGGGCACACACGGTTTCTCTTCTGCCGACAAGCCCTCTGGCAGGATCAACGCACCGTTGCGGAGATTCCGCTGCCTGCGGTCACGCTGGGCGCCGAACTCCCCTGCCCGACCTAGCCCCACCGGCGCACTCGCCCTTGCAAGCCCGGCGAGCGCTCGGTTACAGCCGGAAGAGCGCACCCAGTTTGCGCCCCATCAGGCGGTGCGTAAAAAGAAGACTCAAGGCCAGGAAAACCATGGCCCATACCCCGAGGGCGGCCGCCACCGAGCGGCCCTCGCCCAGGACCTCGAGATAAATCGGGTTGAGTAAAACCTCGAGGAGGAACCTCGCCGTGAAATGGCCGTCGGCATCAAGAAAGGCGTTCCGAAGAATCTCTCCAATCGGCCACAGGAAAAAGCAGCCCAGCCCGGCCACGGCGACCACCCACACCATCCAGGAAGCGGGTTTGGACATGCGCGTTGACCCACCAACGCCACGCCCCGGAGCAAAACCCGTCTTTTCGCCGGAAACAACCGGAGGAGTCGCTAGGCCAAAGCAACCGCACGCTCCCTCAAAAGCACGGGGAGCCCGTTGGAGACCGGATAAAACACGGTGCCGTCCCGATTCACCAAGCCCGCCAGCAACTCGGCGGACACAGGCGCACCGGACCGATCCAGCAGGCGTCCCTGCGTTCGGAGCGACTCCAGCCGGCGCAGGACGGCATCCGAAGCCCACTCCAACGGCTGCCTAGTCAGCGGACACTCCAGCAGCGCGATCACATCGCCACCGCCGAGCGCCCGTTGTCCCGCGGAAATCGGGGAGTCAGGAGACGCCATGGACTTCACAGGGAAACAAACCCGGCGCTCGGCATGCCGCGCTCAATATTTTGGCACACTCGAGTCGATTTTCTCCGACCAAGCCAGAATCCCGCCCTCCACATTGGAGAGTTTCCCGAACCCGGCTTCCTGGAGCAGCTTCAGAGCCCGGGCCGAACGCGCGCCGGACTTGCACTGGAGCACGATCTCATCCGCAGAATCCAACTCGCTCATCCGCGAAGGCAGTTGCCCCAGGGGAATCAGACGCGATCCCGGGATCGGGCAAACATCGTATTCACACGGCTCCCTGACATCGAGCAGCACGAACTTCTCGCCCGAGTCGAGTTTCGCCTTGAGTTCCCCGACGCTGATCGTGGGAACGTGGGCCTCCGCCTCCTCGGCCGCTTTGGCCTGGGGAATCCCGCAGAACTGCTCGTAATCCACCAGCTCCGTGATGCTGGGGTGATCGCCGCAGACCGGGCACTTGGGGTCCTTCCGCAGCTTGAACTCGCGGAACTTCATCTTGAGAGCATCAAAATGGATCAACCGCCCCATGATGGGGTCGCCGACGCCCACGATGAGTTTGATGGCCTCGATCGCCTGCATCACGCCAATGATGCCGGGCAGCACCCCCAGAACGCCGCCTTCAGCGCAGC
>CAMARB010000211.1 GCA_945860355.1 Chthoniobacter flavus | reverse complement strand
CTCGCAAACCCAAATTGCAAGGTGTTTCGCCGCCGCGCGAGCACCCGTGTCCGGGCGTCCGCGCGCCGGGGAGCCCGTCCCGCCGGGGCTGGGGATTGATCATATTGGGTTTCCTCTAATGATAGCCGGTTGCGTGTGGCTCCCACTCGATTCGCTCTTCCACATTGCAGGCATCTCTTCATTTCAAGGGAGGGATGGATCTCTCGCGATCAGACTCCGGCCACCCCGAGCGCACTTTTCCTGCGGCCCCCGGCCGAGCGGCGACCAGCGGAGTGCGCCCAGAAAAGTGCCCGCGAAAACAAATCCCTTATGCAATCCTATTGCATTTTGGTTGCAATGATGGATACGTCGCGCTTCATTCCGCGCCGCAACGCGGCACTGAAACCGGCTCCCGCCGGCCTGTGACGCCCCTCCGAGTTTTGAACCCGGCCAAAGCCTCTGATGGTTGCCCTCTCCAGCACTTCGCAGCGGCACGGCTTTTCCACACAATAACCATGCATCGACACATTCTCAGCGTCTCCATTGCTTCTCTCATCAGCTTCGGTTTGCCGCAGTTCACCGCCCTCGCCCAGGCACCCGCGCGCGTGTCGCTTGAGGAAACCGTGGTGAGCGCGATGCCCCTGGAACGGCCTGCTTTTGAGCAAGCCCAGGCAACCTCAACCCTGAGCGGTGATCGCTTGCGTCTGTCCCTCGCGCCCACCTTGGGAGAGACCCTTTCAGGCACCCCCGGTGTCACCTCGAGTTATTTCGGACCCGCGGCAAGCCGACCCGTCATTCGAGGGCTCGACGGCGACCGCGTGAGGATCCTGCAAAACGGGAACAACACCATCGACGCCTCCGCCACCAGCGCCGATCACGCCGTGAGTTTTTCCCCGGCCTCATTGCAGCGCATCGAAGTGGTGCGCGGTCCCGCCACCCTGCTCTACGGTCCCAATGCCGTCGGCGGTGTGATCAACGCGGTGGACGGCCGGATTCCCGACAAACGGATCGCTGAATCGGTGCGCGGCAGCCTCTCGGGGCAGTACGGCTCCATCAACACCGAGCGGGGCGGCAACTTCACTTTGGAGGGCGGCCTCGGCGGGTTCGCATGGCATCTTGAGGGATACAAAACCGCCACCGACAACCTCCGGATTCCGGGCTACGCGCGCTCGGAGCGCCTGCGGAAGATTGAGCCTTTGGAGGAGGGCGAAAGTGAGCCTCGCAACGTTCTGCCCAACAGCAACCTGAGAGTCGAGGGGCTCGCCGGAGGCGGCTCCTACATCTGGGACGGCGGCTATTTCGGGCTCGCCTACTCGGGATTTAACACCAACTACGGTGTGGTGGCGGAACCGACCGTCACCATCGACATGGAGCAGCGCCGCTGGGATTTCCGCGGGGCCTTCAACGCACCCCTCCCGGGGATCCGGTCCGTTCGATACAGCCTCGGCATCTCGGACTATTCACACACGGAATTTGAAGGCAGCGAGGCGGCCACGAAGTTCGACAACACCGGCTACGACGGCCGACTGGAGGTCACCCACGAAAAGCTGGGTTTGTTGGAGGGCGTTTTTGGTTATCAAACCCAGGGCAGCGATTTCTCCGCCCTCGGGGAGGAGGCTTTTCTGCCCCCTACGGAGAGCGCCATGAACTCCGCTTTTCTCTTCGAAGAGCTGGCATGGAGCGCCTACCGGCTGCAGCTCGGCTTGCGTTATGACCACGCCTCGGTGGAGTCCTCAAGCCAACCCGGTTTCGGGCCGGGCCAAACCCGGCAATTCAACAATGTGAGCGGTTCCCTCGGGGTGATCTACACGCCCGTGGTCGGCTACGCACTCGCCTTGAACGGTTCCCTCACCCAGCGCGCGCCGACTTACCAGGAACTCTTCGCCAACGGCCCGCATATCGCCACCAACGCTTTTGAAATTGGGGATACCGCGCTCGACTCGGAGAAGTCATTCAACCTCGATCTTTCCCTTCGGAAAAAAACCGGCGCCGTCACGGGATCCGTTTCCGTTTTCTACAACCACTTCAGCGACTTGATTGGACTGTTCCCCAATGGCGCGGTTGTCGAAGGCGAGGAGGACGCCTTGCCCGTATACAACTACCGGTCGACACGCGCTGATTTCTTCGGCGGTGAGGCGGAAGTCACATTCCATCTCATGGCGCCCGCCATCGAGCCCACGGCTGTGGATGGAAAAGACGCCAAAAAAATCGCCGCGCCGACAACGATCAACCCCACCCTGGACCTCGAACTCAAGGCGGATTACGTGCACGCCGCAGACACCAGCGGCAACGATCCCCTGCCCCGGATCCCGCCCTTCCGCGGCACCGCCGGCCTGCGGTTTGGCTACGGGAACTTCAACGCGGCGATCGAAGGGCAGTACGTCGCCAGACAGAACCGCACGGCTGATTTCGAGTTGCCAACAGACAGTTATTTCCTGCTCAACGCGAGCGTCGGCTATCGCGTTCACATGGGAGCGACTGAGGCAAATCTCTACCTGAAGGGGATGAACCTCACGGATGCGGAGGCGCGGGTCCACACATCCTTCTTGAAAGACATCGCGCCGCTGGGAGGCCGGGGCGTGATGTGCGGCGTTCAGTGGACGTTCTAGAGAACGCCAAAACATCGCTCGCGGAAACGATTCGCGGGACATTCAGCGGGAGGGTGGCTCCAAAGCGGCGGGGCCGCCCTCCCCGACGTTCCGCCGGACCAAAAATCAGTCGGAATTGAGCCGAAAAGTGACCGGAACGATGATGGTATCCGGGAGAGGAATAGACCCCAACCTTCTGGGATTAAACGTCGAGGCCCGCACCGCCTTGAGCGCGGAGTCATCGAGCAAAGCAGAACCACTGCTCTTCACCACCCGGGCGAACACCGGCTGACCGAGGGCGTTGACGCGGACCTCGATTTCGAGTCGTCCGGTGAGCCGAGCCAAACGCGCGGCCTCAGGATAAACGGGCTGAACCTTGTTTCGCCATGTCGCGTGCGCGTTGTCACCCGAGCCGGAGATCCCCCTTCCAGATCCCGGGCCTCCTTGGGATGAAGCCGAGGCCCCTGGATTCCCGCCGCCGCCCGACTTCGCGGATGTTGCTCCGGATTTGGTCGGCTGGGGCTTCGGCGCGACTTTCTCAGATCGCGATTTACGCGGTTCGGGCTTCGGCGGTTCGGGCTTCGGCGGTTCAGGCTTCGGCGGTTCGTTCTTCGGTGGCTCGGGCTGCGGCGGCTCGGGCTTCGGTGGCTCGGGCTTCGGTGGCTCGGGCTGCGGCGGTTCGGGCTGCGGTGGCTCGGGCTTCGCGGGTTCGGACTGCGGCGCTTCAGGACTCGCACTCTCTGACGCGGACTCGCCAGGAATTCCGCCGACGAGCGACACCTCCACCGTGTCTCCTTCAGAACCCGCCTCCGAAATCAACGTGGGCTCTGAAAAGCTCCATCCCCACAACACGGCGGCGTGCAACCCGATGGCGCCAAGGTAGAACCCCACGTTGCGTGTGATGTCATTCATCGCGGGACAAACGCGGACTATTGAGGCGCCGACGCCTCAGAGGCAGCCGCGCGCGGCTTGGTCTCAATCGCGATTTTCGTAATCCCCAATCGGCGCGCAATATCGAGCGCCGCCACCGCCTTGCCAAACTCCGCCTTTTGATCGCCGTTGATAAACACTCGCGGCTCGGACTCTTGGGTGGTGAGCTCTTTGAGTGCGGCTTCGAGCTCGGGGAGCGTCACCTGTTGCTTGTTGAAATACAGATCGCCGTTTTCGGTGAGAGTGATGCTGCTGAAGTCCTTGCGCTCCTGAGGCTGTCCGCTGGCGGCCACCGGGAGATTCACCGGGATCCCTTTGTTTTTCACCATCGACAGGCTCACCATCACAAAGGTCGCGAGAAGGAAGAAAATGATGTCAATCAGCGGGATGATCTCGATTCGCGCGTGTTTTTTCGCGCCCGGCGAAGGAATTGAAACCGGCATGGGTCAAGCCTCCTTGCCCGCGGCAGCCGGAGCCTCGCTGTGTTTGACCAGCAAAAGTTCGAGGCGATTTCCCGCCACCTCGATCTCCCGCCGGGCATCCTCAAGCCGCGCGTTGAGGTAGTTGTAGGGAATCAACGCCGTGATGGCGACCCCGAGCCCGAACGCGGTGGCAATGAGCGCCTCGGCAATCCCCCCGGTGATCGCTGAAGGCGCGTCCAATTCGCCGGCCAAGAGCCCGAAACTGTGGATCATCCCCGTCACCGTTCCCAGCAAACCCAGCAACGGGGACAGCGTGATCACCGTATCCAGCACGGAAAGGCCGCGGTTGAAGCGCCGCAGCTCTTCGCTGGACTGAGCCAAAAGCGCATTGGTGAAAGATGTGTCCCTCTCCCTGAGCGCCGCCACCAGCACCCGCGCTACAAAGTCCCTGGAACCCGATCCCAAACGGACAGCCCCCTCGGCATCCCCATGCTCAATCCGGCCAAAGATGTCCCGGACTGCGCCCGGATCGCGCCGGGCTTTTTCAGCCGTTAAAAAGCCAAGACGCTCCAGCACCGTCGCCACCGCCACCACGGAAACGGCGAGGATCGGCCACATGATCGGCCCACCTTTGAGGAAGAGTTCAATGATTTGCGTTTGATTCATGAGAACGGCGGAAAAACGGCGGCATGCATCTCTTGCAATTCAATTGCACATACTCGCACCCGCCGAAAGCCCTTATTTTAGGGTCCGCACGCCTGTTCAGAGACCGGATGCAGAACGGCTCCAATTTCTCGCCGGGAACCGGGTTGTCTAGGGCTCTGTCATGTCACGGATCCCTCCCCTTCTCTTTCTCGCCGCACCGCTCGCCCACATCCAGGCCGCGGACGCCCCACTCGTTGCAGCGCTTGCGGCCGCCGACGACGCGCGGATTGGTGCCCTGCTGAACCCGTCTGAATCCGCCCTGCTCGCCATTTTTTCAGACGACCTTCGATACGGGCACGCGAACGGTGTGATTGAAACAAAAGGCTCTTTTGTCGAATCACTCACCCAGGGGAAAATCCGCTACTTGGCTTATGAAAACGAGGAGCGCAATTTCACTTTCCCGGCGCCTCAGATCGCGCTCATGACGGGGCGGACGCGGGTGAAAGTGCGCTCAGGCGCAGCCGAAAACGACGTCACGCTGCTTTACCTTGGGGTCTGGCGTCTGGAAGGCGGGCAATGGCGTTTCCTGGCATGGCAATCCTCCCGAGTCGCCCCTGCAAGCGGTCGATAATCTCGGTGTTCTGGGAAGTTGGATCGAAGGGGCCTGGCGGAATCCCCAGGTGATTGCCCCGGCAGGCGGATTTTGCGGGGCGAACCTCGATCATTGTCTGGCTGTGCGCATTAAGGTTAGAACGGGGTTTCCATGAGTAATCCCGAGTGCCCGATGTGCAGTATGACCGAGTTATTGGATCTGACGGACCGCTGGGAATGCGTCACCTGTGGTCACGAATGGGCCCAGGAGGCCCAGGCCCCCGCGGCGCGTGTCGTCAGAGACGCCCATGGCACCGTGCTTACCGATGGAGACACGGTGATGCTGATCAAAGATTTGAAGCTCAAGGGCTCCTCCCAGGTGCTCAAAGGCGGCACCAAAGCCAAAGGAATTCGGATAGTGGACGGGGACCACGAAATTTCCTGTAAAATCGAAGGGAGTTCGATGGGTCTCAAAGCCTGTTTTGTGAAAAAGGCGTAACGCAGACTTTGCCTGCTTCTTCGGTAGAAGCGCCAAGCTCCCGCGAGAATTCATCATACCCGCCCTCTCGCAGCATTTGGCCGTCCGAGCTCGCGGCGAAGTGAAATGCGTCGAGGTGGCAGCGCCCGCAGCACCGCCGTCCTCTCTTCTCTCTCTCTCTCTCTCT
>CAMARB010000210.1 GCA_945860355.1 Chthoniobacter flavus | reverse complement strand
CTACCGGACCTACAAAAAAGCGCCCGGACTCTGGGGGGCCGTCCGGGGATTGGGCCGCCGCCAATACGAGGAGGTCAAAGCCGCCGAACGCGTCAGTTTCTCCATTGAAGAGGGGGAGTTTGTCGGGTTTCTCGGTCCCAACGGCGCAGGGAAAACCACGGTTCTCAAGATGCTTTCGGGCCTCCTCCATCCCAGTTCGGGCGAGGCGCGTGTGATGGGTTATGTGCCTTGGGAACGTCAAAACGCGTTCAAGCGGCAGTTCGCCCTGCTGATGGGCCAGAAAAACGCGCTGTGGTGGGATCTGCCCGCCCGCGAGTCGCTCGAACTCAACCGGGCCATCTACGAAGTCGATCCCCGGCACTTTCGCACCCTGGTGGGCGAACTCAGCGAACTCCTGGAGGTGGCCGACAAGCTCAACGTGATGGTGCGCGAGCTGAGCCTCGGGGAACGCATGAAAATGGAGCTCATCGCCGCTCTGCTCCATTCACCCCGCGTTCTGTTCCTCGACGAGCCCACCATCGGACTCGATGCGGCCAGCCAGAAAAAAGTGCGCGACTTCCTGCGCCTCTACAACGCCGAGCATCGGATTGTGACCATGCTCACCAGCCATTACATGCGGGACATCGAGGAGCTCTGCGCGCGTGTGATTCTGATCGATCACGGACAGATCTTTTTCGACGGCCCGCTCAACGCCATCGTGGACCGGTTTGCCACGCACAAGATCCTGGCGCTTTCCTGGGAGCCGCCGGGCCCGTCTCGCCTGGAGGCCTTGGGGGAAATTCTCGAACAAACGCCCCAAAGCGTGCGCCTCAAAGTGCCGCGTCCGCGGATCACGGAAGTCTGCCGGGAGATTCTTACCACGACCCAAATCCGCGACATTACCGTGGAGGATTTGCCGTTGGAAGAGGCCATCGGGAAACTCCTGCAGGAGCGGCGGGACGCCCACCCCGACCAGCCCCCTGGCGTTTGCGGCTGACTGCCGGCTTCCCTGCCCGCATCAGAAACACGCGGGAAAAGTCTCCATGCCTCGCGGTTTTCAACGAAACGCGGAAATAAGCGCTCCTTCCGCCCGAGGCAAACACCGTGGCAACGCGCAACTTGATCCGTGCGGGGATGGTCTTAAGAGTGAGTATGAGAAGGAAGCCTCTTTCAGCCAAAATCATCGAGCACTCCGAGGGACTCGGGACGCCAGACGCAGACACCGTACGGCAAAGGGCCATGGAGCTCGCCCGAATTTCGGGCCACTCCCAGATGACCCACGAGGACTGGCTTTTGGCCAAACGCGAGTTGCACGGCAACACCAGCGACACGGCGGACAATGGCGGCTTGGACGCCATGGTCACGGGGGTCTCTGAACGGGATATGGTGGCAACCGACCTGGGCCATCACGTGGAAAACCTGACACCCGAAGACGACACTCTTCTGGCCGAGGAACTCACCGCCGAGGGAATGGAGGAGGCCGTCCATGATCGCATGCTCGCCGCCTGCGACGAGGAAGCCCGGGAGCGCGAGGAGGACTAGACTGCGGGCGGCCGAAAACGTCGTCCCCGGGCGGAAAAGGGGGCTCCACCGGCAGGAGCCCCGGACCTTTCCGGCATCGGTTCCCCGCCCTTTTTCAAGCCATTCTCGCGGAGGGGAGGGTTTGCGATTGAACCGGCCGGAAAAGCATGCGAGCGCTTTCAGCCGATTTATCGTATCCGAGAGTCTCTCCACCCCTGCGCACCTTGGCTGAACACCCCGTCCAATCCATTCGAGACACCCCCAACACACCCTTCGACATCTCGCTGCGGCCGCCCATGTTCAGCGAGTTTGCCGGACAGGACAAAGTCTGTCAGCGACTCGAACTCATGGTGCAAGCCTCCCAGCAACGGGGCGACGTGCTCGACCACGTGCTTCTGAGCGGCCCCCCCGGCCTCGGCAAAACCACGCTGGCTTACATCCTCGCACACGCCATGGGGGTGAACATTAAGAGCACCAGCGGCCCCACCATTGAAAAAGCCGGCGATCTCGCCGGTCTGCTCACCACCCTGGAACGGGGCGACCTGCTGTTTATCGACGAAATCCACCGGCTCCAACCCACCATCGAGGAATATCTCTACCCAGCGATGGAGGATTTTAAGCTCGATATCATTATCGACCAGGGCCCCAACGCCCGCAGCGTCCGATTAAACCTGCCGAAATTCACCCTCATCGGGGCGACCACCCGCGCGGGCATGATCAGCGCCCCTCTCCGGTCCCGGTTTGGAATGAATTGCCGCCTCGACTATTACACGGCCGACGAGCTCCAAAAGATCATCCTGCGGAGCGCCGGCCTCATTCAGGTGGACATCGACGAACTGGGCGCATTGGAAATCGCCGCGCGGTCCCGAGGCACCCCGCGAATCGCCAACAACCTGCTGCGCTGGGTGCGCGATTACGCCCAAGTCCGCGCCGGGAACAAAGTCACGCAGTCCGTGGCGGACGCCGCTCTGAGCATGCTCGACATTGACGCGGATGGATTTGATGAGATGGACAAACGCATCCTTGAAGCCCTGGTGCACAAGTTCAACGGCGGCCCCGTTGGCCTCAATTCCCTGGGCGTTGCCATCGGCGAAGATGCCGGCACCCTTGAGGACGTCAACGAACCCTACCTCATCATGCAGGGTTACCTCAAACGCACCCCGCAGGGGCGTGTCGCGCTCCCGGCCGCCTACCGCAAGCTGGGCATCGCCGCCCCCTCCCGCGAGAACGAACTTTTCTAGGACCAGAACGCCCCCCCCGAGATGCCCGGCTCTGTTGGGATCGCCCGCGGCGCGCGCACGGAGACCGGTCCTTGGGAAGCGCCCCTCTGAACCTGCCCACCTCCGGCAGCGAAGAGCCTCGTTGAAAAACACTCCGCGCCAGCGACGTCCCGGGTGCGCCCCCCATGGCAACCAAGATCCCTCGGCGCGGATTCGCCCCTGCAACCGGGCAAAAAGTCTCACCCCTGAGAATCAGCAGGGAGGTTTGCGTCTCCGATCTCAAGATGCCGCGCCGAAAAAAAAACGCGCATTCCCAGTTCATGGCAGCAACCTTGCTCCTTCCTCAGGCAATCAGGCAGCTGATGTGCTATGATCGGAGCTACCCGTTCCTAGGAGTGAAAAACACCGGCCCCTCATCCCTAATTCCGCCCACGCAAGCCCCTGTCATGGTGCTGCCCAACGCGACGCTTTTCCCCAAAGCGATGCTCCCCTTGCGGATCTTTGAACCTCGCTACCGCGAGATGCTGGAAGCCTGCCTCGAGGAACAGAGGATGTTCTGTATTGCCCTCCTTAAACCCGGCGTTGAAGAGGCGCTGACCGAGAACGATTTTTACCCGGTCGCCGGGCTCGGTCTGGTCCGCGCCTGCGTGGGGCGCCCCGACGGCACCTCCAATCTCGTCCTCCAGGGGCTTGCGCGGATCCGTTTCACCGGCTTTTTGCAGGATCATCCCTATCGCATCGCCCGGTTCCGGGAATTGCGTGTGGTCCCCGGGGATCCCTTGGAAAACGAGGCCCTCGTGGAGGAGTTGTTCAGCGTCTGCGCCGCGCTCCGCGAAACCGGGATTAGTGTCCCGGCCACTCTGGACGAGCAGCTGGCCAAGATTACCGACGCGGACATGCTTGGGGACATCATCGCCCACACTTTCCTCGGCGACGCCCAGCGCCGCCAGGCGGTGCTCGAAGAATTGCAGGTCACCAAACGCCTTCGCGAACTGATCCGCCACTTGCGGGATGAAATGGCCACGAACAGTTAGGCCGCGCCCGGACTTGAGCCCGCCCGATTCCGCTGCGCCAAACCCGCCGTCTCAGGCAGTCAGTATTCCCCATGAAAACGCCGAAGTTGCGCCGTGAATTTCTCAAGAAAATCGCGGATGCCGATCAGATCATCCAACTGTTCACGCTGCTGCCTGACGTCTCTTTTTTCATCAAAGATCGGGACGGCCGGTTTGTTGCGCTCAACCGGCTGGCCTGCGAGTTTTGCGGCGTCACAACCGAACATGAGGCGCTGGGAAAAAACGACTGGGATTTATTCCCTCCCAGCCGGGTTCCCGACTATCTCGCAGACGATCGTGCCGTCATGGAAACGGGTCAACCGGTCCTCAATCGCCTTGAGCCCTCCCCGCACCGGGCCGGGTCCCCGCAACTCATCATTACCAACAAAGTCCCCCTGCGCGACAACCGCGGCGAAATCGTGGGCGTCGCGGGTTTCTCCCGGCGCGTCGCTCAAGTCCGCTACGCGGCCTCGGTTCTCCACAAACTGGCGGGGGCGGTTGAATATCTCCACAAGCACTTCGCCGAACCGCTGGACTCCGGTCAAATCGCAAAAATGTCGGGCCTTTCCGTGAGCCAGTTTGAGCGAACATTTCGCAAAGCACTCGGAACCAGCCCCCGCCAGTACTTGGTCCGGATCCGCCTGGACCATGCGAGCCGACGGCTGGCGGAATCGGACGACACCGTGGCGGCATTGGCTCTGGAGTGCGGGTTCTATGACCAATCCCATTTCAGCAAAGCCTTTACGGCCCACATGGGAATGAGCCCCTCCCGATACCGGGAGGAACACCGCCAGCCCGCTCCGGCTTGAGACGCCGCCTCGCAAAGGCGCTCCAGAAAGGGCCGCTCAAGCAATCAACGCCTTCAGGACCTTCGCCTCGCTCACCCCGGTCAGCCGCACGTCGAGGCCTTGAAACTTGGTGGTCAATCGATGGTGATCAATCCCCATGAGATGCAGGATCGTCGCCTGTAAATCGTGCACAGGCACCACATTCTCCACCGCCCGGTATCCCAGCTCATCCGTGGCCCCGTAAGTGATCCCGCCCCGAATGCCGCCCCCGGCCAAAAAGAGGCTGAACCCGAGAATGTGGTGGTCGCGCCCCGTGCCCTGGCCCATCGGGGTGCGCCCAAACTCCCCTCCCCAAACAACGAGCGTGTCCTCGAGCATGCCCCGCTGCTTGAGGTCCCGAATCAGGGCGGCAGACGCCCTGTCCGTCTCGGCGGCGGCGCTTTTCATTCCCTCCTCGATGTTCCCATGGTGATCCCAGCCCCGATGATAGAGCTGCACCATCCGCACCCCGCGCTCGGCGAGGCGCCGCGCCAGAAGGCAGTTGCTTGCGAAACTGCCATCGCCAGCCTCCTTGATTCCATAGTCGTCGAGGACCTCCCGGGGCTCCCGGCTCAGGTCGGCAAGGTCCGGCACCGAAGCCTGCATCTGGAAGGCCATCTCGTATTGGGAAATCCGGACGGCGGCCTCGGCGTCCTGCATCCGTTGCCCAGTCAGCCCGTTGATCCGCTGGATTTGCTCAACGACCTCCCTCTGCATGGTCTGCGAGACGCCCTCGGGACTGCCGAGGTAATGCACCGGCTGGCCTTTGCTCTGGAATTGGATTCCCTGAAAGCGCCCGGGCAGAACGCCGCTGCTCCATTGGCGCCCTGACACCGGCTGAACGCCGGTTTTGCCCGTGGACGTCAGCACGATAAACCCGGGCAGATCCTGGGTCTCCGCGCCGAGACCGTAGAGCAACCAACTGCCCAGGCTGGGACGCCCCTTGATGATGCTCCCCGTGTTCATGAAGGCGTGCGCCGTGTCATGGTTGATCTGCTCGGTCCGCATCGAGCGGATGATGGCCATGTCGTCGGCCAGGGACGCCAGTCCGGGAAAAAGACCGCTGATCTCCTGGCCACTTTGGCCGTGTTTTTGGAACTCACAAAACGCGCCGCGCGCTTTGAGCGAGGCCCCCTGGAGCTGGGCGAGTTGTTGGCCCTGGGTGAATGATTGAGGAAACGCCTGCCCGTCGATCCGCTTCAACTCGGGCTTCCAGTCAAAGGTCTCCAGGTGGGACGGCCCACCGGCCATGCACAGGAAGATGATCCGCTTGGCTCGGATCGGCGTGTGCGGGGTCTTGACGACTCCCGTCCAGCGGTCGGCGGATGCCGCCCCAAG